>JBIKWC010000182.1:0-15032 GCA_044356535.1 Myxococcota bacterium
CTTGTGTTTGCCGCGCAACACCATCGCGATCCGGGTGGCAAGGCGGCCGAGCTCGTATTCCGAAGCGTCGACCACGAACCAGTTGCGCTCGACTTCGAGCGGCTTGGCGGAAAAGGTACCCATGGTTCTTCTCGATCCTCGTGTCGGGTCCGCGGTGCGGGCCGGTGCGGCGATGCCGCGGGAAGGCCGGAGCGGGCCGCGCGCCCGAGACCCCCAGCGACTATCGGTCCCCCGCAGGCGCGTCAAGCGACCCGCGGGCTTCCGGTGGGAAAGGGCCCCGAAGTGGGGCGACGACTCACTGCTCCTGCTGGTCCTCGAGCTCGGCGAGGGAGGGCGGAAGGGTCCCCTCCCCGATCGCGCGCCGCTGGAAGTACACGTCGGCCGTGCCGGCGCGGCCGTCGGTCCAGGCGGAGTACCACTCGCCGCCGAGGATCACGAAGTTCGTGTCCAGCTTGAACGACTGGCCGTCGTACATCGAGTCCATGCGGAGGTCGCCGGTGGTGTCGCCGTCGAAGGTGATGAAGTCGCTGCCGCCTTCGCTGTAGTTGTAGTAGAGGTCGCTGAAGCCGGTGCCCTCCTGCGCTGCCCGATCGTCCGACCACATCACGGCGACCACGTCGAGATCGGTCGCGACGCGGACCTCGACCGAGTTCGACTGCCCGTCCGGCGTACCGGCGTCCGCGCGGATCTCCTCACCCGGGATCCCGTTCGCGATCACGCGGTAGAACACGTCGTAGTTGTCGTTGCGGCGGTCCTCCCAGGCGACGTGGGCCTTCCCGCCGTTCATCACGCACTTGGGGAAGAGCGAGTTCGCGATCCCGGGGGCGTCGGTGTCGAGCCGGTTGGCGGCGGCGAACCACTGCACGCCCTTGTTGGCGGAGTAGTTCATGTAGATGTCGGCGAGGTCTCCGCCGCGGGAGTCGTGCCAGAACACGTAGACCTGGTTGAGCTGGTCGGTGCAGATCTGGGGCGTGAACGAGTCGGCGGAGCCGTTGTCGTCGCCGCCGTCGAGGCGCTGGTCCTCCTCGAAGGTCTGGCCCTGGTTCGACGACCGCGCGAGGTACACGTCGGGCTTGCCGTCGCGCGAATCCTCCCAGGTGATCCAGACGTCCGACCCGTTCTCGGAGACCGCGATCTCCGGGTGGGCGGAGTATGCCGCGCCCGCGGGGTCGTCGGAGTCGACCCGGATCGGGGTGCGCCAGTCCTCGCCGGGGTCGCCCGCAGACCCGTGGGAGCTCATGTAGATGTCGTACGCGCCGTTGAGGGAGTCGTACCAGGTGACGAACAGGTCCTGTCCGCGACCCACGATCTTGGGCTCGAGGCTCATCGAGTTGCCCTCGGGATCGAGGAGGCCCTCGATCAAGGTGTCCTCGAGCTCGAACGTCTCGCCCTGATCGACCGAGCGGTTGAAGTAGATCTGGTGGTTCTCGAGGACGCCGTCGCGATCGTCCTCCCACACCACGAACACCCCGACCTCGTTGCAGTACATCTCGGGGTTCCAGACGTTGCCGTCGCCCTGGTTGACGCGCACGGGGGTGGTGAACCACGCCTCCTTGACGGGACCACCGTCCTCTCCGTCGCCGCCGCGCGTGACCGAGCGGTTCATCCAGATGTCGCGCTTGTCCTCGCCACCGCGGTCGTCCATCCACAGGACGTACACGACGCCCTGCGACGTGACGCACAGCTCGGTTCCCTCCGACTCGATCGAGTCGAACTCCTCTTCGCCGCCGTCGATGCGGAGGTCCTCGGTGAACGCCACCTCGGTGGTGTTCCCCGCACACGCCGCCAGGGTCATCACGAGCACCGGCATCAACCGCGACATGGATCCTCCTCGTTTCACCATATGCCCGTCCCTCCTACCCGCCGTCACTGGTCGCGACCACCCCTCCACCTCACCCCGCCTTGACGCGGGGTGGCGGAGTGCTACCTGGGGGACCTCTCGGGAGGAGCGAATGCTCGACAAGGCCCGCCTGGGCTCGCGGTACGTCTGCTACGCCTGCGGAACGAAGTTCTACGACCTCGGGAAGCCGCTCCCGACCTGTCCGGAGTGCAACGCCGACCAGCGCGAGGCGCCCGTGCGGGACATCAAGTCGCTGCTGTCCAAGGGCGGCGGGCGCAAGCGCGCCGAGGCCGAGTCCGACGAGCTCGAAGAGGACGACCTCGACGAAGAGCTCGGCGTGGACGACGAGGAGAGCGACGACGACGACGAGCTCGGCCTCCTCGGCGAGGACGAAGAGGAAGAGAGCGGCGGCGGCGAAGAGATCGACTGAGCGCGCCGCAGGGTGCCGTCCGGGTCCGGGCGGCGCCGCTTGCGTCATCACTCGCCTTCGTACCGGATCGATCGCAACGTCAGCCCCTGGGGCGGCGCGGTCTGGCTGGCGCTCGCGCGGTCGCGTGCCTCCAGCACGGCCTGCAGGTGCGAGACCGGCTTGCGCCCCCTGCCGATGTCCGTGAGCGTGCCGGCGAGGATGCGGACCATGTGCCGCAGGAACCCGGTTCCCCGGATCGTGAGCTCGACCGTGTCTCCCAGGCGGTCCACGCGGGCCTCGGGTACCGTTCGAACCGGGTGGGTCGAGCTGCACCCGATCGCGCGGAAGCTCGAGAAGTCGTGGGTGCCCACCAGGACCTGGACCGACTCGTGCATCACGGCCGCGTCGAGCGGGTGTCGGACGGCCCAGACCCGGTGACGGCGCAAGGGGCTGCGTCCCGGGCGGTCGAGCCAGGTGTACACGTACGTCTTGACGTGGGGGTGGTGGCGCGGGTCGAAGGTCTGGGCCACCGGGCGAGCGACGACACAGGCGATGCTGTCGGGCAACAACGCGTTGAGGCCTTCGCGGACCTGGTGGGGGCTGCGGACCACGTCCGAGTCGAACACCACCACCTGCTGCTCTGCGTGGACACCCGTGTCGGTCCGACCCGCGGGGCGGATCCGAACGTCCTCTGCGAACAACGTGCACAGCGCCCGCTCCAGCTCCGCCTGGACCGTGTGGGCGTTCTGCTGGAGCTGGAACCCCGCGTACGGGGCGCCGTCGTATTCGACGTCGAGCCGCCAGCGCACCGTTACCAGTCGAGCTTGAGGCCGAGCGTCACCGCGTCGCCGGAGAAGTCGAGCGGGCGCTTCGCGGCGCCGAGCTGGTCGTCGCGTCCGGCCCACGGTGCGCTGCGAGCGTCCACGCGCTGGCGGCGCCACTCGATCGTGAGCCAGGAGTCGTTGATGCCCGTGCGGGTCTCGAGGAAGCTCGCCCGCCCCGGTTGCACGAGGTCGAGGAGGAAGTTCCCGCCGAGGGCATAGTGGGTGCCGAACTTCCCACCGCGGATGCTCGACTTCGGGCCCCCGGGGGCAGAATCGAACTTCTCGGACCACAACACGTAGTCCCACCCGTACCGGACGAACGGCACCACCGGCTGCTCGTCCACGAAGTGGGCGCGGAACGTGGCGTCGAGCTGGAACGGATACCAGGTGATCATCGTGCGCTGATCGGAGGGCAACCCGCCGGAGTCCCGGAGGAAGTCGAGCTCCTGCAGGAACCCGGTGCCGAGGTCGACCTCGAACACGTGGAAGAACTGCGGACCGACCTCGACCTGCAGGAGGTTGTGGGCGCCCTGCTGGTAGTGCTCGTCGAGGGTCTGATCGAGCAGGTTGATCACGCCGTACCGGACCTCCATGTTCGCGCGGGCCGGCGTGGTGTCCTGCCGCCACCACGGGTCCTTGTCGGCGTCCTGCGCGTTCGCGGCGGCCGGGGCGACCAGCGCAGCGACCAGCGCCAGCCCGCGGGTGCGGCGACGGGCAGCGAGCGCGCCAGCTGCGAGGACCGCCAACATCCCGGACGCTGCCCCGGAGCTGGTGGAGCACGGAGTCCCCCCGGGATCACCGACCTGCTGGGCCGCGGAGTACACACTGCGGGGAATCTCGGACTTCACGGGGCTCATGACGCTCTCGGCTCCTGACTCGTCGTAGGCGCGCGCTGCAACGTAATACGTCTGTCCGTTCACGAGCCCCTCGAAGACGAACGACGGGTCCGTCCCCGGGGCCGCGACGAGCCTGCGCGGCTCGCGGAAGGTGGTCGGACCGCCGGTGGCGAAGTCGGCTGCCGCGAACCGCTGGTCGCTGATCCACACGACGTAGTGAGACAGGTCCTTGTCGGGGATGCCGTCGATGTTGACCTTGATCGACTGCTCGCCGAACCCGAGCCCGACCCCGGGGGCACCGGGTGGGTTGTCGACGACGATCGAGGCCGCCCCGTGCCCGGCGTCGCCCAGCTCGTTCAGGGCCCGCAACCACACGAAGTTGGTCCCTTCCTCGAACGATCCGTCGATCTCGAACGTGGCCGAGCCGGCGATCACCGGTCCGCCCTCGGTGTCGACCGTCACGAGGTCGCCCTCGGCGACGACCCGGCCCGCGGTGTCGTTCGGCCCTTCTCCGCCGAGCACCACCTCGTAGGAGCCCTCCTGGTTCACCGCGAACACGAGCTGGACGCGGTCTCCGCGCTGGAACACCGATGCCGCGACGGGGGTGTCGCCTTCGAGCTTCGAGACGATGACGGTGCTCGGGTAGATCCACGGGTTCTGGGTGACCACGTGGATGTACCCGGCCTCTCCGCCGCCGAACATGTACCCGTTGGCGGTCACGATGTCCTGGATGGGGTTGTCGGCGTCGGGGTCGGACTCGTAGTACGGCCCGCCGTCGACCACGACGGTGTTCGCGTCGGACATCTCCCACACGAACACGCGGTTCCCGGTCACCGCCAGCCAGCCGTCGTCCAGATCGAGCGACGCACCGACCCCACGCGGCTGGTCGAGCACGAGACCGAGGCCCAGGAACAGGCGGCTCGCGAGCTGGTACCGGGCGATGGCGCCGACCGGGTCCACGCAGAACACGTCGCCACCGGGCGCCGGGCACATGTCGCTACAGCCGAACCCGCCGGCGATGCCGCTCTGCAGGAACCCGTTGTTCCCGACCCCCAGCAGCACATGGGACATGTTCGAGCCGCCGTGGCTGATCACCAGCGTGGGTGCACCACCGGACTCGACCACCACGCCCTCGGCGAACCCGTTGGTCGCGAGGACCTTGGGGAACGTCGCCGCCGCGTCGACCGCCAGCGTCGAGGGATCGATCGTGTGCAGCGAGCCTGCCACCCCGTCCGCCGCGGCCAGGGCATACACGAGGTTCGACTCGGGGTCGAACCAGACGCCGTCGAGCCGCGCGTCGACCTCGACCTGGGCGTCTTCCGCGGCGAGCGTGGGGGCGCCGGCGCCGGTGTACTCGTACCGGAGGAGCTGGCCGTCCTCACAGGCGACCCACACGTTCCAGCCGCTGGTGGCGGGGGACGTGGCGATGGCGGAGACCGAGCACCCGCCTTCGTCGGGGCCGACGAACGACCCGACGGGGGAGCGCGCAGCGGAGGCGTCGGTCTCCCAGGTGTTGGTGTTCAGCAGGAAGCCGACCTTGGACGTCCGGGTGCGGCCGACCAGCAGCGCGCCGTCCGACGACAGCTGCATGCGCTCGACGTAGCCGCCTCCGTCGTCGACCTCGAACAACCGAACGGTCCGATCCGGAGGCGAAGCGACCGCGACGACCGACCACCACGTGAGGAGCATCGACTCTCCAACCAGCCACATCATGTACCGTCCGCGAAGTCTGCAACCACCATGCCACCTTCACGGCGGGCGGAGAGGTCGCTTCCACCTGCCTTCCCGCCAGCGTCGCGGCCGACTTCGGACAGAGTGTCACGGCGGCTGGTCGGAGGTACGGCCCGCCGCCAACCTGTCAGGTGTCGCGATCGATCCGGAGGAGCGAGGCGAGCAGGGCCACCACCGCCGCAGCCGTGGTCCGCAGGTTGTCCATCGACGCCCAGAGCACGACCCGACGGCCGTCGGCGACCATGCGGATGCGCCCGAGGTGGGCGAACGGCTGGCCCTCGACCCGGCGGGGACGCGGCAGGTAGCGGGCTCCAGGCGCCTCCGGCAGGCGAACGCCACCGTCGGCCAGGATCCGGGAGATCAGGTCTGCCGGGGCCGCGCGGTCCAGGTGGATGCCGAGGATGACCGACACGCCGCTGAACACCGGTACCCCGACGAGCGTGGACACCACCGGCGCCCCCACGAGCCGCTGCACCTGCGCGCTGATCCGGCCCTCGACGTCGGTCCCGCCGTCGGCCTCGAGGGTCCCCACCGTGGGGAGCAGGTCGAACGCGAGGCCTTCGCGGAACACCTTCCGCGGCGGGGTCTGCGTGTTGAACAAGGCCACCACCTGGCGCGACAGCTCGTCGATCCCGGCCCGGCCTTCCCGGGAGGCGGGCACGAGGACCGTGGCGTCGGCGTCTCCGCTGATGCCGGCGCGGCGCAGGGGACCGAGCAACGAGGCGATGAGGGTCGCGGCGGCGTCGGGGACGGCCACCACGCCCCGGGGCACGTCCGCGAGCGCTTCCGGGTTGATCCACGGCACCACGAGCGGGACCGAGGGGTCGAGCGCGGTCGCGCCCGAGACGTCGACCGTGGGGAGGCCGAGCTGCAGCCCCTTCTGCACGACGTCGCCCGCGGCTGCCGCCGGAACCGCGACCACCAGGGCGTCCGCGCCGTCGAGGTCGGTGTTGACGTCGTCCACGGGCACGCGGTCGTCGCCGTACTCGACGTGGGTGGTGGCGGTGGAGGCCCTCGCGAGCGCTTGCACCCTCGATGGCCGCCAGCGGCACCCATCGAGCAGCTTCACCACTTCCCCGCCGATGGCCCCTGTCGCCCCAGCCACCGCGATGGTCAGATCCGTCCCCATCCCCGCGCCTCCGGACCCGGTGGGTAACCCGTCACCCACCCACGTCCGGCGCACGGACGTAGAGCGGCGCGACCTCACCGGGGTCGCGACCCTCCCCCGCAGCGAACCGGCGGGCCCCTTCTTGCAGCAACCCTCGGAGACCCGGGTCCGCCGCGTCCGCGTGGACCGTCCCGCCCGCCCGCTCGATGAGCGCCCGGTACACCAGCGCGCCCTCTCCGGTGACCCGGAACGGCGCCGCACACCCTGCCAGCGCGACCTCGGGCGGCACGTCCAGGGGACCCGACTGGAGCGTGCCCTCCGCATCCCACCGGGACGCGTACACCCTGCCCTTGCGCGCATCGAGCCAGGCCGACGAGGGCTCCGGGCCAAACCCCGCCGCGAGGGCGCGCGAGGTCAGCGAATCGACGGCGACGACGGGGAGCCCGACCGCCAGGGCCAGCGCGGTGGCGGCGCTGATCCCGACGCGGAGGCCGGTGAACGCACCGGGCCCCACGGCGACCACCACCGCGTCGAGGGCTCCGAGGGACAGGTCGACCTCTGCGAGGACGGCCTCCACGAGCGCCGGGAGCACCCCTTCGGTCCCCCGCGCGACCCGCACCGCCCGCTCCGCGAAGCGCAGGCCGTCCGCCGCGGCCACGCCGACGACCGGCCCCGCCGTGTCGAACCCGATGAGCCGCACCCCGCGGTTCAGCCGCAGCACGCGGTCACGAGCCCAGCAGCCGGTGGAAGTCCATCACCGTGACCGTGAGGACCAGGGCGACCAACGCCAGGATCCCCGCCATCTGGATCCGCTCGCGGATCCGCAGCGACAACGGCCGGCCCCGCACGACCTCGACCGCGTACACGGCGATGTGGCCGCCATCGAGCGCGGGTACGGGGAGCAGGTTGAAGATGCCGAGGCTGATGGAGATCATCCCCATCACGCGGACGTACGTGAACGGACCGGCTTCGGCGCTCTTGCCCGCGACCCGGAAGATCTCGACGGGTCCACCGAGCCCTTCGCTGATGCGGATGTCGCCGAACACGAGCCCGCCGAGCACGGTGAGGGTGCGCTCGAACACCGCGAAGCTCTCCTCCGACGCGCGCCCGAACGCCTGCGGCAGCGAGTAGTACTTGGAGATGTCGGGACCGTCGACGTAGGTCTCGCCGAACTGGCGGACCCCCATCACCGGCCGGAACCCCACGATGCCGGCCACGATCTCGCGCTCGACCCGCGGTGTGAACGTGAGCGCGAGCTCCTGACCCTCGCGCACGACGTGGAGCTCGAGCGAGCGGACCTCGGCCTCTGCCTTGGCTTCGCTCGTCGTGCGCTTCACGAGGGTCAATACGTCGGCCCAGCAGTCCACTCCGGTGCCGTCGATCGACAGGAAGCGGTCCGCGGCGCGAACACCGGCGACCCCGGCGGCCGAGTCGGCGAGCACCTCACCGACGAACAGCGTGGCGTGAAGCAGGCCCCAGGGGTTGGGATCGGGCTCGACCCGGTCGGGTTGCCAGGAGGGGTCGGGCGTGAGGGTGATGGTCGCCCGATCGACGGAACCCTCGAGGGCGCGCACGCGCACCACCTGGTGGGGCTGGTCCGGCGACAGGGCAGCCAGGAGCTCCTCGAACGTGCGGATGGCAGCGCCGTCGACCTCGACGATTCCGTCGCCGGTGACGAGTCCAGCGCGGGCAGCGGGCGACGTGGGGTCCGAGACGCCGATCCGCGACGACCGGCGAGACTGCCAGACGCCGAAGTGCTCGGTGTCGACGAACCCCTCCTTCGTCATCCGGACGGCATCCCCGGGCGCGACGACCTCGAACTCGCGGTCGCCTCGCGCGATCGTGAGCGTGACCGGCTCCCCGACGTGGTCGTCGAGGACGGTCACGAGGTCCGTCCAGGTGTCCACGGGCTCGCTGGCCGCCGCGACGATGCGGTCCAGGGGCCGGAGACCGAGCGCGGCAGCGGGAGAGCCCGGCAACACCGTGCCGACCGAGTTGTCCGGCTGCGGCTCCCCGAACATCAACACCGCAGTGAACAACACGAACGGGAGCAGGAGGTTCATCCCGGGGCCGGCGAGCATCACCAGCAACCGCTGCCAGACCGGGCGCCGCATGAAGTCGAGGGACGGATCGACCTGGTTGTCGGCGTCTTCGTCACCGAACGCGTCCGCTCCCGCGAGCTTCACGTAGCCCCCGACGGGCAACGCAGAGATCACGAAGTCCGTGCCCCGCCAGCGGAACAACCGGAACACCGCGGGGCCGATCCCGAGCGAGAACGTGGGCGCGCCGATGCCGAACGCCTTCGCGACCAGGAAGTGCCCGAGCTCGTGGACCACCACGAGGACCCCGACCATGATCCCGAACGACGCGATCTTGAACGCGACGTCCCCGCGCCCGGCCGCGACCATCCCACCGACCGCCAGCACGGCGATGGTGATCGAGACGAGCGCGCGCCGCGCGTGGTCGGTCAAGTGGACACCACCTGGGCGAGCACCCACACGAGCGGAGCGACGAACAACACGGAGTCGATGCGATCGAGCAACCCGCCGTGTCCCGGCATGATCCACCCCGAGTCCTTCACGCCGAAGGACCGTTTGAGGAGAGACTCCGACAGGTCGCCGACGATCCCCGCCACACACAGCGTGGGACCCGCGATCAGCACCACCACGAACGACAGCTCGGGGAGGCCCACCCTACTGACGACCCAGGTACCCACAGTCGCGAAGATAACGCCGCCGAACGCCCCTTCCCACGTCTTTTTCGGTGAAACCTTCGGATACATCGGATGACTGCCCAGGTACTTCCCGGCGAAGTAGCCGCCCGTGTCGCCGAGCCAGCTCACCGCGAGCACGAGAAAACACCACGCGAGCCCGTGGTCCAGCCGCCGGAGCAGGCACAAGGTGGTGAGCATCGTGATCCAGCCCACCCCGAGCACGAGCCTGGCTACGTCACCGGCGGCTGGCTCCAGGGTCTCGCCCGGGCGGAACGTGACGAAGACGAACGCAGCGAGGGTGACCAGCATCGAGGCCGGCCCCCACCACGCCAGGCCCAGGTACAGGGTGGCAGCGTGGACCGCGATGCAGCCGAGCCCGACGAACAGCCCCTTGGCGACCCGATCGGCGGGGAAGGCCATCGCGGCGTACTCGGCGACACACACCGCGGCGGCGAGCGGCACGACCACGTCGACGGCGAGCTCTCCTCCGAAGATCACGGCGGGCAGGAGCACCGCCAGCCCCACCGCTGCGGCCCCGAGCCGCTGGATCACGGCGTCACCTGTTCGCCCGTCTTCCCGAACCGGCGCTGGCGCGCTGCATAGGCCGCGAACGCAGCCTCGAGCTGTGGGGTCCGGAAGTCCGGCCACATCACGTCGGTCACGTAGATCTCGGAGTACGCGACCTGCCAGAGCAGGAAGTTCGACAGGCGGAGTTCGCCGGAGGTACGGACGAGGAGGTCTGGATCGGGCACACCCGCGGTGTAGAGGTGCGCGGAGACGGTGTCCTGATCGATGTCCTCGGGCGAGAGGGTCCCGGATGCCACCTCGCGCGCGATGCGGCGGACAGCGTCGACGATCTCCGTCCGGGAGCCGTAGGACAACGCGAGCGTCAAGAGCAGGCCGCCGTTGTCGCGCGTGTGCCGGCTCACCTCGTGCAGGAGCGAGCGCACGTGTGGCGGCAGGCGCTCGAGCTCCCCGATGCCTTGCAGCCGGATGCCGTTGTCCATCATCTCCGCGCGCTCCTCGACGAGGTAGCGGGCGAGGAGCACCATCAGGGCGTCGACCTCTTCGTCGGGGCGGCCCCAGTTCTCGGTGCTGAAGCTGTACAGCGTGAGGTACTGCACGCCGAGGCGGCGACAGGCCCGCACGATCTCGCGTACGGAGTCCGCGCCAGCCTCGTGGCCAGCGGTGCGCGGGAGACCCCGCTCGGTGGCCCAGCGCCCATTGCCGTCCATGATGATGGCGACGTGGCGCGGAAGGCCCGTGGGCGCGGGGGTGGACATCAGACCTCGAGGACCTCGGCCTCCTTCTTGGCGACCAGGGCGTCCACCTTCTCCACGTACCGATCCGTGGACTCCTGGACCTTGTCGAGCATGCGGGTGAGGTCGTCTTCGGAGATGTCTCCGCCCTTCTCCCCCTCCTTGAACATGTCGTTGTACTCGCGCCGAATCAGCCGGACACGGACCTTGGCGTCCTCGCCGGCCTTCTTCGCCATCTTCACCAGGTCCTTGCGGCGGTCCTGCGTGAGGGGCGGCACCGGCAGCCGGATGATCTGGCCGTCGTTGCTGGGGTTGAGCCCGAGCCCGGCGGCCAGGATCGCCCGCTCGATGTCGGCCATCGTGCCCTTGTCCCAGGGCGAGATGGTCAACAAGCGGGCGTCCGGCGCCTGGACGGTGGCGAGCTGGTTCAACGGCATGGAGGTGCCGTACGACTGCACCGTGACGATGACGCCGTCGACGAGCTTGGGCGTGGCCCGGCCCGTGCGGACCTTGGCGAGCTCACGGTCGAGCGCCTCGAGGGCACCTTTCATGTCGGCGTCGAGCGCCTCGAGGAACTCGTCCATGTCACCCACCCAGCTGTGCGGCGACCTCGGCCGCGAAGTCGGTCGACTTCTTCTCCAGGCCTTCGCCGAGCGTGAACTTCACGAACCGGCGCACCTTGATGTTCTCGCCGATCTTCGCGATCGCGTCGGTGATGATGTCCTTGACCTTCTTCGTGTCGTCCTTCACGAAGGTCTGCTCGAGCAAGCAGGCGTCCTCGTAGAACTTGGACATGCGACCCTCGACGATCTTGTCGGCGATGTGCGCGGGCTTCCCCTCTTCCATGACGCGGGCCTTCTGGACCTCGCGCTCGCGCGCGATGACGTCGGCCGGCACGTCTTCCTTGGAGACGAACTCGGGCGTGGACGCCGCGATGTGCATCGCGATGTCATTGCACAACGTGCGGAACCCGTCGTTGAGGGCCACGAAGTCGGTCTCGCAGTTGACCTCGACGAGCACGCCGATCTTGCCGCCTGCGTGGATGTACGACACGACCATGCCTTCGGTGGCCTGGCGGGCCGACTTCTTGGCGGCGTTCGAGATGCCCTTGGCCCGGAGCCAGTCGATCGCCTTCTCGACGTCGCCGCCGGACTCGCCGAGCGCCTTCTTGCAGTCGAGGATGCCAGCGCCCGTGCGCTCGCGGAGGTTCTTGATGTCTTCGGCCGCGCCCATGATCTCTCTCCACTACCGATGCGATGGAAACTGTGGAATCGGCGCCGGATGAACTCACCCGGCCGGTTGCGGGGTCGGCGCTGGCCGGCCCCGCGGGGAAGCTCAGTTCTCTTCTTCGTCGGCGTCCGGCTCGGCGGAAGCGCGGCGCGCGAGCTCCGCGTCCCCGGCCTCGTCGGCGTCGTTGCCGACATAGGCGCCGGCCTGCTGGCCACCGCCACGGCCCGTGGAAGCGGCGCGGCCCTCGGTCACGGAGTCGGCGATCGCGGCGGTGAACAGCCGGATCGACTTGATCGCGTCGTCGTTGCCGGGGATGACGTACTGGATCCCGGAGGGGTCGCAGTTCGTGTCACACAGCGCCACCACGGGGATGCCGAGGGTGTTGGCTTCCTTGACGGCGATGTGCTCCTTCTTGGGGTCGACGATGAACAGGCAGGACGGCAGGCCGCGCATGCCCTTGATGCCGCCGAGGTTGATGTTCATCTTCTCGATCTCGCGGTGCGCGCCGAGCGCTTCCTTCTTCGTGAGGACATCGAAGCGGCCTTCGTCGCGGGCCTTCTCGAGCTGCACGAGGCGGTCGATCGACTTCTTCACCGTCTGCCAGTTGGTGAGCGTGCCACCGAGCCAGCGGTTGTTGACGTGGAACATCTGGCAGCGGGCGGACTCCTCGGCGACGATGTCGCGGGCGGCGCGCTTGGTGCCGACGAAGAGGATGCTGCCGCCGTGGCCGACGGTCTGGGTGAGGAAGCGCGACGCCTCCACGAGCCCGCGCGCAGTGCGCTGGAGATCGATGATGTGGACGCCGTTCTTCGCGCCGTAGATGTACGGCTTCATCTTCGGGTTCCAACGACGGGTCTGGTGACCGAAGTGGACGCCGGCCTGCAGGAGATCGCGCAACGATACGTTCATGGTGTTCCTCCGGTTTGTTCCTCCGTCGGCAGGCGCTCCGACCTGCGTTTCGCAGGCACCGGGGAGCGTCCGGGTCGCTTCGACCGTTCGACGTGTGTGATCGCGCGCCCTACGCGCGCGGCGAAGAAGTAGCACGGGGCTCGGCCAGGAGCCAATCCCCGCCCCCTGGGTGGCGAGTCAGGCCCTCGACTCGGGCGGTTCGCCCTGATCGGTGGGCGGCTCGTCGGCGTCGTCCGGCTCGAGTGCCGGCGGGATGGCAGGTGCACCCTCGGTCGGGGTGGTCACGGCGGCGACGCTGCTGCCTGCCTCGTCCTCGGGCTCATCGTGCGTTTCGTCCTCGTCGTCCTCGTCGTCGAAGCCGGAGAGGTCGGGCGGTGCGTACGCGTCGAGCAGGAAGTCCGGGAGCGCGGGCGCGGGGAGGTCCATCGGGGACTCGTCCACGGCCGACTCGACGTTCTCCACCGCAGCGCCGACGGATTCGGCGGCGGCGATGCCGGCCATGGCCAGGTCGACGCCGGGCGGCAGCCAGTCCTCGACGTAACAGCACTTCTTGTGCTTGAGCCCCGAGCCGCACGGGCACGGATCGTTGCGGCGGATGTTGTACTGGTAGGCGAACAACCTCGCCTCTTCACCCTTCTCGGGCGCCTTGAACGGAGCGGCCTCGGCGGCCGGCGGCGGCGGCGGGAGGGGCTCGCGGGCCCGCGCGGCAGCGGCTGCGAGGTCGGCGGTCGGCTGGGGCTTGAACGTGCCGGCCTGGATCTTCCGCGCAGTCCCCTTCCCTTCCACCTCGGCGGCCGCCTGCGCGATCTTCACGTCGGTGTGGAACAGGCGGGTCACGACCATCTCGTCGCGCATCGCCGACATCTGCTGGTACATCTGGAGCGCCTCGCGCTTGTACTCGAGCAGCGGGTTGCGCTGGCCGTAGCCGCGCAGCGACACACCCTGGCGCAGGCGATCGATGGCCAGGAGGTGGTCCTTCCAGAGGCTGTCCGTGAACTGCAGCAGCAACATGCGCGAGAAGCTGCGGTACGGCTCGGGTCCCATCTCCTGCTCGACGCGGTCGAGGCCGGCGTGCGCCTGGGCGGCCATCCGCTTGCGGAGCTCCTCCCGGGAGAAGTCACGGAGCTGCGAGTCGGTTTCCTCCCACCCGACCTCGAACACCCGCTGGAGGTTCTCGCGCATGGCCGTGATGTTCCAGTGCTCGGGCCGCAGCTGCTCGACGACGAAGTCGTCCATGATGTCGGAGATCACGTTGTCGGCGGCTTCGCGGACCATCTCCGAGATGCTCTCGCCCACCAGGGCCCGGCGCCGGATCTCGTAGACCCCCTTGCGCTGGTAGTTCATCACGTCGTCGTACTCGAGCAGGTTCTTGCGGAGGTTGAAGTTGTGACCTTCGACCTTGCGCTGCGCGTTCTCGACCGCCCGCGTGATCCACCGGTGCTCGATGGGCTCGTCGTCCTCGAGGCCCATCCGCTCCATCCACACGGTGATCTTGTCGGAGCCGAAGATGCGCAGGAGGTCGTCCTCGAGGGACAGGTAGAACCGTGACCCGCCGGGATCGCCCTGCCGCCCGGAGCGCCCGCGGAGCTGGTTGTCGACCCGCCGCGATTCGTGGCGCTCGGTGCCGATGATGAACAGGCCGCCCGCGGCGAGCACCTCCAGGCGCTGCTCCTTGCAGGCGACCTCCCACCGCGCGACGGCGGCAGCGTGCTCCTCGGGCTGGGTGGCCGGATCGAACTCGGAGCGCGCCAGCTTCTCGACGTCGCCTCCGAGCTTGATGTCGGTGCCGCGTCCCGCCATGTTCGTGGAGATCGTGACCGCGCCGAGCCGTCCGGCCTGCGCGACGATCTCGGCCTCGCGGGCGTGGTTCTTGGCGTTGAGGACCTCGTGCGGGATCCCCTTGCGCTGGAGGAGCTTGGCCACGATCTCGGACTTCTCGACCGAGGTCGTGCCGACCAGCACCGGCTGGCCGCGCTTGTTCTTCTCCTCGATCTCCGCGACCACGGCCCGGAACTTCTCCATCTGCGTCTTGTAGATGACGTCCTCGAAGTCGAGGCGCGCGACGGGGCGGTTCGTGGGGATGACGATGGTGTCGAGGTTGTAGATCGCTGCGAACTCTGCCGCCTCGGTCGACGCCGTTCCCGTCATGCCGCCGAGCTTCTTGTACATGCGG
>JBIKWC010000017.1:0-57720 GCA_044356535.1 Myxococcota bacterium
ATGGTTGGTGTACGTCAGCGTGGGAACGTCGTCGGCAGGGATCAGCATCACGGTCATCGACCGGGAAACCGACGACTATCTCGCGGACAGGCCGCCTTGTCCGGCGGCCCGATTCAATCCGAACGGCTCGATCGTCTCGATGGACTACTGGTGCCAGCAGGACCAGAAGCTGCGCCCCCGCCGCGTGTGGCGGGACGCCATGTTCCAGTTCGACCACCTGGGCATCGACGTGCCGCTGTCCCCCGAGACCTACTCGAAGGCCTGGCCCAAGCAGGTGCCGCGGAGCCCGTGGTACCTGGACGGTGGCGTGCACCAGCCGCAGAGCCCGATGTTCGACCTGTGGCACGAGGCCCAGGAGCACGTCCGTTTCGAGGTCTTCGAGTGGAACGACGCCGCGGGGCCCGTGTTGCACGGGGTCTGCGCGCACCAGGGACAGCTGTTGACCGAACATGGCTCGCTCGGGTTCGGGTTCCCCGCCGATCCGCAGCGTGCGGCGCTTTTGCGGCAGGCGGCTGCGGACTGTCCGGATCCGCGGTTCGTGTTCTCGGCGAAGTCCACGTTGAGGCCGGCCGCCGGGATGAAGGCGTGCGCGAAGGCGACGTTCCGGATCGTGGCGACGCAGTCGGGGGTGGAGACGACGCTCGCGCAGCAGCAGGTGACGCAGTGCCGGCAGGGCCCCGGGGACGAGGAGCGGCCGTTCGTGGTGAACCTGCCGATGCCGCGGGACCTCGACCCGGTGGGCCTGGAGGTGCGGGTGGAGTCGGACGCGGAGCTGCGGTGCCAGGCCGCGGGGTCGGAGGAAGGGATCGCTGGGTTCCTGTACGATCAGGTGCCGCGGTTCGAGTGGCCGGGCTGCTACCCCGGCTGGGAGCCGTGACCGTGCTGCGCAACCCGTCTGCGGACGAGGTTCCGCCCCCCCACCCGGCTGAGGACGTTCGCGGGTCCGATCGTCACAGCGGGATAGGCACACGCCCAACCCGGCGGTCGTTCCATGAAAAAGCCAGCTCCAGCCATGCTCTCGCTCCCGAACCGGACCCTCGCGTGTTCGACGGCGGCAGGACCCTTCGAGTCCGTCGCCATCCTGAAGGACACGGTCGTCGGCGTCTCCGCGAAGCGGCTGGTGAGCTGGTCGCGCAAGTCGGGCGCCCTCCTGACGGATCGGACGCTGCCGGTCGAGGGCTCGCCCACCCTGAGCCTGACCGGCAACACGCTGGTGATCGCGCGCCCGGGCGGCTCGAAGATGTCGGGCGACTACACCAGCGTTTCGACGTGGCGCGTCGGCGAGGACAGCTTCGAGCAGCTCGGCGCGGACGACGTGGTCGGGCGGGTGCGTGCGGTGTGCTTCTCGCCCGCAGAGACCCGCATCGCGTGGAGCTCCTTTCAGGTGGATCGCAACGGCCACCACCGGTTGGTCTGCGACCTCGACCTGCGTCGCGTCGGGCGCTATCCGGCGTTCGACTTCGGCCCCAGCGAGCCGTTCTCGGAGCGGTTGGCGCGAGAGAGCGAGGCGCCCCTCGCCAAGACCGGGGGCGTGGCGCTCTCCGAAAATGCCATGGCGATCGCCGAGAAGGGCATCGTGCAGGTGTTCGAGCTGCCGTCGCTCGCGATCCGGTGGGAGGCGCCCCTGGTCGGGGCAGAGGCCCTGCGGTTCGGCCCGGACGGCACGTTGTATGCGACCACCAGCAAAGGCCTGGTCGCCGCGTACGATGGCGCCGGCGTCCAGCGGTGGAAGTCGGTCGGGGGCCGCAGCAGCATCCCGTGGCTGGCTGCGGGCGGGGGCATCGTCACGGTGGCCGGCGGGAACAGCGTGATCGAGGCGGCGACCGGGACGGTGCGCGCCTGGCTCTCCACCTCCCTCTCGGCGATGGCGATCGCGGAAGGCGGCCGCGAGGTCGCGACGGCGCCGGTGGATCGCGCCAGCATCGTCGAGCTCTGGACGCTGCCGCCCTGGGAGTGAAGCGCTGCGCGGTTGGTGCAGCTGCAACGGCCAGACCCTCACCGCTCGGGGCCGGGCTCGCTCGGGTCGAGGAACCGCCGGACCGCTCGCGTGTACACCGCTGCGGGGGGCAGCTCCGGGGGGACCCCGATGGTCGACAGCTCCATCGACACCAACCCGTGGCAGAGGCTGAACAGCTGCCACGTCAACGCGAACGGTTCCCCGCGCACGGCGCCGGTCGCGACCCCGCGCCCCACCGCAGCACCGAGCCGATCGAGGGTGCGCCGGCCCGCCTGCCGCACCACCGGACCCGGCTCCCAGTCGGGGTGACGACCGAACATGAGCCGGTAGTGCTGGGGGTGGGCGAGGGCGACCTCCCGGAACCGAGCGCAGAGCGCCTCGAGCTCGGCCATCACCTCGCCGTCGGCCGGCACGGCCGCCTGCGCTTCCGCGAGGCGCTCGAACCCTTCGGCGATCAGCCCGTCGATCAGCCCGCTCTTGCCCCCGAGCCGAGAGTAGAGCGCCATCGTGGTGAGCCCGGCCTCCGTCGCGACGCGCCGGTTCGTCACCGCCTCCGGCCCTTCGCGGGTCAGCAACGCGCTCGCCACCGCCACGAGCCGGGCGCGCTCCTCCTCCACCGTCGTCGCATCGACCTTTCGCGGCATCGATCCTATTTCCTCAGCTCGCTCCACTTTAACGTTGCCAATAAAATATCACTGAAATACTATCAGTATATGGAGGCCGGATGACCCTGATCCAGCTGCTCGCTTCCTCCACGTTCGCCGCCCCCCCGACCGATCCGCCCGACGTCGCCGCCGTACCGGAGGTGGCCCAGGTCGTCGCGGGCGACATCCGCATCACCGCGCTGCGCACCGGCTGGGTCCGGGTGAAGCGCCCCCACCAGGAGTTCCACGGCGTGGGTGCGTTCCGATTCCCCGCGATCATCGCCGCCCGCAAGTGGGGTCCGTGGATGCCCATCATCAGCTACGTGGTGGAGCACCCCGAGCGCACGGTGATGCTCGACACCGGCGCCTCGCTGAACATCAACGACGCCGACTACTTCTCCTGCCACCGCCCGAGCGAGTGGTTCTACCGCGAGAACCTCCGCTTCCACACGGGACCGGACGAGGCCCTGGGCGCTCGACTGGCGGCGGCCGGCATCGACGCCGCGTCGGTCCACGACGTGTTGGTGTCGCACTTCCACGGCGACCACGTGGGCGGGTTCGGCGACGTGCCCCGCGCGGGGATCTGGACCGGACCCGGCAACCTCCCGAAACACGTGGGCTCGTTCACCTGCCGACTGCCGGAAGACCGTCCTGTTCGGGATCTCTCCTGGGTTCCGGATGCCGCGGGCGTGTTTACGGGCGTGCAGGCTCTGACGTCGGACGGTCGGGTCCAGGCCATTCAGCTCGAGGGACACACGCCGGGGCACATCGGCATCCGGGTCCAGGCCGGTGGCGGCACCTGGCTCCTGGTCGGAGACGCCACGTTCGATCGCGACCAGACCGATCGCGGTGCCGTTACCGGGGCGGCCCAGGACCTGCGTCGATCGAGGGAGACCCAGGCCGTCCTCCGTCAGTCGTGGGCAGGCGGCGCGGTGGTCCTCCCTGCCCACGACGCCACCGCCTTCGAGCGGCTCGAGGCGAGCGTCGCCGACAGGCTCTGACCGGGCCCGACGCGCTCGGCCTGCGCGCCGCTGCCCACGCTGCCATCAAGTCCGCCCGCGTGCCCGGTCCAGCGCCACGTCCACCAACCACGACCGTGCCGGCAGCGCCTCCGCCAGCCGCTCCGCCTCCGCCAGCGTCGCTGCCGCTGCGTCCGCCCGCCCCTGGTCGCGCTCGTGCAGCGCGCGCTCGCACAACACCTCCACCAGCAGGTCCTGCGCGTCCAGGCGGCGCGCCGTCCGCTCCGCCTCCGCCACCAACGGGGCCGCGTCCGCCAGCCGTCCCGCGCCCCGCTCCAGCGCCGCCAGCTCCACGAGCGCGCGGGCCACGATCCACCGCGCGTGCAGCTCCCGCGCCAGCGCCAACGCCCGCCGCTGGGCCACGAAGGCCTCCGCGACCCGCCCCTCGCGCGCCTCCAGCACCCCCAGGCCCACCAGCGCCCACGCCACCTGCGACCGGCCCCCTACGGCCTCGTTCGCCGCCAGCGCGTGGTCCAGCCAGCGCCGCCCCTCCGCGAGCGAGCCCGTCAACACGTGGTGGATCCCCAGGTTGGTCGCCACCGAGGCCTCCGCCTGCCGGTTCCCCACCTCCCGGTGCAGCTCCAGCGACGCCAGGTAGCTGGTGACCGCGTCCGCGCGGCCGTCCTCGCGGGTGCCCAGGAGGCCCAGGTTCCCCAGCACCACCGCCTCCAACCGCCGGTACCCGACCGTGCGGCAGAGCGCCTGCGCCGCCTGGAAGCTCGCGCGCGCCTCCGCGAAGCGCCCCAGGTTGCTGTCGAGGTTGGCGAGGTTCACCAGGCTCTCCGCCTCCCGCCGCGGCCGCTCCAGCCGCCGCCAGGCAGCCAGGGCAGCGAGCGTGTGCGCGCGGCTCTCCGCCACCCGGCCGAGCTCGAGGTAGCAGCTGCCCAGGCCCCCGAGCGTGGTGGCCTCGAGGACCACGTCGCCCGCCTGGCGCGCGAGGTCCAGCGACCGGAGCAGCGCCGCCAGGCCCTCCTGCCGACGCCCCGCCGCCAGCTCGAGGACGCCCACCCAGTGGACCGCGTCGGACTCCACGCTCCGCTCCCCGAGCGCGCCCGCGAGCGCAGCCGATCCGCGCGCCTGGGCCAGGGCCTCGTCCGCCCGCCCCGCGAGCCGGAGCTGCGTCGCCAGCGCGCACCCGGCCCTCGCCGCGGTCCCGGTGCCCGGCGCGAGCGCTTCCGCCTTGCGGAACGCGGCCACTGCCTCGTCGGACCGGCCGAGCTCCGCCAGGATGCGCCCGTACGCGACGGTGAGACGCGGCTGGTGTGGGGGAGAGCCCGCCCGGAGCGCGCCCTCGAGGAGCGGCAGGGCGGCGGCGATGGGCCCGCGCTCCAGGTAGACCGTGTTCGCGGCCAACGCCAGCTCGGCGGCCGCCCCCGCCTGTCCCGACGCTGCGGCGCGCTGGCACGCGAGCTCGAGGTTCGCCGCCTCGTCCGCCAACCGCCGGAACCGCGCGGCGCCATCCGCGCCGGCCAACGCCACCAGGGCCTCCCGCCCGCCGAGCTGCGCGAACCAGGCCACGTGCCGGCCCTCGCAGGCGGCGCGGTCGGCGGCGCTCGGCGGGTGCTGCTCGGCCCACTCCAGGACCGACGCCGGCGCGGAGAACCGGTGGCGCACCCGATCGTAGGTGACGAGCCCCGCCTCCGTCAGCTCCTGCAGCGCCCCGATCACGAACGACCCGTCGAGGGTGAGGACGGCCTCCGCGGCCTCCACCGTGAAGCCGCCGGCGAACACCGGCAGCTGGCTCCACGCGAGCTGCGCCCCGGGGGTGGCCCGCGCCCAGGCCTCCGCGAGGACCCGCGCCAGGCCCGCAGAGCCCGCGACCACGTGTCGATCGTGGACCTGGCGCAGGGTCCAGCTCGCGGTGCGCATCGCCGCCAGCTCGATGGCCAGGGGGAGCCCCTCGAGCGCCAGCACGAGCGCCGAGACCAGCGCGGCCTCGTCGTCGGGGGGGCGGCTCGGGCACCGGTCCAGGAACAGCGCCGTGGCCTCGGCCGGCGAGAGGGGCGCCACGGGCACCGTCGGCCCGGCGATGCGCCCGGCCGCACGCGACGTGGTGAGGAGGGCCGCCTGGGGCGCTGCGGAGCGCCAGCGGTCCAGCAGCGGCGCGAGGTCCACGCGATCGACGCCGTCCAGGACCACGAGGCACCGGCCCAACCGACCCAGGGCGCCGGCCACTGCGGCCCCGGCGTCGCCGGTGTCGAGGAGGACCCCCAGCCCCTGGGCCACGGCGCGCAGGGCGGAGGCCGTGTCCCGCGCGTCCGACAGGTCGATCCACCACGCCCCACCGGCGAGCTCGCGCTCCAGGCGCCGCGCCACCTCCAGGCCGAGCCGCGTCTTGCCGACTCCTCCGGATCCCGTGAGGCTGACGACGCCGGGCCGGCGCAGCTGCTCGATCAGCCCCACCAGCGCGGCTGACCGCCCGACGAACACGTCCTCCGAAGCCGGGACGTTCCCCTTCGCGGCCACCCGGGTCGGCGCTTCGCTCTCGACGGGGACCACGGTGTGGGGCGCGTCGGAGGTGGCGCGCGCCACGAGCTCGGCCAGGGCGGGACCGGTGGGTGGTCGCAGGGCGGAGAGGGCGGCGGCGAGGCTCGCGGCGTCGGGGAAGCGGCGGTCGGGATCGGGCTCGAGGCAGCGCGCCACCACGTCGGCCAGGGGTCCGAGCGACGGCGTGCCCGCGGCGCCGAGGCTGGTGGGCCGCAGCCCGGTGAGGAGGGACCACAACGTGGCGCCCAGCGCGTACAGGTCGACCCGATGGTCCTGGGCGCGGCCCTCGCGCTGCTCGGGGGGCATGTAGCCCGGGGTCCCCGCGGCGAGGCCGGTCGCGTCGCCGAAGGAAGCGAGCCCCAGATCGGCGACCTTCACCCGCCCGAACGTGTCGATCAGCAGGTTCCCGGGTTTGATGTCGCGGTGGACGACGCGGGCGGGGCGGCCGTCGAGCTGGAGGTGGTGGACGTGCTCGAGGCCGGCGCACGCCTGCAGGACGAGCTCCACGGCGGCGAACGGGTGCATCGGGGCCCCCCGGGCCAGCGCGGCGGCCGAGCACCCCCGCACCAGCTCCATCGCCATGAACCACACCTCACCGGCGTGATCGAGCTCGTACACGCCCACGACGTTGGGGTGCTGGATCAGGGCGCCGAGGTGCGCCTCGCGGACGAGCGCGGCCTCGAGCTCGGGCCCCACCCGCTCGGGCCGCAGCAGCTTGAGCGCCACGGGCTTGCGGAACCCGCGCAGGCCGCGGAGCTCGGACGCCCACACCTCGCCCACGCCGCCGCGCCCGAGCCGGTGCAGCAGCGTGTAGCGACCCAGCACTTCCCCGGGGAGACGTTCGGACACCGGGCCAGCGTACGCCACGCCGGCGCGGCGCGGGGCCGGCGGTCAGCGCGCTGGGAACTGCAACCCCGCGAAGACATGCACTGCGCCAGCGTTGTCCGCGCCGAGGTCGGACTCGGGCGCCGACACCACGAGATCGTCGGACCCGTCTCCGTCGAGGTCCCCGACGCCGACCTGCCAGCCGAACCCCACGCCGACCTCCGGTCCCCGCAACAACAACGGGGGCCCGCGCAGGTAGCCGACGATCGGACCCAGGTAGACGTCGATGGTGCCCGGGCCCACCAGGGCGAGGTCGCTGGCGCCGTCGCCGTCGAAGTCCCCGACGGCGGCGTTCACCTCCGACGACCACACGAGGTCGGCGTCGCGGGCCGAGCGCGCGCCGCGGTGGGGCCCCCGGAAGCCGAAGAACGTGCGGTTCCCCGAGGCGCCGAGCGCCGCCACCAACAGATCGTCCACCCCGTCGCCGTCGAAGTCCGCCACCGACGCGCGCTCGCCGAACCGGTCGCCGATCGCCCGGCCGGTGAAGGTGGCGAAGGCCGAGCGCCACAGCGGCAGCTCCCCCGTGCGCGCGCCCGACACGAGCGCCAGGGCGCCGGTCCCCTCGAGCTGGATCGCGCCCACCACGAGGTCCGTCACCCCGTCCCCGTCGAGGTCGGCGGCGGGGCCCAGCCCGATGGCCTCGTCGTACGGGTCCCCGACGAGGTGCAGCCCCGCGGGGCCCGCGGGACCGGTGGGAGGCCTGGGGAACAGGTGGACCTCGCCGCCATAGGGGTACGCGAGCGACGACACCGCCACCTCGCCGCCGGCTGCGCCCGGGTACCGTGCGATCCGCGCGACGTACCCGACGCCTTCGTCTTCGACCCACCACGTCGCCGCTTCGGGCTCGGTGCGGCCTTCGGCGAGCGCGAAGCCGTACACCGCGCGGTCGCCCTGGTTCGAGACGGCGAAGCCGCCCGCGTAGCCCACCACGGTGTCGCCCCAGGTTCCCCGGCCCGGCGCCGGCACCCACTGCACCGCCCGGTCCCGCACGGGTCCACTCGGGGGCAGCCCCTCCAACCGGTACACCTCGGCGGTGGGGGGGCCCCCCGTCGCATCGAACGCGTCGGACCCGCCCACCAGCACGTCGACGAGCCCGTTGCCGTCGAGGTCCCCGACCCACAACCCGCGCCCGACGGACCCGCCGGGGACGCTCCCGGTCCAGGTGACGGTGGGGGGCACGCCGACGTAGGAGAAGCCGGTGTGTCCGGTCTCGGTGGAGGTGGCGCTGTGCAGCGGCGGTTCGCTCTCCCGGTCCGGCGGGGGAGCCGGGTCCCGACACGCGCAGAGCCACGTCCAGATCACGGCGCCTCCGGGCAGTTCTCCTATCGCGACGCGAGACCTCGGGTGCTAGCCTCGCCAGCCATGAGCGACGCCATCGATCGAGCGCTCGCCGTCGGCGAGGTCCAGTGGGCGCTGCGCTGCGCGAAGGCCGCGATCCAGGCCGCCGCCCGAGCAGGTGGGCCTCCGCACCTCGAGGCCCTGCGCCGCCACGCCGACGTGATGTCGACCCACGCCGACGACACCGATCTGCCAGACCTCGCCCGCGGGGCCGCAGCGTGGGTGGCCGTCACCCAGCACGCGCTCGCGACCGCGGAGGACTCCGAGGCGCTCGCGTGGGCCTGGCTGCTCGCGTTCAAGCCGAAGAAGGCGAAGGCCGCCCTCGAAGCAGCGCAGGCGCTGGACGCCACCGCGGAGCGCGCGCCGCTGGTGTGCGCGGTCGCGTGGGCCCAGCGGCGGACGGACCCGAAGCGCCTCGCCGCCCTCGAAACGGTCGCCGCCACCTGCGACGACGCCAGCCTCGAGTGGATCGCGCGGCTGCTCGTCCAGGCCGACGTGCCCGCGCTCCCGCTGACCGGGCGCCTCCACACCGACCGCGCAGCGCGGCTCGACGTCTGGGATCCGCGCCTCGCGCGCGCCGTCGGGCTGCGGGTCGCGTCGTACCGCAGCGTGGGGGAGCCCGCCCGCGCGGCCTCGCTCCTCGCGGACTGGGCCCGCGCGTGCGCCGAAGCCTTGCCGGATCCGTCGGATGCGCGGCGACACGTGCTCGACCTGGCCGAAGGCACGCCCCAGGACGCGCTCGCCCGGGCCCAGCGGCGCGTCGAGCGCGCAGCGCGGCACCTCGGCGCATCGAGCCCCGCCCTGGAGCAACCCCTCGCGCTCCTCGCGTTCCAGGCGCGGCACGCGGGCGAACACGCCCTCGCCGTGGACGCGCTCCTCCAGCTGGAGGCGCTGCGAGCCAAAGGCAGCTCGGCCCAGGCGCACGCCCTGCGCTGCGACGTCCTCGTCGATCTGTACCAGAGCCTGACCCACCTCGGCCGCTTCGACGAAGCGTTCGCCGCGATCGAGCGCTACGAACGCTCGAAGGCCCACCTCCCGCTGCACCTGGTCCCCGACCACCACGCGCGGGCCCAGGTGTACGAGGCGCAAGGCGACCTGGACCGGATGGTGGAAGAGCACCTCGCTGCGGTCGCGCAGTACGAAGCCGCGCCCCCGCCGGTGTACGGCCCCACCGCGAACAACACCCGGCTCTGCCGCGGCTGGGCCCGCCAGGCGCTCGAGCGCGCGGGTCGTCACGCCGAGGCGAAGGCGCTGTCCTGAGGGCGGAGCCATCCCCCCTCGAACCGACCAGGTCCCGAACCATCCCCCATCCAACCGACCACTTCTCCCCCAGGAGGTCGGATCCCCGCGTAGTGCGCGGCCGAAACACGACGTTGGTTCGTAGCGGACCTGCGCCACAGCGGCGCGCTGGTCGGTTGGGAGGGGGATGGTTCGGCGCGTGGTCGGTTGGGAGGGGGATGGTTCGATCGAGGACCGTCCGCCCCGCTACCCACCTCGGGTGTCGACCGGCGGCGGCGGCGTCCACCACGCCACGAGCTCGGCGGCCACGAGGTCACCGGTGGCGTTCAGCACCGTGGCTCCGGGGTCCACGAGCACGCCGATCACCGCCACTGCGGGCAGCGCCTCCGGCGGGAACCCGAACACCGACAGGATCAGCGCCTCCGCGACCAGGCCGCCCGTCGGGACCGCGCTGACCACGCCGCCACACAGCAGCGCGACCCCCACGGCCAGCGCGGTGTGCCCGGCGTCGAGCGGCCGGCCGAACGCGGCGTGCAGGAACACGATCTTCGTCACCGCCGCGATCACCGAGCCGTCCTTGTGCAGCGCGGCGCCCACCGGCAGCACCACGTCGCGGACCGCCGCGGGGAGCCCCATCGCCGCGGCGGCCTGGAGGTTCACCGGGAGCGTGGCGAGGCTCGAACACGTGCCGGCGGCGGTGAGGGTGGGGGCGAGCAGGTTGGCCCACAGGCGGCGCACCGCTGGGAGGCCGCCGGCCAGCGCCACCCACGCCGAGAACCCGACGACGTAGTACGCGGCGGCGGCGGAGTAGTAGGCCTGGAACACGTCGACGTAGGCGGCTGCGAGCTGCTCACCGGTGTCGGCGGTGGTGGTGGCGAACCACGCCGCGAGCCCCACGGGCGCGAGCCACAGGATCCAGCCCACGAGCTGCACGATCACCGCGGCGCCGGCGTCCAGGAGGCGCGCGACGGGCGCTGCGGTCTCGCCGAGGCGGCCGGTCGCGGTCCCCACGGCCATCGCGGCGAACACCAGCGGCAGCACGTTCTTCCGCGACAGGAGCTCGGCGAAGTCCGACACCGTGAGCGCGCCCACCACGGCGTCGACCAGGGACCCGACGGGCGCAGCGTCCCCGGCGCCCGGCAGCGGCACGCCGACCCCGAGCCCGGGGAACCCCACGCGCAGCCACACCAGCGCGAGGAGCGCAGCGGAGACCCCGGTGACGGCGAAGGCGGCAGCGGTCGCGAGGGCCACGCGCGACAACCGACCGGTTCCCGCCACGCGGGCCACGCTCGACGCCACGGTGAAGAACACCAGCGGCACGATCGCGGTGAACACGAGGTCCAGGAACAGGTCCCCGACGGGTCGGACCGCGCGGGCCGCTTCCGGCCACCACAACCCGAGCGCCACCCCGACCGTGATGGACCCGAGCAAGGCGACGGAGAAGGCGTGGGCCCGGAGGACGTGCACGCCGCCCCCTATCCGCGTACGATGGCGCGCGATGCCTGACCCCCTCTCGCGCCCGGCCGACCAGCGATGACCCGGGTCGAGCGGCTGCTGGAGCGCCAGCGACGCGGGGAGCGGCTGAAGTTCCTGTGCTTCTGGGGCCACACCGGTCAGGGCGCCGGTCCCTGGGTGCTCAGCCAGTGGTTCGAGGCGCCGTTCACGGTCGAGGGGGTCCGGTACCCCACCGCCGAGCACTGGATGATGGCGGAGAAGGCACGCATCTTCGGCGACGACGCAGCGCTCGCCCAGATCCTGGCGGCGCGTACGCCGGGCGAGGCCAAGGCGCTCGGCCGCAGCGTCCGCGACTTCGACGACCACGAGTGGAACCGGCGGCGGTTCGCGGTCGTCCTCGGGGGCAGCCTCGAGAAGTTCCGCCAGCACCCCGAGCTCGCTGCCTGGCTCCTCGCGACCGGGGACCGCGTGCTGGTCGAGGCGAGCCCGCGGGACCGCGTGTGGGGGATCGGCAGGGGCGCTTCGGGCGCGGAGGACGTCGCCACCTGGCGCGGCCAGAACCTGTTGGGATTCGCGCTGGGGGAGGCCCGCGACCGCCTGCGTCGCCCGCGGATCGCTGCGCCACCGCCCGGCGCGGTCCTGCCGCCCTGGCTCGCGTTCCCCGGCGTCCACCCGTACGAGCTCCACTGGCGGATGGGCAGCGGCGAGTCCCACGGGATGGCCTTCCAGGCCTGGTGGGAGACGCTGTCCGCCGAGGCCCGCCTCGACGTCGAGGACCTGTGGCCCGCCCGCGGGGCGTGGTCCGGGTGGTACGACGAGGAAGCGGAGTCGGGGTGAGGGGAGGGTGGACGCGACAGCAGGAAGCAGGAGCTCGAGGGGGGCGGCGGCGCACTGGCAGGGTGGATCCGAGAGAGGCGGTCAGCCCTGGCGTACGCCGCCCGACTCCAGCAGCCCGCGCAGCCCGCGCAGCGCCACGTCGAGCGGCAGGATGTCGATGCCGTCGTCGTGGAGAACCCGGTCCCCGCCGTACAGCAGGAAGGCGCGCGCCATCGGGTACTCCGCGACGAACGCGCGGAGGCCACGCAGATCCCCCGGGCGGAGCCGATCGGTGCGCTTCACCTCGAACGCCAGCAGGCCGCGCTCCCCGTAGGCCACGAGATCGACCTCCTCCCCGCTCCGGGTGCGCCAGAACGACCACTCGTACCCCAGGCCCAGGGTGTCCCCGAGCGCCCGGGCGTGCTGGAGGAGCAGGGTCTCGAGGGCCGCGCCGTCGATCTCCTCCGGTGCGTCCAGGGGGCCGCGCGGCCGGACCGCCCGGTAGACGCCCACGTCGAAGTAGAAGAACTTCGGGTGCGCGGTGGTGGCTCGGCGGGCGCGCCGCGTGAACACTGGCAGGCGCACCGCCAGGAGCAGGTCCTCGAGGACCTCGAACCAGCCCTGCACCACCCGCCGATCGACCCCGCAGTCTGCCGCCACGGCCGCCATGTTCAGCGGCGCGGCCTGGCTCAAGCTCGCGGCCTCCAGGAAGCGGGCGAACCCGGCGAGGTTGCGCGTGAGGGCCTCGTGCTGGACCTCCTCCCGGAGGTACGTCCCCACGTACCCCTCCAGGTACCGCCGGGCCTCGACCGGGTCGGGGCTGGTCCAGGCCACGGGGAGCGTGCCGCCCGACAGCGCCCGAACCAGGTCCCAGTCTCCGCCCAGCTCGTCGGCGGTGAGCGGGTGCATCCGCAGCGGCAGCGCGCGCCCGCCGAGGAGGTTGACGCCGCCGCGTCGGAGCTTGCGGGCGCTCGAGCCCGTGAGCGCGAACCGCAGCGCCGGTCGCGCCTCGAGCAGGCGGTGCACCTCGTCGAGCAGCGCTGGGACGCGCTGCACCTCGTCGACCACCACCCAGCCAACGTGGTCCGCGGGGATGCGGTCGCCCAGCCGGCCCGGCCGAGCGCTCAGCTCCAGGAACAGGTCGGCGTCGAGGAGATCGAACCACACCGCGCCCGGGAGCCGATGGCGGAGCCAGGTCGACTTGCCGGTGCCCCGGGGTCCGAGCAGGAGGAAGCTCCGCGCGGGCGGCTCGAGCGTTCGGGGGTACATGGTTCCCAGATAGCATGCAATTGGGAAACAGCGATGCCCAGGTGCGCTACCCGCAGCACCCCAGCGCCCAGGAGGCCGACGGGCCCGACAACACTGGCCCACACGCCGCGCCCGGCTCCAGCCGGAACCCGTTCTCCGCAGCGTGCGGCGGCAGCGCGACCCCCAGCTCCCCCGCACCCGGCACCACCGCGTCCCCCAGCGGGATCGGCGCCTCCCAGTGGAACTGCCCCTTGCAGTGCTCCACCCGCGTCAACGCGCCCACGTCCACCACGCCCTTCCGCGCTGCGCCGTCCCACCACGCCACCGGCCCCAGCGGCCCCTCCGCGCCCAACACCCCGTCGTCGGGCCACCACAGCCGCGGCAAGCCGTCCGTCCCCGCGCGGACCACCCCCGCCGCCTCCGGCCGGGGCACCCGGAACGCACCAGGAGGCGCCGCCGAGGTGCAGCGCGCCACCGTCTCCGCCACCCCGGGCGCCGGGGGCCGCGTCTCTTCGCGCAACACGTGGCCGAAGGGCATGTTCTCCGGGAGCTCCGGGACCACGCCGTTGCCGTCCAGCACCCACTTCGCCATCCACTCCTGCGTGCCCACCAGGAGCAGCGCCATGAACCGCCCCGCCACCGCTGGCGCCTCGATCTCCACCAGCCACCGGGCCTCGCGCGCCGCCCAGACCTGCGCCGACGGGGGAGGGGAGAGCGCCGCCCACGCTGCGCGCGTCGCCGCCGGGTCCACCTCGCACGCCGCCAGCACCAGGTCCTCCTCCGTCCGCTGGTCCACCCACCGGCCACACGCCCGCAGCGACGCCGCCAGGTGCGCCAGGACCACCACGTCCTCGGGCGCCACGCGGTCCAGGTACGCGAAGGTGGCGTACCGCGCGTCCACGTCCAGCACCGCCGCCGGGTCCGCCTCGTGCCAGGCGCGCAGCAGATCGCGGCGCTTCTGCGGGGCGAGGTCCGTGGTGAAGGTGTCCTCCGGCCACTCCTCGCAGTCCGTCTCGGCCAGCGCCAACACCCGGTCCCAGCGCTCCGAACCCGCCACCGTCGGCGGCGGCCGCGACTCACCACACGCGAGCATCCAGAACACGCAGCACTCCTGTCGGGCCGGCCGTCGTAACCGCAGATCGACCCCGAACGAATGCGGGGCGGGCATCGGGCGTCTAGGATGGCTCGCGGGTCGAACCCCTGGAGGAGACGGGATGCGGTACG
Source organism: Myxococcota bacterium (assembly GCA_044356535.1). Lineage (GTDB taxonomy): Bacteria > Myxococcota_A > UBA796 > UBA796 > JACKER01. Next base: position 14,313 of record JBIKWC010000017.1, read on the forward strand.
GACTGGTTTCGGTGGTGGCGGTGCTGGCCATGACGGGCTGCGTGATCACGATCGACAAGGGCGCGGCCACCGGCGACACGGGCGACACCGAGTCGACCCCCATCACCACCACCGAAACGGGCGACACGGTCTCGTCCGGTGACAGCGGCGGCCACACCGGCCTCGGCGACCCCGACGTCGACGGTGACGGCTCCCCCGCCTCGCTCGACTGCAACGACGCCGACCCCGCCATCTTCCCCGGCGCCGTCGAAGCGTGCGACACCATCGACAACAACTGCGACGGCAACGTCGACGACGAGTACGCCGCCTCCCTCGACCTCACGAGCTACGCCACCCTCGACGAGGCCGTGCTCGCCGCCGTCGACGGCTCGCGCATCGACGTGTGCCCCGGCAACCACACGATGACTCCCCTGGTGTGGAGCGCCGGCGAGCTGCGGTTCCGCGGCGTGGCCGGGAAAGACGCCACCTTCGTGTCGGCGTCGCCCGCAGGCGTGTTGTTCACGGTCACCGACTCGGCCCTGGTCGGCGTACGCGGCTTGATCCTCGAAGGCGTGCCCGGTCGCGACACCGACACCCGCACCATCGTGTTGACCGAGAACGCCGGGCTCGAGGTCATCGAGAGCTCGCTCGTCAACTCGGGCGGCGGCGCCATCTGGCTCGACAACACCTCGGGCGCGGTCGTGACCATCACCGACTCGAACCTCGAGGGGAACGGCATCTTCTACGACCCCCTCGCGTACGTCCCCGACGCGTACCCGCAGGAAGGGGGCGGGATCTTCGCGGTCGGCGCCTTCGACATGACCATCACCAACACCGTCATCCAGTCGAACGGGGCGCGGGCCGGCGGCGGCATCCACGCCACGACCTTCTTCGGGACGGGCACCCTCACCCTCGACAACGTGCAGCTCGACGGCAACGACGGCGAGGTGTACGGCGGTGGGCTCCAGGTCGGCAACGTCACCGTGGTGGGCACCAACGGCAGCTCGATCACCAACAACCGGTCGCGGTACGGCGGCGGCCTCAACGTGTTGCGGTCGAACGTCGACGGGCTCCTGATCTCCGGGAACACCGGGGTGTTGGGCGGCGGCGTCGCGGTCGAGAACGACTCGCTGTTCGACCCGCTCCCCGAGACCACCCTGTCGAACATCGTGATCGACGGCAACACCGGCGACGACGGCGGCGGCATCTGGGCCGAAGACGACCTCACCCTCGAGGCGACCGTGTCGGTGACGCTCAACAGCGCCACCAACACCGGCGGCGGGCTGTTCCTGCTGGACGACTCCCTGACCGTGACCTCGAACGGCGCGGACTTCGGCTCGGCCGCCACGTACGACGACAACACGCCCGACGACGTGTTCGCCGGCGCGGTGGTCTACCCCTACGACGGCGCCGCCACCTTCACCTGCGACGGCCTCACCGGCTGCCTGTAGTCGTCGGGGCCGACACAGGCCGCCGCGACCCAGAACGAGGCGCCGAACACCACCGCCATGGCGAGCAGCTCGCCGTGGGGCTCGGGGCGGAGCAGCAGGCGCGCGGACGCCGCCAGCACCGCGCCGGGGTCGGTCGCCAGGTCCCACGAGTTGAACCGCAGCTCCCGGCCCAGCACCATCCCGAACCCGCAGAGCGGCGGGACCAGCAGCTGCAAGGCCCGCGACAGGTGGGGCGTCACGAGGCGCCCCGCGGCGCCCGCCACGTCTGCGAGCGAGCAGGCCCCGAGCGCGAGGCCCAGCGCCCCCAGGCCGCCCAGCAGGCAGGCGTCGTACCACAGGGGCACCGTGGCCCGCGGGGCCAGGTGGACGAGGTCCGTCAACAGGTACGGCGCGTTGGGCAGGAACACGAGCCACGCCGGGCCCACCACCGCGAGGGCCACCCGCGAGCGGGTCGCGACGAAGCCCAGCGCCACGGGGATCCAGGCCAGCGCCAGGTTCTGCAGCACCCACCACCAGGGCGCGGCGAACCCCGACCGCACCCCCACCGCCGCGACCACCAGCGCCGACCCCGCCACCAACCCGAGCCACCGTCGCTCCACGCTGCCTCCCGGAGACGAGCCTATCGGCGCCTCCGCGCCCGACCGTGCGCGCCCGGTGCAGAAACCGTGCAGCCCAGGATCGGGGTACGCTGCCCGGGATGGAGCTGCAGCCCGGCGAGCAGGTGGAACGCTACACCGTCGAGGAGCGCCTCGGTCGGGGGGGCATGGCCACGGTGTACCGCGTGCGTCACCAGGAGCTCGGTGGGCTGTTCGCGCTCAAGGTGCTCGACGTGCCCAGCCGGTCGGTGCGGGACCGGCTGTTGCGGGAGGGCGAGTTCCAGCAGCAGCTGCGGCACCCGAACGTGGTCGCCGTGCTCGACGTCGTCACGCTGGACTCGTCGCCGGCGCTGGTGCTCGAGTACGTCGACGGCCCCACGCTCGAGGAGCTCCTGCGGCTGCACCGGCCCACGCTCGCGCAGATCGACGACCTCGCGCGCGGCATCCTGCTGGGGGTCCGCGCCGCGCACCGCCACGGCCTCGTCCACCGGGACCTCAAGCCCGCCAACATCCTGTTGCAGCGCACCGACGACGGGTTCGTGCCGAAGATCACCGACTTCGGCCTCGCGAAGGCCCTCGGCGGCGACGGGCCCGGGTTGTCGCAGACCCGCACGGGCGCGGTGCTCGGCACGCCGGCGTACATGGCCCCCGAGCAGTTCCAGTCGTCGGCGGTCGACGAGCGCGCCGACGTCTGGGCGCTCGGGCTCACGTTGTACGAGCTGTGCACCGGGGCCCGTCCGTGGGAGGCGCGCGACCTGTTCGAGCTCGCAGACCACGTGCGCTCCGGGACCTTCGCGTTGCCGTCCACCCTCGTGCCCGGCCTCCCGCCGCGCATGGAGGCCGCCATCGTCGGCGCGCTCCAGGTGTCGCCGGAAGACCGGTTCGCCGACGTCGACGCCATGCGGGCCGCGTGGACCGGCGTGGCCGCGCTCCCCGACGATCGGGCGCCCGCCTGGGACCGCGCGCTGCTGGACTCGATGTCGCGCTCGGGCGGCTCCAGCCGGCCGCGCTCCGAGGGGTCGGCCGGTTCGCCGCGCACCTGGGGGGACAGCACCACGTCGTTGCCCTCCCGGGAGGCGCGGTCCCCGGCGCGCCCTCCGAGCCTCGCCCGCCGCGCGGCGCCGCTGGTGTCGGTGCTGGGGTTGTCCCTGGTGGTGCTGCTGGGCGTGGGGGTGGTGGGCGGGACCTCGCTCGCGCTCAACGCCGGCTCGCCAGGACCGCGGGCCCCGAGCGCGCAGCCCCAGGGCGCAGCCGAACGGGAGGCCCGCCCCCCCCCGCCAGCCGCGGCCCCCCCGCCTCCGCCAGTGGCCCAACAGCCGCAGGCCGAGCCGCTCCAGGACGGCAAGGGCACGCTGCGGGCCTCGCCGGTCGCGGGCTCGTGGACGCTGGCCGGAGACGCCCGGATCGGGGTGCTCCGCTCGGCGGAGGGCGTGGAGTTCCCGCCCGGACCCGTGCCGGCGCCCGGCCGCTACGAGCTCGTGGCGACGTTTGCAGACGGCTCCGTCACGACACTCGTGGTGCAGTGGTCCGCGGGAGACCGCCGGACGTTCCGCTGCGCGTCGTCCGTCCGGCTTTGCATCGAGACGCCGTAGGCACCTGCCCGGGGACTTCGCCCGCCCGGGTGGGGGTTCTGGCCCCCGGGTGCCCGCCGGGCTACCTCACGCGACCTCCGGAGATGACATGCGCCGTACCTTCCGCGTCGGAATCCCCTACGTCCTCGCTTGCGCCTCGCTCCTCGTCGCCGCCCCCGCGTTCGCCACCAAGCTGTGCGGCGTGGACTTCCAGAAGGCCGTGACCGACACGAACGAAGGCAAGGCGGCGCAGACCAAGATCGACGGCATGTACGCCACGCGGAAGGGCGAGCTCGAGCGGATGCAGGCCGAGCTCGAGAAGGCCATCAAGGACTACCAGGGCCGCTCCATGATCCTCGCGCCCGAGGCCCGGGCCCAGGAGGAGCAGAAGCTCGGCCTGCAGCAGCAGACCTTCGAGCGGACCTACACCGGGTACCAGCAGGAGATGCAGCAGACGTACGCCACGCTGCTCGGCGACCTCGACGAGAAGATGCGCACCGTCGCCGCCACCGTCGGCAAGGAGCAGACCTGCTCCGTCGTCCTCGATCGGGCCGTGGTGGTGTACGCCGGCCCCGACTTCGTCGACGTGACGACCATCCTCGTCCAGAAGTACAACCAGACGCACCCCGTCGGGCAGTGACGGTCGGGTGATGGGCCTCACCACCGGCGAGCTCGCCGCGCGCGTGGGCGCCGTCTGCGAAGGCCCCACCGATCGCGTGCTGCACACGGTCGCCCCCCTCGATCGCGCGGGGCCCGAGGCGCTGTCGTTCTGCCGCGGGGGCCGCTGGGCGCGCGCCCTGGCCGACACCCGCGCGGGCGCTGTGCTCCTCACGACCGAGCTCCCCGTGCCTGCCGGGGTCGTCGCCCTGCGCGTGAAGGAGCCGCGGCTCGCATACGCCATGGCCGCGAACCTGCTGGTCCCCGCGGTGTGGCCGGCCCCGGAGCGGAGCCCGCTCGCGTCGATCGACCCCACCGCCCAGGTCGACCCCACCTGCACGATCGAGCCGTACGTGGTGGTGCGCCCAGGCGCGCGCGTCGGGCCTGGCGCGTGGCTCCAGTCCCACGTGTACGTCGGCAGCGGGGCGACGGTGGGCGCACGGTGCCGGCTCATGCCCGGGGCCGTGGTGATGGACGGCTGCACGGTGGGCGAGCGCGTGTGGCTCCACCCGGGCTCGGTGGTCGGTGACGACGGCTTCGGCCACGTCCTCGGGCCCGACGGCCCCATCAAGGTGCCGCAGCTCGGCACCGTCGTGCTCGAAGACGACGTGGAGGTCGGGTCCAACACCTGCGTCGACCGCGCCGCGCTCGACGAGACCCGCGTGGGCCGGGGCACGCGGCTCGACAACCTCGTGCAGGTGGCCCACGGGGTGCGCATCGGCGCCGAGTGCCTGCTGGCCGCGTTCGCCGGGGTCGCGGGCGGCGCCCGCCTCGGGGACCGCGTGGTGATGGCCGGGCGCACCGCGGTGATCGACGGGGTCGAGGTGGGGGACGGCGCCGTGTTCGCCGGCCTCGCGAGCGCTTCGCGCGACGTACCCAGGAACGCGAAGATCGGCGGGTCGCCTGCGCGGTCGTACAAGCGGTGGCTCAAGGAGGTCGCTGCGCTGCGGCGCCTCCCGAACCTGCTCAAGCAGGTCGATCGGCTCGAGAAGCGGCTCGCGGCGTTCGCGCCCGGCGACGAGGGAGGGGACCCGTGATCATCGACCGCGAAGGCATCGAGCGGCTGCTGCCGCACCGCGAGCCGTTCGTGATGGTGGACCGCCTGCTCGAGGTCGAGCACGGGAAACGCGCCGTCGCCGAGAAAGACGTCCGCGCCGACGAAGACTGGGCGCGCGGGCACTTCCCCGGCAACCCCATCTTCCCGGGCGTGCTCCTGACCGAGGCGATGGCGCAGACGGCCGCGCTCGCGTTCCTGGCCGTGAACCCCGACCGCGCGGGCGCAGAGGTGTACCTGCTCGGCGTGGACAAGCTCCGGCTCCGCAAGGTGGTCCGCCCCGGGGATACCCTGCGGATCGAGGTGACGGTGACCGGAGAGAAGCGGCGCATCTGGTTCTTCGACGCGGTCGCCACCGTCGGCGGGGAGCGCGTGGCGGACGGCAGCTTCCTGGCCACCATCCAGCACCGCGAGGAGGTCCCGTGAGCATCCACCCGACCGCCGTGGTCCACCCCGACGCCGAGCTCGCCCCGGACGTGGTCGTCGGCCCGTTCACCCTCGTCGGCCCCGGCGTCCGCCTCGCGTCCGGCGTGATCCTGGGCGCACACGTCACCGTCGACCGCGACACCGAGATCGGCGCAGGGACCCGCGTCGACCACCACGTGGCGCTCGGCGGCGACCCGCAGGACCGCAAACACGACAACGGCGTACGCACGGTGCTCCGCATCGGCAGCGGCAACGTGTTCCGCGAGTTCTCGACCGCCCACCGGGGGTCCTCGGGCGGCACCCGCGAGACCGTGATCGGCGACGGCAACTACTTCATGGCCAACTCGCACGTCGCCCATGACTGCGTCGTCGGGTCCGACACCACCTTCGCCAACTCGGCGGCCATCGCGGGCCACGTCCACGTCGAAGACGGCGCGGTGCTCGGCGGGCTGTGTGCGGTGCACCAGCACTGCCGCGTCGGCCGCCTGGCGATGATCGGCGGCGGCGCGATGTGTGCGCAGGACGTGCCCCCGTTCGCGCTCGCCCAGGGGGACCGCGCCCGCCTCTACGGCTTGAACATCATCGGCCTCAAGCGGTCCGGCATGGACGACGCCACCGTGTCGGCGCTCAAGGACGCCTGGAAGCTCATGTTCACCGGCGAGCTCCCCTGGCGCACCGCGCTGTCGCGGGTCGAGGACACCTGGGGCACCGTCGCCCCCGTGGCGGAGCTCTTGCGGTTCGTGCGGGCCAGCACCCGCGGCGTGTGCAGGGCCGGACTCCACGGTTGATGGCCGTCGCTGGCCGGGACCGGCTCCGCGTCGCCCTGGTGGGGTGCGGCGCGATGGGCGCCCGGCACGCCCGGACCGTCGCCGGTGACCCCGGCGCCGAGCTCGTCGCGGTGATCGACTCCCACCCCGAGCGGGCCGGGGAGCTCGCCGAACGCCACGGGTGCCGGGCCGAACGCGTCGTACCGCGGGAGGTCGACGTGGTGATCGTCGCCACCCCCACCACGAGCCACGTGGACGTGGCCTCGCCGCTCCTGGCCCGGGGACAGTGGTGCCTCGTCGAGAAGCCCCTGGCCCACTCGCTCGCCGCGGCGCGGGCCCTGGTGCACGCGCGGTGCCGCGTGGGGCACGTGGAGCGCTTCAACCCGGCGATGCGGGCCGCGGGACCCATGGCGCCGCAGGTGGTGGAGGGCCGCCGCATCGCGCCGCCCACGGGCCGCGGCCTCGACGTGGACGTGATCCTCGACCTGATGATCCACGACCTCGATCTCGTGTTGTCGTTCGATCCCGCGGCCGAGGTGGCCTGGGTCGACGCCGCCGGGGTGCGGCACGGCGGCGCGATCGACACCGCCAGCGTGCGGCTGCGGATGGCGGGCGGGCTCACGGCCTCGCTCGTGGCCTCCAGGGTCGCGGGGGAGCGCCAGCGGGTGCTGCACTGCTTCGAACCCGGGCGGTGCACCCGCCTCGATCTGCTCGCGGGCGTCGCGGTCCGGGGGACGGAGCGCCTCGCCAACACCGACCCCCGCGACGCCCTCCGGTGTCAGTGGGACGGGTTCGCGGCGGCGGCCCGGGGCGAGGACGGGGCGGCCGGCGCGGGCGGCACCGACGGCCTGCGCGCCGTGGAGCTCGCGGAGCGCATCCGGGCAGAGATCGGCTCCGTGCCTACCTGAGCGACAGCCAGGGGTTAGGACGTGGGCCATGTGGTTGATGGTCCTGGTGGGGTGTGGGCAGGATCCGCTCGAGCGGGCCTGGCACCGGTCGTTCGAGATCACGAGCGCGCGGTCGGCCGACGCCACCGACGGAGACTGCGATCCCGAGCTGGCGGAGGGCGGCGTCGACGCGCCATACGCTTTCCTGGCGGTGTCGATGGGCATCCCGGACATCGCGAGCCTGTACCTGTGTGACGGCCCGCTCGACACCGACTGCCCCTCCCAGCCGATCGGGAACATCTGGATCCGGGACTGGACCACGACGGAGCTGCGCGGAGAGGCTGGCGTCAACAGCGTGTTCGGCGACCTGTGCTCCCTGTCCTGGTCGGGCATCGACGCCACCCGCACCAAGGAAGGGAAGGTCCACCTCGAGCTGCGGCAGGCGAGCCGCAACGAGCCCACGCCGGACCCCGTCGACTGCGACGAGGCCCTCACCGACCTCATCCGCTCCTCCTGTGACTCGGTGCTGGTGCTGGACGGCTCCCAGGAATGAAGCTGGTGGTGGCGGCGGCGGAGGCCAGCGGCGACCAGCTGCTGGCCGGCATCCTCCGCACGCTGCGGACCCAGCTGCCGGCGCTGTCCGTGTCGGGTGTGGGGGGGCCTGCGGCCGCCGCCGAGGGCATGACCCTCGTCGCCGACGGGATGGGGCTCGGGGCGGTGGGGCTGGTGGAGTCGGTGCGCGTGGCGGCCAGGGGGCGTCGCGTCGTGGCTGCCCTGCGCGCCGAGCTGGCCCGCGAACCCAGGGCGCTCTTGACGGTCGACGCCCCCTCGCTGTGGCTGCGCGTGGCGCGCGAGGCGCGGGCGGCGGGGGTCCCGGCGCTCCATGTGGTGGCCCCGCAGGTCTGGGCGTGGCGACCGGGGCGGGCGCGGCGGGTGGCGCACGACGTGGACCTGCTGTTGTGCCTGTTGCCGTTCGAGCCCCAGTGGTTCACCGGGCGGGTGCGGGCCGTGTTCGTGGGCCACCCTGCGGCCGCGATCGTTCCCCGGCCGGTGCCGCGCCCGGGGAGCCCGACGATCGCGTTGTGTCCGGGGTCCAGGCCCGCGGAGCTCGCGGCCCTGTGGCCCGTGTTCGCGGAGGTGGCCCGCCACCTGCGCCGCGAGCGCCCCGAGGTGGCGTTCCTGGTGCCGGTCGCGCCCGGGGTGGACCCGGCGCCGCTCCGCGCGGTCCCCGGCGTGCAGCTCGTGCGCGGCATGTCCGAGGTCGCCGGCGCCGACGCCGCCCTCGTGGCCTCCGGGACCGCCACCCTCGAGCTCGCCGCGCTCGACGTGCCCATGGTGGTGGCCTACCGCGTACACCCGCTCACGGCCCTGGTGGCCCGCCGGGTGCTGACCCTGCCGTGGGTCTCGCTGCCCAACGTCCTCGCGGGCAGGCCGCTGGTGGCCGAGCACCTCCAGGACCTCGATCCCGGCGCCATCGCGCGTGACCTGCTCGCCGTCTGCGGGGTCCAGGGCCAGGTGCCCCGGTCGCTGGTCGCGTCGCTCGAAGGCCCCCGGGCGCTCGACAACCTCGCCCGCGAGATTTCCCCGTGGCTCGCGGGAGCCGGCGACGGCGCGCCATGGTAGCCTTCGCGACCATGTGGAAGCCGCTCCTCTGCTCTGTCGCGCTGCTCCTCGCCCCCGCGGCGCAGGCGTCCGAGCCCGTCCTCGTCCCCGACTTCACGCCGAGCGCCCCCGACGACTGGGTCGTCACCAACATGGTGCAGAACCTGGTGGTCAACCGCCTCGTCTCCGACGGGCACATCGTGCTCACCTCCGAGGTCGCGGGCCGCGTGGTGCCCCCGGAGCGCCTGGTGTCGTGTGGGCCGTCGCCCACCTGCCCGCAGGACGTGATCTCCTCGCTCCCCGCCCGCCTCGCGATCGTCGTGACCATGGCCCGGCAGGGGTCGCTCACCGGCCACGTGGAGCTGTTCCTCGTCGGGCAGGCGCAACCCGCCCAGGTCGCCGACTTCCCGCTGGTCCCGGGCAACGAGCAGCTGTTCGCCGGCGAGGTCTCGCGCCTCACGAACGGGGTCCTCGCGCAGATCGGCCCGGCCTCGGACGGCGTGTTGATGGCCGCCGCGCGGTTGATCGCCGGCCAGCCGGTGTCGGCCGTGCCCGCGCCCGTGGTGGTGGCGCCCGCGCCCGTCGTGGTGCCGCAGCCGCTGCCGCAGCCCACGGTGGTGCCCATGCCGCCACCTGCCCCCGTCGGCCCGCCGAAGCCGCTCGTCGACCTCGACGACGTCGATGGCGGTCGCCCGGACCCCCGGCCGCAGCCGGTCCCCGGTCCCCAGCCCGTCCCCACCACCCGGGTCAAGAAGGGCGACGGCTCCACCCCCCACGAGGGCCCACTCAGCCCGATCCTCGAGGGCACCGGCATCGCGCCGCGCCACCTCGTCGGGTCCGAGGGCCCGTTCCGCAAGTCGGGCCTCGATCCACGCGACTGGGTGTTCCGGACCATGCCCCACGCCGGGCGGATGGTCATCCAGGTGTCGTCGGGCCTCGCCATCGGCGACGTCGAGCGCGCAGGCGTGTTCCTGGTCGAGCGCACCGCCGGCACGCAGTCGAACGCGTACTTCGAAGAAGGCCCGGCCTCTGCCCGGCGGGTCCGCGGAGACCTCTTCCTCGGCTACGCCCCGGCGACCATGTTCGACTTCGGCATCCAGGCGGGCCTGCAGTACGGCGCCCGCACCATCACCACGGGCGTCGTCGACGTGGACAGCGCCGGGGCCACGGTCACCACCCGCATCGAGGACCCGCTCACCAGCGCGTCCGTCGAGCTGTACCTGCAGCCCCGGCTCCGCGCGTACATCGTGCCCCTCGGCCCCGCGAAGCCCTACGTGTTCACCGGCGCCGACTTCCGGATGTTCGACAAGTACCAGATCCTCTCGTCGGGCGCGAACATCCAGTACCTCGTGCCCGCGGCGGGCGTGTCACCCGGCTGGATCGGCGGTGGCGGGCTGATGATCGACCCGAGCCCCATCGTGGGCGTGTTCGCCGAGGGGTCGTACACCCGGTACTTCGGGGCCCGCTCGCTGCCGCTCACCCAGACCTCCCCGACGGCGTGGGCCCACCCCGGCGCCGTCACTCCGCTGCCCATCACGCAAGGCATCACGGTGGTGGTGTCCGGCGGCATCCAGTTCCGCTTGTGATCGTCCGCGGGGTCGAGTGGCTCGGCTCCTGGGTGGTCGCGCCGGTCGAGGATCTCGGCCGCGCGATGCGGATCCTGGGGCTCGGCCTGCTCGACCTGTTCCGCCGCCCGCTCCGGGTCCGGCTCACCCTCGGCCAGATCGAGTTCATCGGCATCCAGAGCCTCCCCATCATCCTGTTGTCCTCGGCGTTCACGGGCGCCGTCTTCACCTACGAGAGCTTCGAGGCGTTCGCGTACTTCGGCGCCGAAGGCCTCGTCGGCGGCACCGTCGGCGTGGCCATCACCCGCGAGCTCGCGCCCACGCTCACGGGCCTGCTGGTGGCGGGCCGCGCCGGGTCCGCGATGGCCGCCGAGCTCGGCTCCATGCGGGTCTCCGAGCAGATCGACGCGCTCGACGCCATGGCCGTGGACCCCATCAACTACCTCGTCAAGCCGCGCCTCCTCGCGAGCCTGATCTCGGTCCCGCTGCTCACCGCCGTGTTCGACGCCGTCGGCATCTTCGGCTCCTACGTCGTGGGCGTGTACGTGCTGCACCTGTCGCCGCCCGAGTACCTCGTCCGCCTCCAGGACTGGGTCGACTGGGAGGACATCTGGGCGGGCCTCGCCAAGTCCATCGTGTTCGGGCTCGTGATCGGCGTGGTGGCCTGCTACAAGGGCTACTACACCGACGGTGGCGCTGCGGGTGTGGGCCGGGCGACCACGTCGTCCGTGGTGGTGGCCTCGGTCACGATCCTGGTCGCGAACTACTTCATCGCCCTCCTGCTCCCGTCCCCGATCTGATGTCGAAGGCCGCTCCCGCGCCCGTGCCGCTCGACCCCGTGACGGGGGCCCCTGCGGCCATCCGCTACGAAGGCGTGCGCAAGGCGTTCGGCGAACACGAGGTCCTGCGCGGGCTCGACCTCGTGGTGCCCCGCGGGAAGATCACGTTCATCATCGGGCGGTCGGGCACCGGGAAGTCCGTCACCCTCAAGCACATCATGGGGTTGTTGCGCCCCGACGCCGGCCACATCTGGGTCGGCGCCGAGGAGCTCACTGGCATGCACGACCGCGCGCTGCGGCGGGTCCGCGAGCGGTTCGGCTTCGTGTTCCAGCACGCGGCGCTGTTCGACTCGATGACCGTGTTCGAGAACGTGGAGTTCCCGCTCGTGGAGCACGCGCGGCTCGGCGCCCGGCAGCGAGCCGAGAAGGTGAACACCCTGCTCGCTGCGGTGGGGATGTCGCACGCCGCCGAGAAGTACCCGTCCGAGCTGTCGGGCGGCATGCGCAAGCGGGCGGGGCTCGCGCGGGCCCTGGTGCGCGACCCGGAGTTCCTGCTGTACGACGAGCCCACGACGGGCCTCGACCCCGTGCTGGCGGCCGCGATGGACCAGCTCATCCTCGACACGCAGCGGGCCCGGCCCGAGCTCACGTCGCTCGTCATCTCCCACGACATGGCCGCCGTGTTCCGCTGCGCCGACAAGGTCGCGTTCCTGGTCGACGGGGTCGTGAAGTACGAGGGGAACCCCGAGACCTTCCGCGCGATCGACGATCCTCTGGTCCAGCAGTTCGTCACCGGGTCGCTGGAGGGCCCGATGAAGGTGTAGGATGCGGGCTCTTCGGGGACCGAGTGGCGCGCTCCTTCACCACCGAGTTCAAGGTCGGCCTGTTCACGCTCGCGTGCCTGGGCCTCGTCGGCTTCGGCTACGTCTGGTTCCAGGACGGCGTGTCGTCCCGCGAGTCCGTGTACCGGGTCACGATGGCGGTCCCGTCCGCGGACGGCCTGTACGCCGGGACCCCGGTGAAGATCGCGGGCGTCGACGTGGGCTCGGTCGAGTCCATCGAGGTCGAGGGCAACCAGGCGCGCCTCGTGTTGGTGGTCAAGGACACGTTCCCCATCCCGACGGACAGCACGGCCCGCCTCGCCTCGAGCGGGCTCCTCGGCGACAGGCACGTGGCGCTCGACCTCGGGCAGGCCGAGTCCGTGTTGCCGGAGCAGGGCCGGCTGCAGGCGGGTCCCGAGCCCGGCAGCTTCGACGAGATCACCCGGCAGGCCGAAGACATCTCCGAAGACGTGAAGGCCATCACCAAGGTCCTGCGCGAGGTGGTGGAGGACGACCGGAACAAGGACGCGGTCGAGGCCACCCTCGAGAACGTGGAGGCCATCACCCGCGAGGTGCGCCTCCTGGCCGAACGCAACCGGTCGGACGTGGACGCCATCGTCGACAGCGTGCGCCGCCTCACCGAGCACCTGGAGGGCATGTCCTCCGACGCCCGCCCCAAGGTGAACGAGGAGCTCGACAAGCTCGCGCTCGCCACGGACGAGCTCCAGGCGACGCTCGAGGACCTCGAGTCCATCACGTCCAAGGTGGACGAAGGGCAGGGCACGATCGGCGCCCTCGTGAACGACCGCGAGACGATCGACGCCCTCAACGACACCATCGCCAACGCGAACCAGGTGATCGAGAGCTTCTCCGGGGTCCACGCCGAGGTGTACTACCTCGGGCGCTACTACGCCGGGACCCAGCCCAGCGACCCCGCGTTCTCCTACGGCAACCCCATCGCGCCTGCCCGGGGGGACGGCCCCCTCGGCTTCGCCGGCGCCAACACCCTCGGCATCGAGCTGCACCACCAGGAGGACTTCTGGTGGAACTTCGAGGTCAACGACCACCCGGCGGGCGTCATCCGGAACCGCTCGTACTACTACCCGGAGAGCGGCGAGACCTACACGGAGTGGACCCGGGACCTGAACTACCGGTTCACCTTCCAGATGAACAAGCGGTGGCGCGACGTGGCCTTCCGCCTGGGCGTGAAGGAGAGCGGGGGCGGCCTCGGGTTCACCGGGTACCTCCTCCGCGATCGGCTGATGATCAACGCCGACGCGTTCGACTTCGCGTTCGGCTCGTACCCGGCGCTCGCAGCCTCGGGCATCCCCAACCTGCGGCTCGGGGCCCGCGCGGAGCCCATCCGCCACCTGTGGCTCGAGGTCGGCGCCGAGCAGGTGCTGCTGGGCGCGCGCTACGGGTACGCGACCGGATACGGCGGCATCGGCTTCCACTTCTCCGACGACGACATCAAGCTGTTGTTCGCGACGTTACCCCTCAACTTCTGATCGGCTATCGGCACGGCGGAGGAGCCCCGATGCGCGAGCTGTCCGTCGTCGTCCTGGCGTGTACCCTGCTGGTGGGCTGCGTCTCGCAGTCGAAGTACGCGCAGCTCGAGACCCAGCTCGCCCAGTGCCGCGGCAAGAAGGTGGGCGGGGGCGGGGGCGGCGCGGGCGGAGAGGCCCGGCGCACCGCGCTCCTGGACCAGCTCAAGCCGCTGGTGGATCGGGGCGTCCTCGAGGTCGAGGACTACGACGGCCGCACCGTGCTCGGCATGCGCTCGGAGGTGTTGTTCGGGTCGGGCTCTGCGGAGCTCTCGCCGGACGGTCGCGCCACGCTGCGCGAGGTCGCGAAGGCGTTGGCCGGCCAGGAGAACACGCGCTGGCAGATCGAGGGCCACACCGACAACGACCCCATGCAGGGCGCCGTCACCAACTGGGAGCTCGGCGCGAACCGGGCCCTCGCCGTGCTCCACGTGATGGTGGAGTCCGGGATGCCGCCGGGCCGGCTGTCGGCGGCGACCTTCGGTGAGTACGCCCCGGTCGCCAAGAACGACAAGGCCGAGGGCAAGGCGAAGAACCGCCGGATCGAGATCGTGTTGCTGCGCGACTTCCGCGCCGCGAAGGTGCTGGAGTAGCGGTTTAACGATCGCGCCCTCCGTTTCACGCGAGGGGTGGGGGCTCCCCCGCTACGGTGGTGACACCAGGGGGGAGCGATGTCCGCACAACAGCACCGGCCGATCACCGAGGTGGAGGCAGCGTCCGCGCCCGCAGCCGCTGGAGCGTCCAGCCCGTGGTACGACCCGTTCGGCTGGTTCGAGGAGGAGGCCCCCGTCCCGGCGATGAAGTCGGGCCTCGGGGACGCTGCGAAGCGCATGCTCGAGAACCTGCCGCCGGAGCTGCGGGAGGAGATGGAGGCGGAGAAGCGGGTGCAGACCGACCTCGACGCCCAGACCGATCGCGACCCGAACCGGGACGGCTACCGCAAGTCGGCGGCCCGGATCGGCAGGGGGTACGCCGACGAGGCTCCGGTGTTCGACGGGCGGGTCGCCGCGCCCCTCGGGACCCGCGACGAACGGCTGGCGGTGATGGACCGCCTCACCCAGAACGTGGACGCGGGGGAGGGGGGCGAGGGTCAGGATCGGTGCGGGGCCACCACGTTGCTCGCGGGCGCCATGTTGGCGGGCGGGAACGACGGCGTGAAGCTCCTCCTCGACAAGGCGTCGGGCAGCGCGGGCGTGGACAAGACCACCAAGGCGATGCTCGGCATCGTCGCCGCCAAGCTGGCGAAAGGGGAGACGTTGTCCGACGGCGACCTGCGGTCGGTCCAGGAGGGGCTGCACCAGCACCTTCGGGCCCAGGACGTGGCCAAGGGCCGCACAGAGGAAGGCCGCACCGGGGTGGACGGGGAGACCGTGGGTGAGACGGTCGCCCAGGATCCCGCGCTCAGCAAGATGTTCAAGGACGCCGGCCTGGGCGTGTCGAAGATCGACAACGACGGCGACGACGTGGGGAACCACTTCGTGCTGCAGATCGGGCAGCCCGGCGCCGACGACGAGGCGATCTACGACCCCCTGGCCCGCAAGGACGGCCACCAGGTGGTGAAGGACCCGACGAAGGTGAACGACTACGACCTGGCGCGCAAGCAGCTCTACCAGCCCACCTGACTCCCGATGACGCTCGGCTGACGCTCGGGGGCGAGACTGCGGACACCAACTGGTGGATGGCGTCTCGTGAACCAGCCCCGCGCCTCGCGTCTCCCCGCGCTGATCTCCGTCCTGGTGGCCGCAGCGTGGCTGGGTCCCACGGCGCACGCTGCGGACTGCGCCCAGCGCACCAGCGAAGCCGACGTCGCCTCCGACGCCGCAGCGGTCGAGCAGAGCCTCGCCGAGGGGCGCGAGCAGGGCTTCACCGACGGCCTCGTCCGGCTCCAGCGCACCGTGGGCTGCCTCGACCAGGTGCCGGCCCCTGCCACGATGGCGCGCCTGCGGGTCGTCGAGGGCGTCCGGGCGTTCGGCGCCGGCGAGGTCGACCTGGCGGCGGGGTCGTTCCTGGCGGCGCGGGCGCTGGTCCCCGACGCGGTCGTGCCCGTGTACCCCCGCGAACACGAGATCTGGGGCGTCTTCCAGCGCTGGGACCCGGTGCGCGCGGAGCGCGAACGCCTGCCGGCGCCGAAGGCCGGCGATCTGTACGTCGACGGGTACCCCACCCGGGAGCGGTTCGTGGCGGCGCCGGCGCTGGTGCAGCGGGTGACGCTCGACAGCGTGGAGAGCTGGGTCCTCGCGCCGGGAGAGCAGCCGACGTACGCCGTCCGGCACCCCGTGCGGAACAGCCTGCTCATCACGTCGGCCAGCCTCGTCGGCGTGGGCGCCGGGTGCCTCGCGGCGTCGATCGGTCCGCGCGACCGGTTCCGGTCGGGCGAGGTGCGGAGCGTGTCCGAGCTCGCTGCGCTGCGGTCCGCGACCAACACCTGGTCCACGGCGGGGCTGGTGGCCTGGGGGCTGGCTGCCGGCGCTGCGGGCGTCGCCGTCGCCGAGTGGGGCCGATGACCCCGGCCGCCGAGGGGCTGGTGCTGGGCACCACCGTCGAGCGCTACCGGATCGAGGCGGTGCTCGGCGAAGGCGGCATGGCGCGCGTGTACCGCGTCACCCACACCATCCTCGGGACGACGCACGCCCTCAAGGTGGTCACCCTCCCCGGGCGGCAGTTCCGCGCCAGGCTCGTACAGGAGGGCCGCGCCCAGGCGAGCCTGCAGCACCCCAACATCGTCGGGGTCACCGACGTCCTCGAGCTCGCCGACTCGGTCGGCCTGGTCCTCGAGTACGTCCCCGGGACCTCCCTCGACGACCTGATCGCCCGACGCCCCCTGACCATCGACCAGGTCGACCGGCTCGCGGACGGCATCCTGCGCGGCGTGGCGTACGCACACGACCACGGCCTGGTCCACCGCGACCTCAAGCCGGCGAACGTGCTCCTGCGGGTGGAGGGTCGAACGGTCACGGCGAAGGTCGCGGACTTCGGTCTGGTCAAGCTGATGGACGCCGAGCCGTCCGCCGGCGCCACCCGCTCGGGCGTCATGATGGGAACGCCCCGGTACATGGCGCCGGAGCAGATCGAGAGCGCGCGCGACGTGGACCACCGCGCGGACGTGTTCGCCCTCGGCGCCATCCTGTACGAGCTCGCCACGGGCAAGGTCGCGTTCGCGCCGGACTCGCACATCCTGCTGCGCATCCTGGGAGCGATCCAGACCGGGACCTACACGCCCGTCCGCTCCCTTCGCGCGGAGGCGCCCGACCGGTGGATCGACGCGATCGGGGCCGCGCTGCAGGTGGACCCCGCGGCCCGGCCCTCGTCGGTCGCGGAGCTGCGCGCGCGCTGGTTCGGGCGGGAAGACGTCTCCGAAGACGCCGGCTGGGTGCCCCCGGACGCACCGTCGGAGCTCACCGACGAGCGCGGGCTGGGGTCGCAGACGCTGGCGCCGACCCGACCCCAGGCGCCGTCGAACGCGAGGACCGAGCCCACCCCCGCGCCTCCGGAGCCGCAGGCCCGGCCGCTGGCGTACGGGCTGGCGCCCGGCGCCGTCGGGTTCGTGGGGACCCTCGCGGTGGGGCTCGTGTTGGTGGTGCTCCTGTGGCTGTCCGCGCCCCCCCCCGCACCCGAGGTCCGCGAGCCCCAGCCCACCGTGGTGGTCGCGCCCGCGCCGACGCCCCCACCCGACCCCGTGGCGCCCGCGCCGCTCCCGGTCGTTCCCCAGGAGAAGCCCTCGCGCCCGGCCCCCCCGCGGCCCGCACCTGCCCCTCCGGTCGTTCCCCCCGTCCCCTCCGGCGGAGAGGGTCGGGGCGAGGGGGAACCCGGCGCAGGCACACCAGCCCCCGCCCCAGCGCAGCGACCGCCGAGCGTGGCCCGGTTCTCCATCTCCGGCGCCCGCGGCTACCTGCGGTGCGCCGGCGTCGACCACGACCCGGGTCCCGTCCCGCCCGGGACGTGCGCCGTGCTGGCGTGGTTCGACGAGCAGCCCGTCACCGTGCGGCGCGACCTCCAGGTGCCCGCGGGCGCCGAGGTGCGCGTCACGTGTCGACCAGCGTTCCGGCTCTGCGACGTGGAGGTCCTGTGATCCGGCCCTGGCTGTGGTTGTGGTTGCCCGGCTGCGGGCTGTACCTGGGGGAGCAGGACTTCCTGGACGCCGTGGACCTCGACGGGGACGGCGTGCGCGGGCCGGCCTTCGGGGGTGGCGACTGCGACGACCAGGACCCGTCCGTCTTCCCCGGCGCCCCCGACGTCCCGTACGACGGCATCGACCGCGACTGCGACGGCGGCGACGACTTCGACGCCGACCGGGACGGGCTCGCGGACGCGGGCCACGGCGGCACCGACTGCGACGACGCCGACGTGAACGTGGGGGCCGACCCGGCGCCGTGGTTCGCCGACTGCGACGACGACGGCGTGGCTGGGGTCGCGGCGGTGGTCTCGTGCGCTGCGCCGGAGCGACCGCTCCCGCCGGGCACGGAGCCGTGCGCGACGGGGGCCGGGCCGTTCGTCCGGCAGGCGCCGCCGGTGCCCGACTGCGACGACCTCGACGCGCGCGTCGCCCCCGGGCGCCAGGATCCTCCCTACGACGGCGTGGACGCCGACTGCGCGGGCGACAACGACTTCGACGTCGATCGGGACGGGTTCGTGGCGGTGGTCGCCGGGGCGAGGCCGGACGCCGACGCGCCCGGGGTAGGGGACTGCGACGATGCCGCGGACTCCGTGTTCCCCGGTGCCCCCGAGCTTCCCTACGACGGCGTGGACGGCGACTGCGACGGCGCCAACGACTTCGACGCCGACCTCGACGGGTTCGTCGCCGACGACGCCGACCGCGGCGGCAGCGCGCCGTTCGGTGGGGACTGCGACGACGCCGACGGCGAGGTCCACCCGGGCGCGGCCGACGCGCCGTACGACGGAGCCGACGTGGACTGTGACGGCGGAAACGACTGGGACGCCGACCGGGACGGCGCCGTCTCCGACGCGGACGCAGCCCACGCCGGCGCGCTGGTCACCGGGGACTGTGACGACGCCGACGCAGCGCGGGGGCCGCTCGCGACCGAGGTCTGGTACGACGGCGTCGACCAGGACTGCGACGGGGCCGACGACTTCGACCGCGACGGCGACGGGGTGGCGCGCGGCGCCGACTGCGACGATCGCGACGCCGCGGTCCGGCCCGGCGCCGTGGACGCACCGTACGACGGCGTGGACAGCGACTGCGCGGGAGACGACGACTTCGACGTGGACGGCGACACCTGGCGCGCTGCCGGCGCGGGAGACCCACCCGGCGCCACCGACTGCGACGACACCGCTGCGTCCGTGTACCCCGGGGCGATCGACGCGCCGTACGACGGGCGGGACGCCGACTGCGACGGCCGCAACGACTGGGACGCCGACGGGGACGGGACCGTGCTCGACCCGTACGTCCTGCTCGCGCAGCTGCCCGGGGGAGACTGCGATGATCGGGACGCTCGCCGCAGCCCGCTCCTCGCCGAGCGCTGGTACGACGGCCTCGACGGCGACTGCGCCGGGGGCAACGACTACGACGCCGACGGGGACGGGTTCGTCGCGGCCCCGCACCCCGAGGGCGCCGATCCGGTGACCCCCGTCGGCGACTGCGACGACACCGACCGGTTCGTGCACCCCGCTGCGGTCGACGTCCCGTACGACGGCGTGGACCGCGACTGCGGCGGGGACAACGACTACGACGCCGACGGGGACGGGTTCGTGTCGACGTTGTTCGCGGGGACCGAGGGCGGTACCGCGCCGCGCCCGGGGGACTGCGACGACGCCGTCGCCAGCGTGTCCCCGGCTGCGGTCGACGCGCCCTACGACGGGATCGACGCGGACTGCGCCGGCGACGACGACTTCGACGTGGACGCCGACGGCGCCCGCTGGCCCGTGGACTGCGACGACCGCGATCCCGCCCGCTCTCCGCTCCTCGCGGAGGTCCCCTACGACGGGATCGACGCGGACTGCGCCGGGGGGGACGAGTTCGATGTCGACGGAGACGGCGCCGTAGCGGTCGGGTACGACGGGTTCGCGAGCCCCGGGGACGCCGTCGGGGACTGCGACGACCAGGATCCGGCGGTGCGCCCGGGGCGCCCGGACCCCGCCTACGACGGCGTGGACACGGACTGCGACGGCCGCAACGACTGGGACGCCGACGGCGACTCCTGGGTCGCGCTCGGCGCGGAGGCGTTCGCGGGGGGCTCGGCGCCGCTCGTCGGGGACTGCGACGACACCGACGCCGACACCAACCCCGGCGCGCTCGACGACCCGGCGGAGCCGGCGGACCGGGACTGCGACGGGGCGCCGGGGGACTTCGACGTGGACGGCGACGGGGTGCCGGTGCTCACCGACTGCTCGGCGTTCGCCTGCGACTGCGACGACACCGACGCGACCGTGTGGGTGGGCGACCGGGTCGTGGCGCCCACCGAGGCCCTGCAGCCCCTGCTCGATGCCGCGTGTGTGGGATCCACGCTGACCCTGGCGACGGGCACCTGGGTCGAGGACCTGGTGCTGGACCGCGCCGTGCAGCTGGTCGGCGCGCCGGGCGCGGTGGTGCGGGGCGCGGGCGGGCGGACCGTCCTGGTCACCGGTTCCGGCGTGCTGCTGCGTTCGCTCCGCGTCGAGGGGGGCGCTGCGGACGCCGGGGGCTGCTTGCGGGTCGACGGCGCAGCCGCGCTCGAGGACGTGGACCTCGACGGGTGTGTAGCCACGGGCGCCGGCGGGGCGGTGTTCGTGACCGGAGCACTGGCCGCGGTCGGCGGGACGGTCAGCGGGGGGTCCGCTGCGTCCGGGGGAGGCCTCGCTGTGGCGCCCACCGGGGTCGTGTCCTGGGTGGACGCCGTCTTCGTCGACGACGACGCCACCACCGACGGGGGCGCGGTGTTCGTGGACGGCGGCGCGCTCACGCTCACCGACGCGGAGGTGGTGGGTGGGTCCGCCGCTCGCGACGGCGGCGCGCTGTTCTCCCAGGACGGCGAGCTCGACGTGGTGGGCCTCGTCGTCGACGGCAGCGCGGCTGGGCGGTGGGGCGGCGCGCTCCGGTTGTCGGGCGGCGGAGGTGTGCTGGCCGACGTGTCCCTCGCGAACACCACCACGTCGGGCCCGTACGTGCAGCTCGGTGGCGCCCTGTTGCCCTCGGTCGTCAACCTCGACGCCGTCGGCTCGGACCTCGTCGTCGAGCGGATGCAGCTCGTCGACAACGCTGCGCCCGTCGGCCTCTCCGTCTACTGGCCCCAGGGCCGCGTCGACGTCCACGACCTGATCGTGCTCCAGAGCGCCACGAGCCTCGCGGTGTCGCTCGAGCCGGGGCCCGGCAGCTCCCCCGGGACCACCGTCCGCAACGTGTGGGTCGAAGGCGGGTACGACGGCCTGCGCATCGCCCCCGGCTTCACCTCCGTGGCCCCCACGACGGTCGAGAACGCCACGCTCGTGGCCACGGCCACCCCGCTGTGGGTCACGACCGCCGTGAGCCCGCTGCGGGTCCGCAACGTGGTCGCCCTCCACACCGGGTTCCTGGGCTCGGGCGTGTTGTGGACGGACTACGCGCAGTGGGGCTCGTCGGACCTGGGGTACAGCTGGACCGTGGGCGGCAGCGGCTGGGTGGTCGGCCCCCCGCCGCTCACGGCGCTCGGACCTGGCGTGGGGCCTGCGTTCTGCCCCACGTGCACCGACCTCGCCCTCGACCCGTTCGGCCCGGATCGCGTGCTCACGGCAGGGTCGGGCCTGCTCGGGGCCGGCGACCCCTCGCTGTGTGCCGTCACCGATCCGTCCACCTGCCTGGACCCCGGCTACTGGGGCGGCCCGGCGACGCCAGGAGGTCTCCGATGAGGCGCGGTTGGCCGGGGCTCGCCTTGCTGGGCACGGGGTGCCTGTTCCTCTCCGACGACGACCTCGCTCGCCGCATCGACGGCGACGGGGACGGCGCGGTGGCCGCGGCGCTGGGCGGCGACGACTGCGACGACGCCGACGCAGCGGTGCACCCCGGCGCCCCGGACGCGCCCTACGACGGCGTCGACCACGACTGCGACGGCGCCGACGACTTCGACGCCGACCGCGACGGCTCCCGCGCGGTCGAACACGGGGGCGACGACTGCGACGACGCCGACGCGACCGTCGGGGCCACGGTGATCGACTGGCACCCCGACTGCGACGGAGACGGCGTCGGGGCCGCGCAGACCACCCCCTCGTGTGGCCCTCCGGTGGACGATGCCTGCGTGGACGGGCAGTGGCTGGCCGCGCGCCCCGGGGCCCCCGTCGACTGCGACGACGGGGACGCTGCCGTGTTCCCGGGCCGCGTCGACGCGCCGTACGACGGCGTGGACGCCGACTGCGCAGGCGGGAACGACTGGGACGCCGACCGCGACGGGTTCGTGGTGGCGGGCGCGGACGAGCGCGCAGACGCCGACGCACCGGGGGTCGGGGACTGCGACGATCTGCGTCCCGACGTGTTCCCCGGGGCGGTCGAGGTCTGGTACGACGGCCTGGACGGCGCGTGTGACGGCGGCGACGACTACGACCGTGACGGGGACGGCGTCCCGCTGGGTCCCGACTGCGACGACCTCGACCCTTCCGTGTTCCCGGGGGCGGTCGACGCGCCCTACGACGGGCGGGACGCCGACTGCGACGGCGCCACCGACTGGGACGCCGACCGCGACGGGTTCGCGATCGTGGGCCCGCCACCCCTCGACTGCGACGACACACGCAGCGACGTGTTCCCCGGCGCGGCCGACGCCTGGTACGACGCCCTCGACGCCGACTGCGACGGCGCCAACGACTTCGACGCGGACCGCGACGGGTGGGTTCCTCCCGAACACGCCGCAGCGGCCGGCGGCTCGGCGCCCGAGGTCGGTGACTGCGACGACACCCGCAGCGACCGGTACCCGGGGCAGGTGGACACCGCCTACGACGGCGTGGACGCCGACTGCGACGACGCCAACGACTGGGACGCCGACCGCGATGGCTACGTGGCGGCGGGGCGCGAGGCGTTCGCTGGCGGCTCTGCCCCCGGGGTCGGGGACTGCGACGACGCCGACGCCTCCGTGAGTCCGGGGCGCGTGGAGGTCTGGTACGACGGCGTGGACTCCGACTGCTCGCTGGGGAGCGACTTCGACCGCGACGGCGACGGGAGCCCGGCCCCCGCCGACTGCGACGACGGGGACCCCGCGCGCGCGCCTGCGCTCCCCGAGGTCTGGTACGACGGGATCGACGGCGACTGCGCCGGCGGCGACGACTTCGACCAGGACGGCGACGGCGCCCCGATCCCCGCCGACTGCGACGACACGCGGGACGACGTGGTCCCCGGGGGCCCCGAGGTCTGGTACGACGGGCGCGACGGCGACTGTGACGGCGCCGACGACTTCGACGCGGACGGCGACGGTGTCCGCGCCGTGGGCCACGGGGGGGCCGACTGCGCCGACTTCGACCCTGCGGTCCGGCCGGGGGCCGTGGACCTGCCCTACGACGACGTGGACGCCGACTGCGCCGGAGACCACGACTTCGACCAGGACGGCGACGGCGTGGTCGCCAGCGCCTGGTCGGCGTACGCGCTGGGCCTCGCGACCGGCGACTGCGACGACACCGACGCGCTCGTCGCGCCCGGGCGCCCGGAGGTCTGGTACGACGGCGTGGACGCGGACTGCGACGGGGCCGACGACTTCGACCGCGACGGCGACGGCGTGGCGAGGCCGGGTGACTGCGACGACGGCGACCCCGCGACTTCGCCGGACGCGCCCGAGGTCTGGTACGACGGCCGGGACGCCGACTGCGACGGGTCCAACGACTACGATCGCGACCAGGACGGCGTCGTGGCCGCCTCGTTCCCGGGCACCGAGGCGGGCACGGCGCCTGCGGCCGGCGACTGCGACGACGGGGACCCGGACGTCAGCCCGCTGGCCACCGACCTGCCCGGGACCGACCGCAACTGCGACGGCCTCGTGCTCGTGGACCTCGACGGCGACGGGGTGGACGACAGCCGCGACTGCGACGACACGGACCCGGTGGTGTGGGTGGGCGGGGTGGTCGACGTACCCGCCGGCGCGCCGCTGGAAGCCCTGGTCGCGGCGGCCTGTCCGGGCGCGGAGCTCGTGTTGGCGCCCACCACCTTCGCGTTGGCCGGGCCGCTGCGGGTGCAGGTGCCCCTCACCCTGCGGGGGAGCGCCCGCCTCGTGGGCTCCGGTGACCAGCTCCTCGACGTGGCTTCCGGGCCGTTCCTCGCCGAAGGCCTGCGCCTCGAGGACGGGGTCGCTGCGTCCGGGGGCTGCGCGCGGGTCGCAGCGGGGACCTCGGCGGTGTTCCGCGACGTGTCGTTCACGCGGTGCACCGCCACCGGCGACGGGGGCGGGCTCGCGGTCGGGAGCGGCGCCGACGTGGTGCTCGAGGGCGTCACGTTCGAGGACGGCGCCGCCGATCGCGGCGGGGACCTGTTCGCCACCGATGCCACCGTCACCCTCACCGACCTGGTGTCGACCACCGCCGCGGCCCGGCAGGGCGGCGCGTTGTGGACGGAGGGCGGCGCGGTGACGCTGACCGATGCGCTCCTTTCGCGCAGCGCAGGGGCGGAGTCCGGGGGCGGCTGGTGGGCCCGCGACGTCGCCGTCGACGTGGTGGGGTTGCGTTCGGAGGCGGCCACCAGCCCGTCGGGCGCCGCGGCGCTGTGGCTCGAGGACACGACGGGCACGATGGCTTCGGTCTCCGTCTCGGGCGCGACGTCGAGCGCGGACTTCTTCGGGACCGGCAGCGTCGTCAGCGTTGCGGGCGGCACGGGGACCCTGGCGCTCGAAGGCTGGGTGATCACCGGGACCTCCGCCTCGCGCGCCGTGCAGCTGCTGGAGCCCCGGGGCACCCTCGCGGTCCACGACCTCGAGCTCGGCTACCACACCGGACCCTACGGCGTGTGGGCCTCCTCCGAGTCCGGTTCCGGCACGTTGACCCTCGACAACGTGTACGTCCACAACCACGACTCGAGCGGGAGCGGCGCGTCGATCTGGTTGTGGTCGATCACCAACACCGCGGACTGGGCGCTCCGCCAGGTCACGGTGACCCGCAGCCCGGTCGAGTGGAGCGTGTTCTTCGCGTGCCACGTGTGCGGCGCGATGGAGGTGGGCGGCGTCCTCTCCGGGAGCGCGCTGCAGTACGGTCAGGCCGCCGGCATGATGTGGATCGACACGCTCGGGCAGGTGGACGTTCACGACTCCGCCACGCTCTACGATCGGCCCTGGCTCGCGGCCTACTCGGGTCCCGAGGCCTTCCCGCCGCTGGCCACGGACTGCGTGAAGACCCCGGACGCGCCGTTCGTGGTCCCGCTGCCGGGCGTCGATGTCCACGTCGATCCCGCGTCGCCCCTGGCCGGCGCAGGCTTCTGGGGTGGTCCGGTCCCGCCGGCGCCGCGCTGACTTCGCCCCACCCCTCCGTGGATCTGCCCGCCCGCTGCCCGCTGCCCGCTGCCCACTGCCCACTGCCCGCCCCGGCTGCCCAAATACCGGTCCGGCGTGCGTCAGCGGGGGAGCACGAACCGCAGCGCGTCGCGGACCGTGGAGACGCCCTCCACCGTGAGCCCCGGCGGCGCCTGCTCGAGCGCGCGCGTGGGGCCGAGCACCCGGCGGAAGCCGTGCCGCAGGGCCTCCTTCAGCCTGGGTGCGGCGTGCGACACCGCCCGCACCTCGCCCACCAGGCCCACCTCCCCGAAGATCGCGAGGTCCGACGGGAGGGCCCGGTCCAGCGCCGAGCTCGCGATCGCCGCCGCCAGCGCGAGGTCCACCGCGGGCTCGTCGATGCGCAGGCCGCCCGCCGCGTTCACGAAGAGGTCGCGGTCGTGCAGGGCGAGCCCCGCCTTCTGCAGCACGGCCACGACCATCAGCACCCGCTGGCGGTCCACGCCGACCACGTTGCGCGCGGGGATCTGCACCCCCGGGCGCCCCACCAGCGCCTGCAGCTCGACCAGCACCGGGCGGCTGCCCTCGTGGGCGCAGGTGACGGCGGTGCCCGGGGCCTCCGTCGTGCGCTCCGACAACAGGCGCGCGCTCGCGTCCGGCACCTCGACGAGCCCCTCGTCCGCCATCTCGAACAGCCCGAGCTCGCCCGTGGCCCCGAACCGGTTCTTCGAGGCCCGCAACATGCGAAGCGACGAAGTGCCGTCCCCCTCGAACGACAACACCACGTCCACCAGGTGCTCCAGGACCTTGGGACCCGCCAGGTCTCCGGACTTCGTCACGTGGCCGACGAGCCAGATGGCCACGCCCGTGGACTTCGCCAACAGCATGGCGCTGTGCGCCACCTCGCGCACCTGGCCCACCGACCCGGCCACGCCCGTGAGGTCGGGCGAGACCACGGTCTGGACGCTGTCGATCACCACGACGCTCGGTTGGAGCGACCGGATCGCGGCCTCGATCGTGGCGAAGTTCGTCTCCGCCAACAGGTGCAGGCCGTCCGCCGTGACCCCCAGTCGATCCGCGCGCAGCTTGACCTGCTGCAGCGACTCCTCGCCGGAGACGTACAACACGGGCACCTTGCGGCCGAACCGGTCCATGGCCATGAGCAGGAGCGTGGACTTGCCCACGCCCGGGTCGCCACCCAGCAACACGAGCGAGCCCGCGACGAGGCCTCCGCCGAGCACTCCGTCGAGCTCGCCGATCCCCGACCGGACGCGCAGCTCGCCGCCCCGATCGGTGGGGACGTCCGCGAGCCGCACGATCCGCGGGACCGCAGCGCCGCGAGCGGGCGCTTCCTGGCGCTCGACCTCTTCGACCAGCGTGTTCCACTCCTTGCACCCCGGGCAGCGCCCGAGCCACTTGGTCGACGCCGCCCCACACTGCTGGCAGACGAACGAGATCCGCGCCTTGGCCATCCCGACCCCCGCCCCTCCGTAGCCGGTGCGCCCGCGACCGGGACGTCCAGCCCCCCCCGACTGCCGCCCTGCTGCGCCCGACCGCGGAAGAAATGCCGCAACCTGGCGCGAGGATCCGCGCTGCGACGCGGTCGCGAGCCTTGGCACGCCACCTGCAGACAGCGAGTGACCCCTCGGAGGAATCGATGCGTCTGTCCCCCCTTCTCGCCCTCCTCGCCGCCTGCTCCGGCTCCGGCCTCTACCTGGCGCCCACGGGCACCACGGACGGCACCGACCCCTCCACCGGGGAGACCTCCGACCCCTCCACCGTCCCCACCGGGACCACGGTCCCCACGACGCCCGACACCACCACCACGCCCACCGAGCCCGACGATCGGGCCGGGGACGACGACGGGGACGGCCTCACCAACGGCGAGGAGGACGACCTCGGCACCGATCGGGACGAGCGCGACTCCGACAACGACGGCTTCGACGACGGCGACGAGGTGAACGGCAACACCGATCCCACCGATCGCCAGGATCATCCCTACGAAGGGGGCTGGCCCATCGACGCTTGCCGCGACTCGCTCCAGCCGACCGGCAACAACATCGGCCAGATCACCGACGACTTCGCGCTGCTCGACCAGAACGGCGAGGAGGTCCACCTGCACGACTTCTGCGGCAAGGAGGTGCTGCTCCTGAGCTCGGCGATGTGGTGTGGACCGTGCCAGCAGGAGGCCCCGGACATGCAGGCCCTCTACCAGGAGTACGAGGACCGCGGCTTCATCGTCATCACGCTCCTCGGTGAGGACATGTCCGGGCGCACCCCCGATCAGGGCGACCTCCAGGACTGGGCGGACATGGCCGGGATCACCCACCCGGTGGTCGCGGACGCGAACTGGAACGTCACTGCGCGCTACCTGCGCAGCTCGAGCTTCTCCATCCCCACGATGTCCCTCCTCGGCGAAGGCGCCGAGGTGCTGGAGCGCGACACCTGGGTGAGCGAGACCACGGTGCGCAACAACCTCCCGTAGGAGCCCTCGGCTCCTCCCCAGCCCGTGCCCGTGCCCCTGCCCGTGCCCCCGGATTGCTGGGGGCTCATCTGCATGTGCCACGACTGCGCAAGCTCCACGCTGCCAGGGTCGCGGGCCGGACGGTGGCTGAGCCAGTATCGGCTGGTCCCCACCCCCGGCCGGTCCGGGGCAAGGGCAGGGGCAGGGGCAGGGGCGGATCCCGGACACGTGGCCGCTCCGCGGCCAACGCGCCACGGGCTCCTGGCGTCGGTTACCGAGGGTGCGGGGGTTCCCGTGCCAGCCTCGGGCGTCGTGCTCCGGTGGGGTCGGTCCGCGTACGAGACCGACGACGACCTCGCCCTCGAGGCCGCAGCCGCCGAACGCGTCGGCCTGCGCTACGTCACGGCCCCCGAGTCGCCCGAGCCGCCGCCGCTCGACGGCGTCGACGTCCTCCTGGTGACGAGCCGGGTGCGCGTGACCGCCTCGGTGCTCGCGCGGTTCCCCGGCGACCTCGTGCTCACCACCACCTCCGGCTGGGACCACATCGACGTGGCTGCCGCGCTCGGGCGGCGCGTCACCGTGGGCCGGTGCCCGACGGCCCGCCGGGACGCCGTCGTGGAGCAGGCGCTGTACTCGCTGCTGCACCTGCTCCGCCGCCAGCCCGCCTTCGACGCTGCTGCGCGCCGCGGGCACTGGGCGCGCTCCGAGCTCCCCGCGCTCGACCCGAAAGGCGTGCGCGGCGAGGAGGTCCTCGTCGTCGGGCACGGCGTCATCGGGTCGCGGATGACGGAGGTCCTGCTCGCGCTGGGCGCCCGGGTGCTGGGGGTGGACCCGGCCGGCGTGAGCCCGGGCGCCACCGCGGTGGACCTCGACGAGGGACTGCAACGCGCCCTCGCCGTGACCCTGCACTGCGCGCTGGTCCCGGGGACCCGCGGGCTGCTGGACGCTCGGCGCCTCGCGCTCCTCCGGCGCGACGCCGTGGTGGTGAACACCGCGCGCGGAGAGCTGGTCGACGTGGTGGCGGCCGCGGGCCGGGTGCGTGAAGGTGCCCTGCGCGGCTACGCCTCCGACGTGTTCCCGCAGGAGCCGTGGCCGGACCTCGCCGCCCTCGCCGCGATCGACGGCGTGCTGGTGACCCCGCACTCTGCCGGGTTCACGCGCGACCTCGGCGTCCGCGTGGCCGCCGACGTGGCGCTCGCCCTCGAGGCGCGCGCTGCCGGCCGGCCGCTTCCGTACACCGTGTCGGGCGAGGGCTGACCTGGACCACGACCCGGACATCGTGAACGTCGGCTGGGGCTTCGTGAACGTGTGGGCCTTGCGAGGGTCCGGCGGGGTCGCGCTGATCGACGCCCACTACCCCGGGCACGAAGACCGCATCCTGAGGCGCCTCGAACACCGCGGCATCGACGCCGACGACGTCACCGTCGTGGTCGTCACGCACGCGCACAGCGACCACCTGGGCTCCGCGGCGGCGCTGGCGGTCGCGCTCGACGTCCCGGTGTGGATCGGCGCTGCCGACACCGCGGTCGCAGCGTCGGGCCACCACCCGGAAGGGAACGTCCCCGCCACCGGCAGCCGGGGCCGCCTCCTGTCGTTCATGGCGAAGCCGACGTTCCCGCCGGTCACCGTGGGCGTGGTGGGCGTGGCGGGGGAGCAGAGCCTCGCGCCGCTCGGGATCGACGCCCGCGTCTGGACGGTGGGCGGACACACGCCGGGCTCGCTGGTGGTGGAGACGGCCGACCGCGCCCTGTTCGTCGGGGATCTGCTGCGCAGCTCGCTCACCGCGCACCGGGACCCGGAGCTGCACCTCTTCCACGACGATCCGTTGGGGGCGCACGCGGCGCTGGCAACGGTGGTCACGCCGGGCGTGGCTGCGGTGTACCCCGGGCACGGCGGCCCGATGCCCACCCCGCGCGTGGCGCGGTGGCTCGAACGGCGGCGGCCGAAGGTGGACGAGCGGTGGACGGACCCGCGCTGAAGCTCCCCGAGCGCTTCGTGTCCCACGGCGTGATCGGCCGGGGCTCGCAGGCCGTGGTGTTGCTGGTGACCGACACCGTGCGCCGCGAGCGCGTGGCGCTCAAGGTCTTCCACGCCCACGCGCTCGGCGAAGCCGGTGAGCAGCGCCTCCGACGCGAGGTCAAGGCGGCCTCGCTGGTGCGGTCCGACGCTGCGCTCCTGCCGTTCGACGTTCACGCGTTCGACGGCGTCCTGGCGCTGTCGATGCCGTTCCACCCGGGTCGTACGCTCGCCGACCGCGTGCAGGACTCGGGCCGGCTGAGCCCCGCCGCCGCGCGGGTGCTCGCGGGCCGGCTGCTGCAGGCGCTGGCGGCCGCACACGGGGCCGGGGTCCTGCACCGCGACGTGTCGCCCAACAACGTGCTCCTGTCCGAGGACGTACGCGACGCCGTGCTCGCCGACTTCGGCTCCGCCCGCCCGATCGGCGCGACCGCGACGCGCTCGGCGATGACCGGCACGCTGGGGTACGTCGCGCCCGAGGTCCTGGCGGGCCGCCGGGCCGAGGTTCGCTCCGACCTGTACGGCCTGGGCGCGGTGTTGTACCTCGCTGCCACGGGGCACCCGGTCGCGGAGGGGCAGGGCGGGCTGGCTGCGCAGCTCGCGGGCCGGTTCGTCCCGGTCCGGGAGCGCGCTGCCGACGTGCCCGAGGACCTCGCCGTCCTGATCGAGCGCCTGCTCGCCGCCGACCCCGAGGCCCGCCCCGACGGCGCCGCCGAGTGCCTCGGGTGGCTGAACGGGGCCGGTCCGAGCTCCGTCGCGGTCGAAGCCGAGCTGGGACCGCGGCAGTTCTTGCCGTCGGGTCGGTCCGTCGTCGTCGTGGAGGAGCGGTCGCGCGACCGGCGGCGCCGCAGCGAGCTCCGCAAGCAGTTCCGGACGACGCCGGCCCCCGGCACGGCGTGGGAAGAGGTGTCCCGCTGGGGACGGCACGTGGCGGACCGCCTCCGCGAGAACCTCGGGGTGCCCGCGGCTGGCCAGGCGTCGCCGGAGTCCCAGCTGGTCGCGGCGGTGGCGGCCGAGGCCGGGGTTCCCGCGGCGCTGCTCCGGGCGAGCCCCGTCCTGTGGCGCAAGCGGTTCCGGCTGGTCGAGCGGGTCGAGCGCGCCTGCGCCGAGCGCCTGGCCGAGTCGGCGCGCCTGGCGGGGTTCCAGGTCAAGGTCACGGACGAGGCGGTGGGCTGGAACGCCCGCGTCGCGGTGGGGTTGCTGGTGGCGTTGGCGACGGGTGGGTGGGGGTTCACCCTCGCGGCGGGGCTCGACCCGACCGTCGCCATCCTGCTCACGGTGGCGGCCGTGGTGTTCGGCCAGCGGATGTCGCGCGGCGCCGACCCGGAGGCCGGGCCCCCCGCCTACGACGTCGACCTCGCGGGGATGCTGCAGGGCGCAGCCACGCCGAAGTTCGCGCGTGCGGGCGCGAAGCCGAAGGTCGTGGCGTCGAGCGCGCCCGCGCCCCGCCAGGGGACCCGCGGAGAGCGGCTCCGGGCCTCCGCGGTGGCGGCGCTCGAGGCGCTCGGCGCAGCAGCGCGCAGCACCCCCGACCTGCCGGGCCCGTTCCGCGACGACCTGCTCGGGCGGGTGAAGGAGCTGACGGCCGAGGCGGCCGCGCTGGGCCAGCGGGTCGACGACCTCGAGCGGCAGCTCACCAGCCACGGCGCGGCGCCCGGAGAGGTCGAGCGGCTGGTCGCCCGCCTGGAGCGCACGCGGGCCCTGGCGCGGTCGGGGGACCGGGTGTCCGACGGGGAGCTGGCAGCCCTCGAGCGCGCGCTGGCGCAGCACCGGGCCGACGAGGAGGCGGGGGCGGTGGTGGAGTCCCTGCTCGCGGCGGGGACCGCGCAGCTCCTCGAGATCGCCTCTACCGCGTCGCGCGTCCGGCGCGAGCTCAGCGCGACGGGCCCGGCCCCCGCGAAGGAGGTCGTGGGGGACCTGTCCAGGCAGGTGGACGCCATGCGCCGGGCCCGACGCGAGGCCGAAGGGGTGCCCCCCGTGCGATGATGCGCGGGGGGTCGCATGCGCGCGAGCTGGCTGTGGGTGGTGGGTCTCGGCTGCACCGGAATCACGTCCACGAAAGACGAGACGACCGACACGGGCGACACCCAGACCACGACGGCCACCTCGACGGACGGGACGGGCGGTGACGCGGACACCGACGCGGACGCCGACGCCGACGCCGATGCGGACGCCGACACCGACACGACGACCACCACGACGACCACGAGCACGGACGGAACCGTGCAGCAGCACTGCGTGGACACCATCAACGACTACCGCGCCACGCTGGGCCTCCCGCCGTACGCCCGGTGGTCCTCGGGGGAGTCGTGCGCCGACGGGCAGTGCGCCGCCGACGCCGCCTCCGGGACGCCCCACGGCGCCTTCGGGACCTGCGGCGAGTGGGCCCAGAACGAGTGTCCGGGGTGGAGCGGCGACCTGTTCGACCTGACCACGGACTGCCTCGCGATGATGTGGGCCGAGGGACCGGGCGCCGACTTCCAGCTGCACGGCCACTACATCAACATGTCCTCGACCTCGTACACGGAGGTCGCGTGTGGCTACCACGAGCTGCCGAACGGCAGCGTGTGGGCGATCCAGAACTTCCGGTGATCAGGCCTTCACGAAGCCGGTCCCGAACCGCCCCTTGATGCAGAGGTGGCCCCCCGTCACCGACACGTCGGCGGGGGAGGTGACCTTCACGATGTCGTTGTCCTGCACGTGCAACGTGAGCGTGCAGCCGACGCCGCAGTACGGGCAGATGGTGTCGGTCTGCGTCTGGTCCGCGGGGCGCCAGTCGTCGCGCTGGCGGAGCGCGAACTCGGTGTTCGGCACGAGCGCGCCGGTCGGGCACACGCCGATGCAGTTCCCGCAGTACACGCAGGCCGAGTCCGTGAGCGGCGCCGTGAACTCGGTGGCCACGTGGGCGTCGAAGCCGCGGCCCGCCACCGTGATGGCGAAGCTGGCCTGCGCCTGGATGCCGCAGGCGTCCACGCATTTGTAGCAGAGGATGCACTTCGCGTAGTCGCGTGTGTACAGGTCGTTGTCGCAGGTGGGGGCCTCGCGCGCCTTCGTCTCGGCGGCGGGCCCGAAGCGCTCGGGATCGGCGCCGAGCTGCGCGAACCACGGGCGCAGACTGTCGGTGGCCGACAGGTCGACGCTCGACGCCAGCAGCTCGAGCACCAGCTTGCGGGAGGTCCGCACGCGCGGAGAGTCCGTCTGGACCTGCATCCCCGCCTCGGCCACCCGCCCGCACGACGGGACGAGCACCCGCTGGCCGGTGACCTCGACCACGCAGACCCGGCAGGCGGTCGCGGGCTCGAGGTTCGGGGCCCAGCACAACGTGGGGACGTCGATGCCGAGCGCGCGGCACGCGTCGAGGAGCGTGCTCCCGGCGGGGACCTCCACCGGGCGCCCGTCGATGGTGAGGGACACCGTGGTCATGGGGCGCTCCCGAACAGGCCGATGCGGCGGGCCGAGTCCACCGCGGATGCGGCGGTCTGGCCGAGGCCGCAGATGGAGGCGTCGCGCAACACCGCCGAGAGGTCGTCGAGCGTGGACCAGGCCGGCTGGCCTCCGGCGGCGCGGGCGTTCAGCCACTCCTCCATCCGGACGGTCCCGACGCGGCAGGGCACACATTGGCCGCAGCTCTCGTCGCGGAAGAAGCGGGCCATGCGCTGCAACAGGGGCAGGGGGTCGACGGTGTCGTCGAGCACCAGCACCACACCGGACCCCAGGGTGGCCCCGATCGCGCGGGTGGCGGCGAACGTGAGGGGCACGTCGAGGTGCTCGGGGCCGACGAAGGTGCCCGCAGCGCCTCCGAGGAGCACGGCGCGGACGGGCCGACCGGTGCCTCCGGCGAGCGCGAGGAGGGACGACAGGGTGGCGCCGCCGCCGAGCTCGTACAACCCCGGGCGCTGCACCCGCCCCGACACGCAGAACAGCCGCGTGCCCGGGGAGCCGTCGGCGCCGCGGTGGGCCCAGGCCGCTGCCCCTTCGACGAGGATCGGCGCCACGTTGACCAGCGTCTCGACGTTGTTGACGGCGGTCGGCTCGCCGAACAGCCCGTGCTGGAACGGGAACGGCGGCTTCTGGCGGGGCTCGCCCCGGAGGCCTTCGAGCGAGTTGAGGAGCGCGGTCTCCTCGCCGCAGATGTACGCGCCCGCCCCGCGGAACACCTCGATCTCGAGGGGGCGGCCCGAGCCGAGCACGTCGGGCCCCAGCCAGCCGCGGTCCCGCAGGGCGCGGATCGCGTGTTCGAGCCGGGTGCGGGCCAGCGGGTACTCCCCGCGCAGGTAGATGACCGCGCGGGTGCAGCCCACGGCGAGCGCGCCGATCGCCACGCCCTCGACGACGGCGAACGGGTCCTCTTCCATCAAGACGCGGTCCTTGAAGGTACCGGGCTCGGACTCGTCCGCGTTGCACACGAAGTGGTGGGGGAAGACCGGCTGGGCCGCGACCGCCTCCCACTTGCGCCCGGTCGGGAACGCCGCGCCGCCGCGCCCGACGAGCCCCGAGGCGATCACCGCGTGGATCACGGACTCCGGGCCGCGGGCCACCGCAGTGCGCAGCCCCTCACCGCCGCCGTGGGCGGCCCAGTCCTCGAACGAGCCAGGGTCCACCACGCCCACCCGCCGCAGCAGGTGCAGCGCCTCGCGGGGCTGGTGGACGGGGATGCCGCCGCGGGGGACCGACCACGGGTCGCGGTGGGTCTCGGCCGTCACCGCTCCGAGCAACGCGGCCCTGGGGACCTCCCCGGGCTCGAGGAACAACACCGCTGGCGCCTGGTCACACAACCCGAGGCAGGGGCTCGCGTGTGCGCCCGGGGGCACCGTCGCGCCCGCGAGGCGGCAGGTGAGGTCGTCACAGACGTGGACCCGCGGGCCAGGCCGCTCACCGACGGCGAGCAGGTGGTAGAACGTGGCCACGCCGTAGGCCTCGGCGGGCGCCACGTGGAGCCGCCGACACACGTACCCGAGCCCGCCTTCGGAGATGTGCCCCACGCGGTCCTGGAGCGCGTGGAGCGCCGGCAGCAGCTGGGCACGGTAGCGCGTGAGCGCGGGCCACCCCCGGGGGAAGGCCCCGGTGACGACGGCGTCCACGGCCTCCTGCTCGGCGCGGGTCGCTTCGGTGTCGAGGTGGCGGAGGTCCATGGCGCGGAGTCTACTTCGCGGCCGCGACCGCGAGGCGCTCGATCCGCACCGCTGCTGCCTTGAACTCCGCGGTGCCCGCCTTCGGGTCGCTCACGTCGGTGGTGAGCTGGTTCGTGTCCACCTGATCGGGGAAGTGGAACGTCATGAAACACAAGCCGGCGCGCAGGTCGGGGTCGATGCGCACGACGGTTTCCACCGACCCCCGCCGCGACGACACCCGGACGCGCTCGCCGGCGGTGAGCCCGTGGGCTGCGGCGTCTCCGGGGGACAGCTCCAGGGCCTCGTGTTTCGACAGCGGCGCGCCGAGAGCCCCGCTCTGGACGCCGGTGTTGAAGGCGTCGAGCTTGCGGCCGGTGGTGAGGAGCAGGGGGAACTGCGCGTCGACCCCTTCGGCCACGGCGTCCCACTCCACGGGGTGGAACCCGGCGCGGGGGCCTTCGACCGGGTCCGCCCACAGGCGCGCGTGCAGGAAGGGCGTGCCCGGGTGGTCCTCGGTGGGGCAGGGCCACTGCAGGCCATCGGTGGCGTCGAGCCGCGCCCACGACATGCCGGCGTGCATCGGGCTCACCCGCCGCACCTCCTCCCAGGCGAGCGCGGGGGTGGGCACCCCGAGCTCGACGCCCAGGCGCAGGGCGACGTCGTGGAAGATGGTGACGTCGTCGCGGGTGCCGGGCGGTGGCTCCACCGCGCGCCGACAGCGCTGCACCCGCCGCTCGGAGTTGGTGACCGTGCCCTCGGATTCGCACCACGACGCGGTCCCCGGGAGCACCACGTGGGCGAGCTCCGCCGTCTTCGTGAGGAACAGGTCCTGGACCACGAGGTGCTCGAGGGACTCGAGCGCGTGGATCGCGTGGCCGACATTGGCTTCGGACTGCGCGGGGTTCTCGCCGAACACCCACAACGCGGTGAGCTCGCGGCGGTGCATGGCCTCGAACATCTCGGTGAGGTGCCAGCCCTTCACGGGCGGGATCGGCGCGCCCCAGACCTGTTCGGCGTGGGCGCGATGGGTCGGGTCTTCGAGGTCGCGGAACCCGGGGAGCTTGTGCGGCAGCGCCCCCATGTCGCCGCCGCCCTGCACGTTGTTCTGGCCGCGGAGCGGGTTGAGGCCGCTGCCCCACCGGCCGACGTGGCCGGTCGCCAGCGAGAGGTTGATGAGCGCGAGCACGTTGTCGACAGCATTGTGGTGCTCGGTGATGCCGAGCGTCCACGCGATCATCGCGCGCTTCGCCGTGCCGTAGGCCCGGGCGACCTCCCGGACCGTGGCGGCGTCCACGCCGGTGAGGTGCTCCACGGCCTCGGGGCGGTACCGCTGCACCCCCGCAGCCCAGCGGTCGAACCCCTCCGTCGCGCGCGCGACGAAGGCGTGGTCGACGAGGCCCTCTTCGATCAGCACGTTCCCGATGGCGTTGGCGAGCGCGATGTCGCCGCCGACGTTCACCGGGAGGTGGCGCTCGGCCCACGCGCTCGTCTCGGTGTGGCGGGGGTCGACGACGAACAGGCGCATCCCGCGCCGGACACCCTTGATGACGTGGTGGAAGAAGATCGGGTGCGCAGCGCGCGCGTTCGATCCGAACAACAGCAACACGTCGGCCTGCTCGACCTCCTCGTAGGAGCTCGTCCCGCCACCCGCTCCGAAGACCGTCGCCAGACCGACGACGCTGGGCGCGTGTCAAGTCCGGTTGCAGCTGTCCAGGTGGTTGGTGCCGAGGGCGAGGCGCGCGAACTTCTGCGCGACGTAGTTGACCTCGTTGGTGGCCTTGGAGCACGAGAAGACGCCCGCGCTGCCGGCGCCGTGGCGCTCGCGGGCGAGCCGGAAGCCAGCGGCCGCGCGGTCGAGGGCCTCGGGCCAGCTGGCGGGCCGGAGCGTACCGTGGTCGCGGACGAGGGGCGTGGTCAGTCGGGGACGGCGCAAGGGGACCTCCAGCAGCGATCTGGTCGGTCCGCATCCTACCCCGAACCGCTGCCCCGAAGTGCTACTCGGCGGACTCGGGCTTGCTCATCAGCACGAGCTTGTACTCGCTGAACTGCGCGTCGCCCGCGGTGGCCAGCACCGCCGTGACCAGGGAGTACGGGGTGGTGGCGTCGGCCACGACGAGCAGGCGCCCGTCGAACGGCTTGCCGCCGCGCGCCTCGATGGCCTTGAGGTGGTCGACGCGCTCGAGGAGCGCTTCGCGGAGCGGCGCGATGGTGACCTGGTTCGTGGTGTCCAGGCCCGGGACCGCGACCACGACGTCGTCGTCGACGACGAGCTCCTTCTTGGAGATCGTGACCTTGGTCGCGGCGTCCATCGGCGTCTTGCTGCTCGTTTCGGGCGGCCTCATGTCGAGCGTGACGTTGATGTTTGCGGGCTCGGTCGCGAAGCTCACGACCAGGAACACCAGCAACATCGTCATGATGTCCATCATCGGCGTCAGGTTCAGGTGGCCGATGTTCTCGCCGGGCATGGGCCGACGCTCGCGCTTCTTGCGCTTCCCGTGCTCTCCACCCGACCAGGCGAGGTCTTCGGCGTTCCCGCCACCGTGGTCGTCGACCACCGCGTCCGGCGCGTCATGGTGAGACCCGCCTTCCAGGCCGTCCGTCTTGTCGTCTGCGTCCCTGCTCACGCTTCACCCACCGCCCGCAGAGGCGCGGGCCAGCAGCACGTCCGGGAAGAGGCGCCGGGATTCGAATTCACGAGACGCATCCATGGCGGCGACGACCACGCTGTACGCGATGTCGTCGGCGGCGGTGATGATGAGCGAGTCCCCGATGCCGAGGGCCCGCTTCACGCGGTCGAGCTCCTGGGTGAGGCGCTCGTTGTCGTACTCTCCGCCCTTGAGCGGGATGTCCACGGCGCCGAGCTCGGGCTGGTTCGTCACCAGCTTGTAGCCCTTGTCGTGGATGAACATGGTCAACGTGACGGTGGGGTTCTCCTCGGAGGCGCTGCCTGCGGTCTGGCCCGTGTAAGCGGGAGGCAGGAGCTCGATGAGGCGGAACTCGATCACGACCTGGAAGGTGAAGATGAGGAAGATCACCAGGGTCGTGATGATGTCGAGGTAGGGCGTGAGGTTGAGCTCTCCGCTCTCCTCGGCCTCGTCGTCGAGATGATGTTTCTTCCTGCGACTCATGGTGTTCCCGGTCGGTCCGCGCGTGGGTTCCGGGGCGCAGGGGCCCCGGTGGTGAATGGGGAGCGGATCAGCCTGCGTTGGCGGCGGGCTGGCCCGTCTCGCGTCCACCGGAGGCGATCCGGCGGCGGGACAAGATGTTCTCGATCTTCACGGCGGACAGGTCCACGCTGTCGAGCAGGTTCTTCGTGACGATGGAGAGCATCATGTGGAAGAACACGCACTGCACGGCGATGCCGAGGCCGAAGAACGTGTTCGCCATGGCGTGGGCGATCCCCTGGGTCAGGAGGATCGACTTCTGGTCGGGGGCAGCCTGACCGACGGCCGCGAAGGACAGGATGAGGCCGTACACCGTGCCGACGAGGCCGATGAGGGTCGCGAGGTTCGCGATGCCCCACAGGATCCCCGCCCGGCGGGTGACCTGCGGCATCACCTCGGCCACACCCTCGTCGATCGACGACGCGACGGCCGCGCCGCCATGGCGGGCGCTGACGAGGGCGTTGCGCACCACGCGCGGGACCGCGGCGCCTTCCTGCGAGGTGCACAGCTTGATCGCGCGATCGAAGTTGCCGGCCATCACCAGCTTCTCGACCGCTGCGAGGAAGGTCTTCTCGTTGATTCGCAGGCGGAACAGCAGCACGAACAACCGCTCGGACACGATCGCCATCGAGACGACCCACACGAGCAGGTTGACGTACATCAGGGTACCGCCGTCCTTAAAGAGCGTCGCAAGGTTTCCCATGTACAGGTCTCCGATTCCTTCTGGCCGTCACCGCGCGGGTGGGCTGGCGAGTGATTGGCGAAGTGTGCAGCGCGAGTCGTTCTGACGCAAGGCCCGTTCGGAAACCTCGCGTCGACCGGGCGGGGGAGTAACGTGTACTGCGCCGCTGTGCCCTGACTCCTCGACGATGCTCATCGGCCATTGTGTGGTGCAGTTTCGGGGCAGCGCGACGAACGGGATGGCGCGGGGCTGGCGATCGCGCAAAGTGTGGGCCCCCAACCTCGGTCTGTCCGGCAGATCCGCGGAGACCCCCCAGGCCGACGATCCGCCCGGGGATCCCGTGACGGATCACGAAGGCCACGCGGAGGTCCGGGTCTATGCGAGCGCGCGGAGCGCCACGCCGAGCCGCTCGACCGCGTCGCGACACTGGGCGACCGAGACGGCACCCACGGAGAGGCGCATCCAGCCGTCGTCGTGGGGGTACGCGAACGCCGCGAACGGCACCACCGCAGTGCGCGCCTCGCGCAGCACCCAGCGGCGGATGTCCTCGTTCGTCTTCAGCCCGGCTCGTCCGTGCAGGTCGAACCGCACGGAGAGGTAGATGGCGCCCGCCGGAGCGATGGCGCGGATGGGCAACCCCTCGCGCTCGAGCGCGCAGACACCGTCGTACAGGGCGTCGAGCCGTCCCTCGATGCCCGTCCGCATCGCAGTGAGCCAGTCGGCCGTGGCCTCGACGTCGTCGAGCATCACGGCCGAGGCCTTCTGCTCGGGGCGGGGCGCCCAGGCGCCGACGTGGCCGAGGATGTCGCGCATGCGGGCCGTGACGGCCGGCGCGGCGCAGCTCCAGCCCACGCGGAGCCCGGTGGCCGCGAAGGCCTTCGACAGGCCGTCGATCAGGATCACGTACGGCGCCGACTGGGGCACGAGCCGGATCGGGTCGATGTGGCGGGTGCCGCGGAGCGTGAGGGTCCAGTACACCTGGTCGTAGATGACGAACAACGCGCGCTCGCCGCTCGCCGCTCGCCGCTCGTTCTCGGCCACCACCGCGAGGATGATGTCGCGGAGCGCATCCTCGGTGAACGCGGTCCCGGTCGGGTTGAGCGGGCTGTTGAGCACGAGGAGCCGGGCCCCGCGCAGGTGGGGCACGATTTCGGCCGGCGTGGGGAGGAAGCTGTTGGCAGCGCTGCACGGCACAGCCACGCCGACGGCGGCGCACATGTGCACGTAGTGGTTGTTGTTCCACGAGGGCACCGGGTAGACGACGACGTCTCCGGGCTCGCACACCGCGCGGTACGCGCCGTACAACAGAGGCCGCGCCCCCCCGGAGACGAGGATCGACTCGAGCGGGAAGTCGAGGCCCTGCTCGCGCGCCAGGAAGCGCTTCACGGCTTGCCGCAGCTCCGGGAGCCCGTCGGAGGGCGGGTAGTTCGTCTGCCCCTCGGCGTAGGCCGCGGCGACGGCGTCTTCCAGCCGCTTCGGGATCCGGAACTCGGCGGGGGAGAAGTCCCCGACCGTGAGGTTCACGATCGACTGGCCCTGGGCCACCATCTGGCGGACCTCGCCGGCGATCTTGAGGATCTCGGAGCCGACGAGCCCGAGGGCCATGGTGGAGAGGCCGCGGCGCGCGAGGGCTTCACCGTCGGCGGGCAGGAACTTGGAGACGTCGAGGGGAGTCATGGAGCGCCGGATAACCCCCTTCGCGCTGTCGCGGGGTCACTCCCGGAGCGGGAGGGGCTTCGGCACCGGGGTCACCACGAGCTCCATCGTGACCTCGGGCTCCTGGGATTCCGGCGGCGGTGGAACGAAGCGGTCGTCCCAGGCCCAGTCGCGCTCGCGGTTCGGGAAGACGAAGTGGGGACGCTGCTCGAGATCGCGTCCGATCGCGGCGATCTGCTCGTCGAGGAACGAGGGGTTGCCCTGCATCGCCGTGCGCATGGGGCCCGTGAGGTACTCGGTGACCTCGGGGATCGACCGGTCGTAGTACTGGGTGAACACCTTCCAGCGGAACAACCGCTTGAGGCGGCCGAGGTCCTTCGGGCCCGTGGGCAGGGGCAGCAGCTCCACGAAGTTCTTCTGCTTCGCGCGCTCCGCCAGCCGGTTCATCACGCGTTGCAGCGAGTTCTCGAGGAACTCGAGGGCGCAGTGGCACAGGAAGTCGTCGTACACGAGGCGCATCAGGGCGGAGGCCTCGTCGATCGGCATCATGGCTTCCCGCTCGCGTCCCATCCGCCGCACGAGGATCATGAACGGCATGGGCCGGTTGCCCGTACGCCGGATCTCCTCCGGTTCGCGGAAGTCCGGCTGCAGGTACGGGAAGTGGCGCGGGTTGATCGCGTCGAACCCGCCGCGTCCGTAGAACAGGATGCGCTGCCACGAGATGCGGTCGTCCGGCGAGAAGTACTCCATCTCGGCCGCGAGATCGAGGCGCATCCCGAAGCTCTTCTGAGGCTGATCCGGTAGGGGGAGACGGAGCTTTCCGCGGTAGTGGAGGTCGGCCAGGTACTGGATCGCGATGTCGACCGGGCTGATGCGCAACCAGTACGAGAGCACGGTTCCGCGGGCCTTCGGGAACATGTAGATGTGGGAGAGGTACACGACGCAGAGGTCGGGCGCGTACCCGGGGTTCACCAACACCGAGCCGTCGCGCACGCCCAGGAGCTCCCCGTCGGGGCTGCGGGCCACGATCAGGAAGTACCGAAGGAACGTACCGGACGGCGTGGCCTCGAAGGCGTCGTCGCGGAGGTAGCGTCGGATGGCCTCCTCCCGCTCCATCTCGCCGTAGGGACCGAACTCTTCCCACAACGCGTCGTACGCCGCGCGGAACGCCGGGTCCTCGGGTGTCAGGATCTCCCAGAACTCGAACTGCCGGGTTTCCCGCTCGATCATCTCCCACACGTCCTGGTGGTAGAGATCCTTCATGCACAAGCGGATGCGTCGACCGGCCCCAGACACGCTGCCTCTCTCTTCCACATCCTGACCCCGACGGCCCACCTGCGCAACTGTCGTGGGAAACGCAGGACGCCCGGTGTACCCTCGCGCGGTGAAGATCACGACCAGCCCGGATCTCGACGACAACACCTCGATGTGGGCCGCCACGGTGGACGCGGGTCCGCCGCTGCCTCCCCTCGTCGGCGACCAGGTCGCGGACGTGTGCATCGTCGGGGCCGGGTTCACGGGGTTGTCGACCGCCTGGCACCTGCGTCGCGCGTTCCCGGACCTCGGCATCGTGATCGTCGAGGCGAAGCGCGTCGGGAACGGCGCCTCCGGCCGCAACGGGGGAATGGCGCTCAACTGGATCAACGGCGTCGAGGCTCGCGACGAGGCCCGCTGCAAGCGGATCTTCGAGACCACGCGGCGCGGCCTGGACTGGATCGAGCAGGTCATCGCCACCGAGCGGATGAACGTCCGGTTCCGCCGCCAGGGTTGCCTCGAGGTCTACACGGATCGTGCGCGGGCCGACGCCGCGCAGGAGAAGACGGAGAAGCTCGCGAAGTGGGGCCTCCCGCTGCGCTGGATCTCGGGCGCCGAGCTCACGGCCACGTGCGACGCCGTCGGGGCGGTCGGCGCGTGCGTCGATCCCACCGCGGGGCAGCTGCACGGACTCGACCTGTGCCTGGGCCTGCGCGACGTCCTCCGTGCCCGCGGCGTCACGATCGCCGAGCAGAGCCCGGTCACCGAGATCGAGGTCGGCAAGACCCACCTCGTCCGGACGCCCACGGGCAGCGTACGCGCGAAGACCCTCGTCCTCGGCACCAACGGGTACACCGGGCGCCTGGGCTTCTTCAAGCACCAGGTGTTCCCCCTGCAGTCCCACGTGATCGCCACCGAGCCGCTGCCGATGGAGCGCTGGCGGGAGCTCGGCTGGGGGGCCACCACCGGCTTCACCGACGACCTCGATCGCATCGCGTACGCCAGCATGACCGCCGACGGTCGGATGTTGTTCGGCGGCGGCGGCAACGGGGCGTACGACTACTACTTCGGCAACCGCACGGCGCTGCCGGGCGACGCCTCCTCCCGGTACGCCTTCGTGCGGTCGATCCTCGACCGGTACTTCCCGCGGGCCTCCGATGTCCGCATCGCCCACCAGTGGACAGGCACCCTCGGCATCACAATGTCGCGGGTGTGCACGATGGGCGTGACCGGGCCCGACCGCAACATCCTGTACGCCTTCGGGTACAGCGGGCACGGCGTGGTCCTCGCGAACCTCGCGGGCGAGGTCCTGTGCGACCTGTACCGCGACCACCACGAACCCTGGGCGGACCTCCCGTTCTACGGGCGAGGCCTGGGCTTCATCCCGCCGGAGCCGTTCCGGTGGGTGGGGTACCAGGTCTTCACGCGGCTGACGGGGCGGTCGCCCCGGGTGTACGAGACCGATCGCGCGCCGCTGGGGCGCGGGACGTGAGCTTCCGCGTCGGTGACCGCGTCGGTG
The DNA here is from genome assembly GCA_044356535.1 of Myxococcota bacterium. GTDB lineage: Bacteria > Myxococcota_A > UBA796 > UBA796 > JACKER01. The sequence goes on from JBIKWC010000017.1 coordinate 57,238, forward strand.
ACCGCTTCCTCCTCCTCGAGCGGGTGGGGCATGGCGGGATGGGCGGCGTGTACCGCGCCACCGACGAGCAGACGGGGGCCACGGTCGCGGTCAAGGTCCTCGAGTCGCCGGATCGCGACGCGAGCTCCCGGTTCCGCCGGGAGGCCAACGTCCTCGCCACCCTGCAGCACGAGGCCATCGTCCGCTACATCGCCCACCAGGCCGACGCCCCCACCCCGTGGATCGCCATGGAGTGGCTCGCCGGCGAGGATCTGGGCGCCAGGCTCCGCCGGGGCGGAATGGACGTGCCGAGCGCGCTGGCGATGGTCCGGCGCGCGGCCGAGGCGGTGGGCGCTGCGCACGCCGCGGGCGTGGTGCACCGCGATCTCAAGCCCGGGAACCTGTTCCTCGTGCGCGACGATCCCCGCGACGTGAAGCTCATCGACTTCGGCATCGCCCGGCTGCGCGCGACGGTGAGCGACCTGACGGCGGGGGCCACGAGCG
>JBIKWC010000183.1:0-14924 GCA_044356535.1 Myxococcota bacterium
GGCTCGCGCGCCGCACCGGAGGGGAGTCCGTCGCTGGCTGGCAGGAGCAGCTGGACTCCGCGGTCGGCGAGGAGGCCCGCGCGATCTCGCTCCGCATCGCCGAGCTCCACATCCTCGGCGGCGAGTGGGCTGCGGCCCGCTCGGCCCTCGAACCGCTCGTCGCGTCCTCCGAGGGCAGCCTCGAGCGCGACACGGCGCTCGACCTGCTCGACTTCGTGCTCGGCGGGGACGCCACCGACCTCGACGCGCTCCGCACCCTCCGCCGCCGGCGCGCAGAGCAGACCTGGGACCTCGGAGAGCGTGTCGCCTGGCTCCTCCTGGCGGCGTCGCACCCGGGGGCCTCGGATCCTGGCGCCACGGCGCTCGTCGAGGCCGCGCTCGACTCCCGCCCCGACCACGCGGTCGCGCTGGCTGCCCTCGCGCACCACGTGCGATCCGGCGCCGTCACGACCGAGGCGTTCGTCGCCCGGTTGCGCGCCGCCGCGCTCTCCACCGAGGACCCCACCCGGCGACTGTCGCTGGCCTACCGCGCGGCGCGCGCGCTCGCGGACCAGGGGGACGACGCCGGCGCCCGACCCCTCGCCGAGCTCGTCGTCGCCGGGAGCACCGCCGTCGCGGGCCGGTGGCTGATGCGCGGGTTGAGCGGAGGCGCCGCCGAAGCCGAGCACTACCGCGCGGTGGCCGCCGAAGGAGAAGGCGAACGCCGCACCTGGGCGCTGCTCGCCGCGGCCGTGTGGGAGACGGACCGCGAGCTCGCCCAGAAGGACCTGGAGGCGGCGCTGATCGACCGCCCCGACCACTCCGGTGCCTCCGCCTGGCTCGAGACGCTGTTGTGGCGGCGCGGCGCCCGCGAGGCCGTGCTCGACCTGTACCAGTCGACCGGTCGGGATCACCCGGCGGATCTCGTGCGGAACGCAGTCCTCCTCACGGAGGTGGGCCGGACGGAGGAGGCCGTGCTGGTGCTCCGCCGGCTTCGCACCGCGCCCGCGGGAACCCCGTTGCGTCCCGCGGCCCGCGCGGCCGTCGAGCTCGGCATGGCCGACCTCGCCGCGGAGATCCTCGCCTGGAGCGAGTCGGCCGAGGACCGCACCGAGCGGGCGCGGCTCCTCGCCGGCCTCGGTCGGGCGGCGGACGCGCTGCCGCTCCTCGTGACCCTGTCGGCCGCCGGCCCCGATCGCGTCGGCGTCTCCGCGCGCCTGGCCACGGTGGCGCAGCAGCTCGGCGCTCACGACGCGATGATCTCCGCGTATGCGACCCTCGCCCACGAGGCCCAGTCGGCCTCGCTGCGCGCTGCGTACGGCGCCTGGACGGCGATGCAACTCCACGCGGCCGGGCGCGACCGCGACGCCCTCGAGCCCTGGCGCGTGGCGCTGGGCGAGCGTCCGACCTCCACGTCCGCGTTGTCTGGCGCTGCCCGGAGCCTGGTCGCTCGCAGGGACGCCGAGGGCCTGCGGCGGCTGTTCGCCATGTTGCGCCCCGAAGCCACCGAGCTCTTGACGGAGACCCTGTACCTGGCCGGGGATCGGGCGGGGGCCGCGGAGGTCGCCTGGCGCGCCGAGCCAGCCGACCGCGCGCGGCGCCTGGCCAACGTGCTCGTCGTCGAGCGACTCCGGGAAGAGCTCGCCGCGGCCCAGACCGCGGGTGGGCCCTGGCAGGCCGTGTACGACGCGCTGAGCCGCCGTCGGGAGCTGTGCCGCACGCCCGGCGCCGTCGAGGACGCAGACTCCCGGCGCAGGTGGATCCTCCGCGAACGGCTCGCCTCGACCGAGGCCGCCTGGGACCTGTACCGCGGCCTGCACGAGCAGTCCCCGGACGACCCCGACGTGACGGAGGCCCTGGCGCGCATCTCTGCGGCGCGCGGCGACGTTCCCACCGCGATCCGGTACCTCGAGGAGCTCGCCGAGCGCGCGCCCGACCGCGAGTCCGCTGCCCGGTACCGCCGCCAGATCGGCGAAGCGCGCGAGCAGACGGGGGCGCTCGACGCCGCCCGGCAGGCCTACCTCGACGCGCTGGACCACGTCCCCGACGACGCCCCTGCGCTCGCCGCCCTGCGCCGGCTCGCCGAGCAGTCGGGCGACTGGACCTCGGTCGTGAGCATCCTGCAGCGGCTCGTGGGGCTCTCCGCTGCGCCGCGCGCGCTCGAGCTGCGGCGGGAGATCGCCACGATCACGGAGCAACGGGCGGCGGATCCGCTCGTCGCGATGGACGCGTGGCGGGCAGTGCTCGAGTCCGCGCCGGAGGACCCGGAGGGACTGGAGCACCTGATGGCGCTGGCGGTCGCCCGGAGCCAGTGGGGCGTGTTCGTGGACGCGGGGCAGATCCGGGTGAAGGCCCTGGCGGGGCCGGCCCGGACCGAGCTCCTTCGCCAGCTCGGCTCGGCGTGCCTCGATCACCTCGATCGCGACGAGGGCGTGCGGTTCCTCCAGGAAGCCGCCAACGCCGAGGTGCCCGATCTGGCGGCGGTGCTGCGGCTCGAGCAGTACGGACGGAGTCGGGCCGACTGGCAGCTCGTGGTCCGCATGCTCCTGCTGCAGGCGAAGCTCCAGGCGGGGCGCAAGGAGCGCGTGGACGCCTTGTTCAAGGCGGCCCGGATCCAGCACGACGCCCTGCACGTCGCGGACGACGCAGCTGCGACCTACCAGCAGATCCTGTCGCTCGATGCCGATCACGAGCCTTCGCTGCGGTTCCTCGCCGCGTGGCTCTACGAGCAGGGTCGCGTGGCCGAGGCCCTGCCGGTGTGCGCCCGCCTCGAGCCGCTCGCCGAGCGGGGCCAGGATCTCGACGACTTCGACACGAGGATCGAGCTCGCGAACTTCAACTACTACCACGCCGAGTTGCTCCGCCGTTCGGGCCGCGAGGACGAAGCAGCGCTCCGCTACGCGCGGACGCTCGAGCTCAACGCCACGCACGTGCCCTCCCTCGAGGCGGTCGGCCCCCTGTACGTGGCGGCCGAGAGCTGGGAGAAGGCCGAGCAGGTCTTCCGGCAGCTCCTGCAGCTGTCCGGCGGCCAGGGCGACAAGGGGAAGGTCGCGCAGATCTACACCCAGCTCGGCCTCGTGGAGCGCGAGCTGAAGCAAGAGGAGAAAGCCTACAAGCGGTTCAGCAAGGCGCTGGAGCTCATGCCGAACCACGTGGGCGCGCTCAAGGGCATGGCGCTGGTGCTTGAGGACCGGGAAGACTGGAGCAACCTGCTCAATGTCTACAACAACATCATCTACCACGCGACCCGTCCCGAGGACGTGATCGACGCGTACATGACCAAGGGCCGGGTGCTCGACGACCAGATGCAGCGGCAGGACAAGGCCGCGCAGCACTACCAGCGGAGCCTCGACTTCGACCCTGCGCAGCCGCACGCCTTCCTGCGGCTCGCCGAGCTCGCGATGCGCCGCGACGCCTACCAGGAAGCGGGGGAGCTGGCCGATCGGGCCCTCGCGCTGGACGAAGACCTCGTGGATCCCTGGCGCGCCCGGCTCCTGCTGGTGCGGGCCGCTGCCTGGCACGACGGCGGCCGCGGACCGGAGGCGGAGCGTTGCCTCCGCGACGCCCGGATGCGGGACGCAGCCCTCGCTGCGCGGCTCGGAGACCAGCCGCTCACCGACCTCGAAGGGCTCCGGCGCACCCTCAAGGAGTCCCTGCCCGGGTGACGCGGGCCCCCGAGCGGCGTTAGGACTCCGTTCGGGGCCCGGCAGGTCCCGCGCTGGTCCCGCACGTCCGGACCCTGGAGCACCCATCTCGAGCCCCGACGCCGTCGCGACGACCCCGCCCCGCACCCTCACGTTCGACGACAACCTCCAGCTCCGGGAGCTGGTGGGTGAGTTCGGTGCACACCTCCAGCTCGTCTCCACTGCGTTCTCGGTGGCGGTGGAGCAGCGCGGCAACGAGCTGCGGGTCTCGTCACCGGACGCAGAGCGGACGGAGCTCGTGCTCGGCCTCCTCAAGGAGCTGTACGGCCTCGTGCGGCGCGGGCACGGTCTGTCCTCCGCCGACGTGGAGCACGCGATCCGCATCGTGCGGGCCGATCCGACGGCGAGGCTCCACACGTACTTCGAGGACGCCCTCGCGGTCACGACCGACGGCCGGCCCATCGCGCCGCGCAGCGCAGGGCAGCGGGAGTACGTCGACGCGCTCCGCCGCCACGAGGTGGTGTTCGGGCTCGGGCCCGCGGGGACCGGCAAGACCTACCTCGCCATGGCCGCAGCCGTGGCGGCCCTCAAGAAGGGCACCGTCCGCAAGCTCGTGTTGACCCGCCCGGCGGTGGAAGCCGGAGAGAAGCTCGGGTTTCTTCCGGGCGACCTCAACGAGAAGGTGGACCCGTACCTGCGTCCCCTGCACGACGCACTCGCAGACATGCTCCCGCAGGACCGCGTCGCCCGCCTCACCGAGAAGCGGCTGGTCGAGGTGGCGCCGCTCGCCTTCATGCGCGGCCGCACGCTGGCGCACTCGTTCATCATCCTCGACGAGGCGCAGAACACCACGCGCGAGCAGATGAAGATGTTCCTCACGCGGTTCGGCGAGGGCTCGCGGATGGTCATCACCGGCGATCCCACCCAGATCGACCTGCCCCGGGGCCGCCGGGACTCGGGCCTCCTCCACGCGATGGCGGTCCTCGACGGCGTCACGGACGTGGCGATGTGCCGACTGGGGAGCGGGGACATCGTCCGTCACCCGATCGTGGCCTCGATCGTCCGTGCGTACGAGCGGGCCGAGTCGGCGGCCGAAGCGGAGCGGGCGTGAAGTTCGGCTCGGACACGCTGCGGAGGCTCCTGCTCCTGGCGGTCGTCGCGATCGGCTGCGCGCTGACGGTGGTCGAGCTGCGGTCGGGCTCGTCGGGCACGCTCCGCGTCGGTGACGTGGCAGAGCGCACCGTGAAGGCCCCGTTCACCTTCAGCTACGCAGACACGAGCGGCCACGATCGGGAGCGCGCCCTGGCCATGGAGGCCGCCCCTCCCGTGTACGTCGAGCGCACCGACCTGCTCGCCGAACGCCACGACCGCATCCGGGCCGCGTTCGGCGCCGGCCGGGAGCGGGTGGCGGCCTTCGGCACCGACAAGCTCGGCGCGGAGCTCTCGCTCGTGGTGGTGCAGGCGTTCCTGGCGCCGCTCGGGGTGAACCTGCCGGAGGAGGAGGTCCTCACCCTCGCGCGCGGCGGGTTCCGGCACGAAGCGGAAGACGTGGTCCACACCCTCCTCGACCGCGCGATCCGCGACGAACGCGTCGTGTTGTCGCGCGAGCAGCTCCCCGCAGACCGCCGCCCGATCGTGGTCATCCGCCTGTTGTCGGACGGCGAGCGCGAAGAGCGCGTCGTCACCGATCTCGAGTCGATCCTCGTCCCCGAGACGGCGCGCCAGCGCGTGAGCCTCGGCCTGCTCGAGTCGAGCGTGCCTGCGGGCCCCGACATCGACGCAGCGGCGGGCGTGGCCCGGGCGCTGGTCACCGCGAACCTCTCGTTCGACCCGCTGCAGACCGAGGAGCGCCGCCAGGCCGCAGCGAATCGGGTCGAGCTCGGCCTCGAGACCGTGAAGCGGGGGCAGATCCTGCTGACGGCCGGCCAGGTCGTGGAGCCCCGGGACCTCGTGTTGTACGAGGCCCTGCAGGAGCACCAGGGCGACCGCAACGTGCCCATGCAGGTCGCTGCGCTCTCGTTGTTCCTCGGCCTGCTGCTGACCGCGCTCTACCAGTTCGGGACCCTCACCACCCGCACCGTCGCCACGGTGCGCGAGGTGGCGGCTGCCGGCGCGTTGTTGTGGCTCGCCACCGTGCTCGCGCGCATCGTCGTGGCGGCCTCCGAAGGGGTCGCATCGGCGGTGGGGTACGACGCCGAGGCCACCTCGGTGTGGTTCCTCGTCCCGGTCGCGGGCGCAGTGATGCTCGTCCGGCTGTTGTTGGGGTTGCCCTGGTCGCTCCCGTTCGCCGTGGCCGCCGCCACGACCTGCGGCCTCGTGATGGAGCTCCAGGCCCTGCCCGTGGTGTTCTTCCTGGTCAGCGGCCTCGTCGCCGCCGCGTCGGTCGACCACACCCGCGAGCGCATCGCCGTCGTGCGGGCGGGCGTCTCCGTCGGCCTCGTCAACGCGATCGCCGTGTTGCTCATCCACTTCGTGCAGCTGTTCTTCTCGGAGACCGAGCTGTCCCTCGCGACCACGATGCGGCCGTTCTGGTCGATGTTGTTCGCGTTCTCGGGCGGCCTCGCCTCGGCGTTCGTGGTGCTCGGCCTCGTCCCGGTGTTCGAGACGGTCGGGTTCGTCACCGAGTACCGGCTGATGGAGCTCGCCAACCTGAACCACCCCTTGCTCCGCCAGCTCATGCTGCGGGCGCCCGGCAGCTACCACCACTCCGTCATCGTCGGAACGCTGGCCGAAGCAGGGGCCGAGGCGATCGGCGCGAACGCGCTCGTCGCGAAGGTGGCGTCCTACTTCCACGACATCGGCAAGGCGCTCAAGCCCGCGTACTTCGTCGAGAACCAGAACGGCGTGAACCGACACGAGGAGCTCGATCCCTACGTCAGCGCCGGCATCATCGTGGGCCACGTCACGGAGGGCGGTCGCATGGCCCGCGAACACGGCCTGCCGCAGCCGATCGTCGACAACATCTACATGCACCACGGGACCGGGCTGCTGCAGTTCTTCTATGCGGAGGCGCGCCAGCACGCAGCGGACCCCGAGAGCGTGGACCCCATGGTGTTCCGGTACCCAGGCCCCAAGCCCAACACCCGGGAGGCCGGCGTCATCATGCTGGCCGACAAGGTCGAGGCCGCCACCCGGACCCTGCGGACGCCCGACGAAGGCAACATCCGCGCGATGATCGCCCACATCGTGAACTCGGTGGTCGCCGACGGGCAGTTCACCGAGTGCCCGCTGACGATGCAGGAGGTCCACACGGTCGCCGAGACCTTCGTGCGCGTCCTGGTCGCGATCAACCACCAGCGCATCGAGTACCCGCAGACCCGGGCGTTGTCCCGCGCTCCGCGCTCGAAGCCCCCGGTGGGCGCCACCACGGGGACCATCACCCTGGAGCTCTCCTCCGCGTCGCTGCAGGGGCGCCCGCAGAGCAGCCAGGTGCCGACGCCCACCCCGGCGCCCGCCCGGTCGCTGAAGGAGCTCGACGACGCGCCCGACTACGAGTCGGTGGAGCACCTGCCCACGACGCGCGTGCCGCCGACGCGCAGGGGGCACTGATGCCGGTCGGGATCCGCCTCGAGGGCTCGCCCGAGCGGGTCGATCGCCGCGCGCTCGGGAAGGACGCCCGCGCCCTCCTGCAGGCGGTGGGACTGCCTCGCACGGAGTGGTCCGTCGTGCTCGCGGATGACGCCTTCGTCCGGCCGCTGAACCACCAATGGCGCGACAAGGACGCAGCGACCGACGTGTTGTCCTTCCCCCAGGAGGTCCCGGAGGCGCCCGGCAGGTTCGCGCACCCGCCGAGCTGGGTCGGCGACGTGGTGATCAGCGTCGAGACCGCCCGTCGGCAGGCGGACGCGCTCGGGCACTCGCTCGACGTGGAGCTCCGGGTGTTGCTGGTCCATGGGCTGCTGCACCTCCTGGGCTACGATCACGAGACCGGACCCGAAGATGCCGCCGAGATGGCCGCAGAGGAGGCGCGGTTGCTGGGGTTGCTCGGGGTGGCTGCCGGGTCGTCGCTCATCGCGCGGTGACGGCGCCCGGCCGCGAGTTACCCAGGGTCCATGTACGACGACCTGAAGACGCGTCTCAAGCCGGCCTCCGAGCGAATCGACCAGCTCTGGAGGCATCTTTGACGTCGCTACCAAACAAGCCCAAGCCGACGACCTCGAACGCCAGGCGGTGATGCCGGGGTTCTGGGACGACAACGAGCGCGCCCAGCGGGTGCTGAAAGAGAAGGGCCAGGTCGAGCGCGTGGTGAACGACTGGAAGGCGCTCGCCCGCAAACGCGACGACATCGGCACCCTCATCGAGCTCGGGGAGGAAGGCAGCGACCCCTCCGTCGCCGAGGAGGTCGGCACGCTGCTCGACGAGGTCGACACCGCGCTGCGCGCCATCGAGATCCGGCGCATGTTGTCGGCCGCCGAAGACCACATGGACGCGATCGTCGAGGTCAACGCCGGCGCCGGCGGGACCGACGCCGCCGACTGGGCCGACATGCTCGTCCGCATGTACCTGCGCTGGGCCGAGCGCCAGGGATACCAGGGCGAGATCCTGGACATCTCGTACGCCGAGCCCGCCGGGATCCGCAGCGCAGTCCTGGCCATCCGCGGGGACTACGCCTTCGGCTACCTCCAGTCCGAGAACGGCGTCCACCGCCTCGTCCGCATCTCGCCGTTCGACAAGGACGCCCGCCGCCAGACCGCGTTCGCGGCGGTGTCGGCGTACCCCGAGGTCGACGACAGCATCGAGATCAACATCAACCCGGCCGACATCGAGATGGAGGCCATGCGCGCCTCCGGGTCGGGCGGGCAGAGCGTGAACACGACGGACTCGGCGGTCCGGCTGCGCCACGTGCCCTCCGGGGTCGTGGTGGTGTGCCGCGCAGAGAAGTCGCAGCACAAGAACCGCGACAAGGCCATGAAGATGCTGCGCGCCAAGCTCTACCAGCTCGAGCTCGAGAAGCGGCTCGCCGCGCAGGCCGAGATCGACGCCAAGAAGAAGAAGATCGACTTCGGAAGCCAGATCCGGTCGTACGTGATGCAGCCGTACCAGCAGGTGAAGGACCTCCGCACCGAGTACTCCGTCGCCGACGTGCAGCGCGTCCTCGACGGCGACCTCGGCCAGTTCATGGAGGCGTGGCTGGCGGCCCGCGTGGACGGTCAACTCCAGGCGTAGCGGTTCCCGGCCGACCGGTTACCTCCGCAACCCATGGGCAACTGCACGCTGGACTGGCACACGGATCGGGGGTTCGAGTTGGAGCTCGAGCTCACCGACGGCGAGCTGTCGATCCGCTTCGCCAACGTCCCGGTCAACGCCGACGGGACAGCTGAGCTGGAGCGCGGGGTCGATCTCGACCGGCTCGACATCCTGTTCAAGGCGAACGTCGAGCTGCAGGGGGACCCCGCGCAGCTCCTCGACGCCCGGATCGTCCTCGTCCGCCAGGGCCCGTCCATGCTGCTGCAGCTCGATGCGCGCTGCGAAGACGTCGAGACGGGCTCGATCATCCCGTTCCAGGGTCGGGTTCCGGTGTCGCTGCCCTCGGGCGTGCCGGTCGCCGGTGGTCCACGCCCCACCCCGACGAACGAAGACGACCTCGACTGGGACGACGAGACGACCCTCGAGCAGCTCGTGGTGAACGCCCCCGAGGCGACCCGCACCCGCCTGACCGACGCCGCCCCCGCCCTCGACGAGGACGACGAGTCGGACGAGGAGCCTGCTCCGCCCGCGAAGGCCCGGGGGCTCCAAGCGCTGTTGCAGGCGTTGTCCTCGCTCGACGAAGACGAGCCCTCCGACGAAGCCGAACCCGAGGAGGACGCGCCCGCGCCGGCGCGGAACCGCCCGCCGTCGAAGCCCACGCTCGCGAAGCTCGCCGAGGCCCCGCCCGACCCCGAGCGCGAAGAAGGCGACCAGTCCCTCGGGGCGGACGGCGAAGCCCGCAAGCTGCTCGACCTCCTGATCACCGGCGACAACCTCGAGGTCGAGGACGACACCGATCTCGACGAGCTCGCGACCGGCGTGGCCCGCATCCTCGCGCTCCCGGGCTCGAGCGAGCGAAAAGCCACGCGGCTCTCCGAGTGGTTGCTCCAGCAGGAGGGGGTCGCGGACCTGTTCATCGGGGACGACGACCTCGCGGAGATCCTCGAGCGGTGGTGACGCGGGGTGCAGGTCCGAGATCAGGACCGCAGCCCGAAACGGAGACGGTGATGAGCGAATTCGACCCCGATTTCCTCGCGAAGGCCGAGGCGTTGCGGGCTGCGGGGATCCATCCGTACCCGAACGGCCTCGTCGTGACCCACACCACGGCGGAGGTGCGCGCGCTGTTCGGCGACCTCCCCCCGGACACGAAGCGGGACGACGCGGAGGTGTCCATCGGTGGCCGCGTGATGTTCCGCAACCGCATGGGCAAGGCCATGTTCTTGCGCGTGCAGGATCGGGCAGGCAAGCTCCAGGTGTACTTCCGCAAGGAGGAGGTCGGGGACGCGGCGTTCGAGGTGCTCAAGGGCCTCGACATCGGCGACTTCGTGTGGGTGCGCGGCTTCCCGATGACCACCCGCACGGGGGAGCTCTCGGTGCAGGCGCGCGAGGCGCGGCTCGCCGGCAAGACGCTGCTGCCGTTCCCGGACCGCTGGCACGGCCTGACCGATGTCGAGCAGCGCAGCCGCCAGCGGTACGTCGACCTGTTCATGAACGACGACACGAAGGACGTGTTCCTCAAGCGGTCGGCGATCGTGCGCTACCTGCGGGACTTCTTCCACGCCCGCGACTTCGTCGAGGTCGAGACCCCGATGATGCAGGTCATCCCGGGTGGCGCCAACGCGCGGCCCTTCGTGACCCACCACAACACGCTCGACCTCGATCTGTACCTGCGGGTCGCGCCCGAGCTGTACCTCAAGCGGCTCGTGGTGGGCGGCATGGAGCGGGTGTTCGAGATCAACCGCTGCTTCCGCAACGAAGGCGTCTCGGTCAAGCACAACCCCGAGTTCACGACCCTCGAGTTCTACCAGGCCTGGGCCACCCACGAAGACCTGATGAACCTCACCGAGGAGCTGCTCGGCGGGCTCGTGCAGCACGTGTGCGGCGCCACCGTGGTCCCGTTCGGGGACGCGACCCTCGACTTCACGCCGCCGTACCGGCGGGCCTCGATGGACGAGCTCATCGCCGAGCAGACGGGCCTGACGCGGGCCCAGCTGCGCGACGTCGATGCCATGTGCGCCCACTGGCTGGCCACGCACCCGAACGCCGTCGCCGAGGGCCTCCCCAAGACGATGGGCCGCTTCTGGGAGCTCCTGTTCGACGCGCACGTCGAGCACACCCTCGTGAACCCCACGTTCGTGACCGGCTTCCCGACCGAGATCTCGCCGCTCTCTCGCAAGAACGACGCAGATCCCGCGCTCGCCGAGCGGTTCGAGGTGTACGCCGCCGGTCGCGAGATCGGAAACGCGTTCTCCGAGCTGAACGATCCGGTCGATCAGGCCGCCCGCTTCGCTGAGCAAGTGCAGGCGCGCGAAGGGGGCGACGAGGAAGGGATGTACTACGACCAGGACTACATCCGGGCGCTGTCGTACGGCATGCCCTGCACGGCGGGGGAGGGGATCGGCATCGATCGGCTGGTCATGCTCCTCACCAACCGCACGTCCATCCGCGAGGTCATCCTGTTCCCGACCCTGAGGCCCGAACAGGCTTGATGGATCTCCCCCCGTCCGACGCGCCGACCGAGATCCACCCCGTGCTGGACCCGCCGCGCCTGCGGTTCGACCAGCTGCCGCCGGTGCGCCCGGGCTCGACGCTCGGCACCGAGTGGTGGATCGCTTGGAGCCACCTCCGCTCCAAGAAGTCCGACGCCTTCCTGTCGATCACCACGATGTTGTCGATCCTCGGCGTGACCGCGGGCGTCGCCATGCTGAACTGGGTCATCGCGGTGATGACCGGGTTCGAGGACGACCTGCGCGACAAGATCCTCGGCGCGAACGCGCACGTCGTGGTGTTCCGGCTCGGTGGGAACATCGTCGACGTCGAGGAGACCGTGAAGCGGGTCGAGGCGGTCGACGGGGTCGAAGCGGCGTCCCCGTTCGTGTACTCGGAGATGATGCTGAAGAGCCCGTGGAGCGGCACCGGTATCGTCATCAAGGGGATCGACCCGATCCGGACCGGCCGGGTCACCCACCTGCTCCAGGATCTCGAGGAGGGGTACGACCCCACGCACTCCCACCTCGTCACGTACGGAGAGGGGGACCTGGAGACCCGCCGCGCGGTGCTCGAGAGCCTCGGCGCGGAGTTCCCGCCGATGGGCCTCGACGACGCTCCCCTCCCGCCGACCGCGGAGGAGCCGCTCCTCCCGGGCATCATCATCGGCAAGGAGCTCAAGGACCACCTGCAGGTGCGGGCCGGCGACAAGGTCGCCATCGTGAACCCGCTGGGCGGCGGGACGGGGCCCATGGGCGTGCCCGTCCCGAGCATCAAGAGCGTACGCGTGGCTGCCGTGTTCGACTCGGGGATGTTCGAGTACGACACGAAGTGGACCTACCTCCCGAACCAGGTGGCGCAGGGCCTGCTCCAGCTGGGGGACGAGGTCACGGGCATCGAGGTCAAGGCGACCGACGTGGACGAGGTCGAGATCCTCTCTGCTGCCATCGACCAGGCGCTCGGCTACCCGCACTACGCGCGGCACTGGAAGTCGCTGAACGCCAAGCTCTTCTCCGCGTTGCAGCTCGAGAAGTGGGTGATGGGACTGCTGCTCAACATGATCGTCGTGAACGCCGGCCTGCTGATCGTGACGACCCTCATGATGATGGTCATGACGAAGGGCAAGGAGATCGCCATCCTCAAGGCCATGGGCGCGACCGACACCTCCATCGTCCGCATCTTCGTGTTCGAGGGGGCCGCCATCGGGTTCGTGGGCACCACGCTCGGGACGCTGTTCGGCCTGCTCGGGTGCTGGTTCCTCGATCGGTACCAGTACCCGCTCGAGACGGACGTGTATTACCTCGACACGTTGCCCGTCGTGGTCGACCCGAACGCCGTCGTGACCATCGCGGTGGCGGCGTTCGTGGTGTGTTTTCTGTGTACGATCTACCCCGCGTGGCGGGCGGGCCGCGTGGACCCCGTCGAAGCGCTCCGGTACGAGTGATGGCTGGCCTGCACGTCCGCGTCCGCGACCTCTCCCGCCACCACGTGAAGGCGGGGGCCGTGATCAAGGTCCTCGACGGGGTGACCTTCGACCTGCCGCCCGGCGACCGCGTGGCGGTGATCGGCCCTTCGGGGTCCGGGAAGTCCACGTTCCTGCACCTGCTCGGCCTGCTCGACGCCCCGACCTCCGGCGAGGTGTTCCTCGACGACGTCCCGGTGCACACGTTGTCCCGGTCGCAGTGCGCGCGGCTGCGCAACCAGCGGATCGGCTACGTCTTCCAGGCCCACCACCTGCTGCCGGAGCACAGCGCCCTCGGGAACGTCTCGATGCCCGTGCGGCTCGCGGGCGCTCCGGTCGACGTGGCCCTCGCGCGCGCCCGTGCGCTGCTGGACGCCGTCGGCCTCTCGCACCGGCTCACCCACAAGCCGGGGGAGCTCTCCGGGGGCGAGCAGCAGCGCGTCGCCATCGCCCGCGCCCTCGTGATGGCCCCGGGCCTCGTGCTCGCCGACGAGCCCACGGGCAACCTCGATCCCCGCACCGCCGCCAGCGTGTTCGAGCTCCTGTTGGAGCTCAACCGCGAGCTCGGCTCCACGCTCGTGGTGGTCACCCACAGCATGGAGCTGGCCGACCGTTTCCCCCGGCGGATCTCGCTCGAGCTCGGCAACTTCCGAATCACCTGACCTCGGCGGGGTCAGGACTTCCGGTGCGGCACCCGGGTGAGCCGGAGCGACGCCAGCAGCTCGTCCTCCTGGGCATCTGCCTCGGCCCGGAACCAGTGCTTCACGTAGTCGCGGTCGGCCATCGTCTTCACGTCGGTCCCCGGGAGCCCGAGCGCCGCGAAGACGTCGCGGAACGTGGGATCGTCGGGGTAGCAGTAGACGAGCCCGTCCTGGTCCAGGACCACCTGCTCCTGGTGGGCGCCGCGGAGCCAGAGCTCGGCCCGCGCGTCGGAGCACACCAGCACGGGGGCTGCGTGGAGCGCCTGCCGGACGCGCTCGCGGTTCAGGTCCAGGCCCACGTGATCGTGCGGGTCGGCGGTCTGTGGGCGGGGGTTCCGGCGATCGACCTTCTGCCGGTACATCACCCCGAGGGGCGGCGCGAGCGCGTCGAGGAGGGCGTCGAGCACCCGCAGCAGCTGCTCGGCAGGCACCGACACGACGAGGCGCGTGTCGCCGCTCGGGGTGGCTTCGGACAGCCAGCCGGGCTCGGGGACGAACCCGTCGTCTGCGCCATCGATGGTCACCGAGCTGGCCCGCGGCCCCGGCAACGTGTCCACTTGCCCTCCCGCGCCTCCTTAGCGTGGGGAGGCGACCTCGTTACGTGGAGGGCGTGCAGATCCGTGACCTGGTGCTGTCGCCCCCGCTCATCCTCGCGCCGATGGAGGGCGTCACCGACGTCGGCTTCCGGCGCCTCGTCCGCAGCGTGGGCGGTTGCTCGCTCACCGTGACGGAGTTCGTCCCTGGCGCGGCCCTCGTGGGCGGCCACCGGGTGGCCCTGCGCGCCGTCGAGTTCGACCCCGACGAGCGGCCGGTGTCGATCCAGCTGTACGGCCGGGACCCGGACATCCTGGCGGAGGCCGCCCGCCACGTCGAGGAGCGAGGCGCGACGCTCGTCGACCTGAACATGGGCTGCCCCTCCAAGAAGGTCTGCCAGAACTCGGGGGGGGCCTCGCTCCTGCGCGAGCCCGACCTCGCGCGGCGCATCGTGCGTGCCATCCGGGCCGCCACCCGCCTGCCGTTCACCGTCAAGATGCGGGCCGGGTGGGATCCGGCGCACCGCAACGCCCCCGACCTCGCCGCGATGTGTGCGGACGAGGGGGTCGAGGCGATCGCGGTCCACTGGCGCACGCGCGCAGACCTGTACGGCGGGGTCCGCGACCTCTCGACCATCGCCGCAGTGAAGGCGCGGGTCCCGATCCCGGTCGTCGCCAACGGGGACGTCGACGAGACCAACGCGGTGCAAACCCTCGCCGAGTCCGGCGCGGACGGGCTGATGGTCGGGCGGGCAGCGATCCGGGACCCCTGGGTCTTCCTGAAGATCGGGTGCGCCCTCCGGGGAGAGCCTCCGCTGCGGGTGGACGACCCCGAACGGCAGCGGGTCCTGACGCACTACTTCACGTCGCTGCGCAGCATGTTCCCGGCGGACAAGTGGCTCCTCGGCCGCATGAAGAAGATCGCGCGGTA
>JBIKWC010000209.1:0-13460 GCA_044356535.1 Myxococcota bacterium
CATCCGGCGGCCCCCGCTTGTTCGGGTGGGCGGGGTGGGGACCTTTCCACGGCCACCCCCGCAGGGTCAACGGGAGGTCGCGGATGAACGGCGAACGTGCGCTCCAGGTCCTCGGGGGCCTGCTCCGGGGAGAGCGCGGGGACGCAACGGACGAGGAGCTCGAGGCCCTGGCCCGCCCGTGCTTCGTCACCACGGTCGATGCCGCGCGGCTGGCCCGGGCGCGCGCGTACGGAGCGCTGCGGGAGGCCCACGCGTACCAGACCGCCGAGGAGGTCGCTGCCGACCTCGCCGACCTCGAGGCCCGGCTCCAGAGCCCGTTCCACCGGATGATCACGTTCGCCGCCACGCTCCGCCGCGAGGAGCGGAAGCGGGCCCAGCTGCGGGGCCTCCTGGGCGCCATGCGCGACCCCCAGGAGTGGGCGCGGGTCCAGGCGGCTTCGGAGGCCCTGGCGACGGTCCCCGCCGACGCGCCGTGGCTCCCCGTCGAAGGCGGGGCAGGCGTGCTGGCAGTCACGGCGCTCGGCTGGCGGGCGGTGTTCGCCCTCCAGACGCGCCTCGCGCGGTACGGGGCGGTCGACTTCGAGGCGTTCGCCAAGCGGTTCCGCAAGTCCGAGGCCGGCATGAAGCAGCTCGGGGAGGACTACGGGACCCTCGCCCGCCAGCTCGGAGGTCAGGTGTCGAAGGGGCTGCCCGACGTGGTGACCGGCCTCCTGAAGACCGGACTCCCGCCCGAGCAGGCCCTGGCCCGCTACGCGAAGGCCACCTGTCTGGTCCGAGGGGGGAGGCTCGCCGTCGAGGTCCCCCACGCTGCCACGGCAGTGGTGCGGGCGGGCGCGCGCGCGGAGGATCAGGCCGGGGCCCACCAAGAGCTCGATCGCGCCGTCCTTGTGTTGTGTTCCACGGGCCTGCGGAACACCCCGGTCCTGCGCGGCGCGGCGAAGGCGCTGGTGGGCGCGCCCCACCTGCCCTCCGCGGTCGCGCGGTTCCGAGCGGTGTACGACGGCCTGCCCCGCGCGGTGCCCGCGGAGACCCGCCTCCGGTGTGCAGCGCGCCTGTTCCCTGCACGGGGCACCGCGCCCGAGGTGCTCGATCGCATGGCGCGCGCGCTGGCGACTCCCCACCCACCCGCCGTGGCCGCCGCGCTGGCGGCCAGCGCCACCGACGCGTCGGTTCTCCCCCAGGTGCTGGAGCGCTACGCCGCCATCGTGCGCGAGCTCGTGGCGCGCCGCGCGTTCACGGGTCGCTCCGCGGTGCCCGCGTCGGCGGCGGAGCTGGTCAACGTCCCCGGCGAACCGGACGAGGTGGTGGAGCTGGTGCGCCAGCTGGTGGCCCACCTGCCGGCGCACGAGGACAAGGAGGCGTGGGGCACCTCCGCGGACTGGACCCCCGCAGTGGCGTTCGCCCGCAGGTTCGCGTACTGACCTGCGACGCGGCTCCTGGTCTTCGCCGGATCTGCGACACCGTCGGAGTCAGGGTCACGCGGTCGGTGACGGCTCACCTCTGCCGGCGGCGGGGGAACCCGAGCGCCAGCGGCAACGCGAACGAGAAGATCATGCCGTCACCACACTGGTTGCGGTCCCGCGGCGCCTCGGTGGGTGCGGCGTCCGGCGGCTCGTCGTCGGGGTAGCCGATCTCGACGCAGGTGGCGTCGCCGGCATCGAGCGCGAGGCCGGGCGCGTCCCACGTGTCCCCCCACCACACGCCGAGCATCCCGCACACCCGGTCCCGGGTCCGCCAGCCGAACGGAGCGAGGAGGTCCCTGGTGCCGTCGCCGTCGAGGTCCACCGCCGCTGCGAGCGAGTCGTTGTAGCGGTTGGAGCCGGGCGGGCGCCAGCCTTCGAGGACCACTCCGTCCACCCGCTCGCGCGGCGCCGCGCGGTCGAGGCTCCAGACCACGGGCAGCTGCGGTGGGTGGTGGAACAGCACCTCGTCGTCGCCGTCGCCGTCGAGGTCGCCGGCCGACGAAGACGTCGCACCGGTCTGGTAGGGCCCGGGCAGCGAGGGGCCGAAGGACTGGGTGAAGGTGGGGCTCGACGAACCCGGCGCACCCACCACGATCAGCAGCCCGTCGTAGAAGTGGTAGTCGGTGGTGCCGTTGATCACGAGCTCGAGCGGTGGGACCCCGTCCGCGTCGGCCAGGAACACGCCGTCGATGCCATCGCCCGGTCCGGGGCTACGCCAGCGAGGTCGCCAGCGGGTGGGCGTGTGGTCCGACCACAGGAACAGCCGCAGCTCCGTCTGGGGTCCGTAGTAGACCGACGGCGTCGCGATCAACACCTCCGGGAGCCCGTCTCCGTCGAGGTCCGGGACGGGGAACCCGCGCCCTCCCAGCCCGGTGAAGGAGCCGTGGCCCCACCGGATCCCCTGGCCCACGGCGTGGTCGAGGAGGCCGTCTCCGTCCACGTCTCCGAGCGGCGTCGCCGGGAGCCAGTCCCCGAGCCCTGCGCCGTCCGGGTCGGGGCGGGCGCCGTGGCCGGGGAGCGGGGTGCCGTCGGGCCAGCGCTGCACGACCTCGAAGCCGAACAGGAGCTCGACGAGTCCGTCTCCGTCGGTGTCCTCCCAGCCGTGGAGGACCCCGGTCGCCCCCTCGAGCTCCACCACCTCGCCCCGATCGGGGTCCCAGGCGCGCCAGGTCCCCCCGTCGTCCCTCCACAAGGCGGTGTCCCGCCCCCCGGGCCGCAGGGGGCCGACGTGGACGTCGCTGCCGAGGAGCCCGTCGACCACGAGGTCGGGGGGCTTCGCGGACGCCAGCGGGAGCAGGAGCCACATCAGGGCCGGTATCCCTAGGTCGACTGCTCTTCCAGCACCCGCCGCAGGCCGTGGAGCTGCTTCCACAGCGCCGACTGCTCCGCCCGGCGCTTCACGGCGCCGTCCCAGTACGCCAGCAGGCGCCCCCGGTCCTTCGGGTCGTCCTTGAGGACCACGCCCAGCAGGAACCCCGGCAGCAGCTGCCACGCGCCCGCGGCCTCGCCGTCGAAGTAGGCGTTCTGCAGGCCCATCGACGTGGCCACCCCCACGGCCTCCGCCGTGCTCATCACGGTGGACGGCTTCTCGACGGCCCACCCCTCCTCGCTGCGGCCCGACCGGAGGTCGCGGAACGCGGTCACCAGCGCCTCCAGGACCACCTGGTCGACGGCCAGGGGCACGCCGACCCGGGTCACCGCCGAGGTCGCCTGGCGCGTGACGAGGGCGACCTCGCGGGCGGCCGAGTCGATGGGGGGCACCGTCTCGAAGTTGAACCGCCGCTTGAGCGCTGCGCTCATCTCGCTCACGCCGCGGTCCCGGAGGTTCGCGGTGGCGATGACGTTGAAGCCCTGGGTCGCGAACACGGTGCCGCCCTCCCCGAGCTCGGGCACCGACAGCCGTCGGTCGGAGAGGATGGAGACCAGGGCGTCCTGGACCTCGGGGAGGCACCGCGTGACCTCCTCCACGCGCGCCAGCCGGCCGCTCTCCATCGCCGCCAGGACGGGGGAGGGGACCAGCGACTCGCGCGACGGGCCCCGGGCCAGCAACGCGGCGTAGTTCCACCCGTAGCGCAGGTGCTCCTCGGAGGTGCCGGCCGTGCCCTGCACCGTGAGCGCGCTCGTGCCGCAGATCGCGGCCGCGAGGAGCTCGGAGAGCATCGACTTCGCCGTGCCGGGCTCGCCCACCAGCAACAGGCCGCGCTCGCCGGCCAGGGTGACGACGCAGCGCTCGACGAGTGCGCGCTCCCCCACGAACTTCTCGCTGATCACGAGGGACTTCGGGATGCCCTTCGGGGGCTTCGCGATGGTGAGGAGCTCGCCCTTCGAGCCCGCCACGAACTGCACCACCGCGCGCGGCGTGAGCTTCCAGTTGGGCGGGCGCGGACCCGCGTCCCAGGCCATGAGGAACGCCAGCTCGTCGGCGTGGCGCGCCTCGGGTGGGGGGGACTGGACGGCGGCGGGATCGACGGTCATCGACGGACCTCCTCGAAGGCGGGGGCGTCCCCGTGTTCACATCGCGCCCACGCAGCGGCGAACAACGTGTGCAGGGGCTCGAGCGGAACCATGCTGCCGAGCGGGAACCGGGTGGCCTTCGGGGCCTTGCCGTACAGCGGCTCCTTCCACAGCTCGTACGGAGGGCCGTGTTTCGGGTCCTCCCACCCGCCGGGGAGGAAGTGCTCGCGACCCGCGCGCGCCCGCTTCCCGACCACGACGAGCTCGGCGGCGACGAGCTCGGCCACGGCGTCGTCGTAGACCTTCGGGGTCCAGCCGTTCCACTCGCAGACGGCCTTCTTCGTGGGCTCCACGAGCACCAGCAGCTGCAGCCAGGCGGCTGCAGCGCGCTCCGAGAGCTTCCGCTTCTTCGCCACGGCCTTCACCACGTCGGGCGCCGAGGCGAGCGGGTTCTGCTCCCAGCTCCCGGCCGGGAGCGGCGAACTCCGGATGCGGTCGACGATGCCGGTCATCCCTGCCGACTTCAGGGTCTCGACGGGCCACAGGGCGTCGACGTCCTGCTCGGCCATCTTCGCGAGGCTCACCAGCAGGTCGCGACCCGCCGGATCGAGCGTCGCGAACTGGAACGCCGTCCGGGTCCAGTAGGTGCTGCGGGTGACCGCGACCGCGCCCACGACCTTGCGCCAGGTGGTGACCTGCCCCTCGTCGTCCTTCGCGGTCTCCTCGGCGCGCCCGGGGAGCGCGTCGAACCAGCTCTTCGCCACCTTCTGCTGCTTCTCCTCGTAGTGGTACCAGCGGCCCCCGGCGAACCACGACTTCGGGTTGGCGAGGCGCGCCCGGGCCGCGTCGATCACCGCGGGGAGCTCGTCGCGGACGGGGTGGCCGACGGGCAGCCGACCCGCGAGCCAGCACACCGTCCGGGCCACGTCCAGCGCGACGCTGCTGGTGAAGCCCACCTCGTCGTCGGTCTCCGGGTCGCCGCTGGCGTCGAGGGTGAAGGCCACGTCCTCGTGCAGCACCTTCCAGCTCCGGTGGTTCGCGAGCTGCGAGACCTTCGCCGCGCTCCCGCGCCCGAGCTCCTTGTCGGCCGCAGCGAGGAGCACTTCGTCGACGGCGATCCGGCGGCCGTACAGCGTGGACCATCGCCCGATCACCCGCTCCACGGCGTGTTCGTCCCACACGCTGGCGGGGTCTTCCCCGGCGCGGGCCGCGAGCAGCGAGAGCTTGTCGGCGAACGACACGCTCCGCAGGCGCTGGCAGGCCGCCTTCACGTCGGTGTGCTTGAGCCCGAGGTCCTCGCGCAGCGCCTTGTCGAGCTCGAGCGGGAACCCGGCGAGGACCACTGCGGCGTCGGTGGGCGTGATGCCGACGGCCTCGGAGAAGCGATCGACCTCGGCGCGGTGGAGCGCCCACGGGCCGCGGGTGGCGAGCGCGTCGAGGAAGGGGGGGAGCCAGGCTTCGTCGGCGGGGTCGGACGACGACACCTCGGAGAGCGTCGCGCCTTTCGGGGTCTCGAGCTCCCCTTCGGTGACGTGTTGCACGAACGTGCCGGACCACGGCCCAGCGGACTCGTCGTCGCCCTGCTCCGTGACCCCGGTCACGAAGAGGCGGTGGGCGCCGTCGTGGTGCCGCCACGCCGAGGACGGCTTCTTGGCGCCGTCGTCTCCGTCCACGACCGTCACCCAGGGGAGGTCGAGCTTCGAGAACCCGAGCACGCCGGTGCGCACGCGGGGTCCGGCCAGCCCGGCCTCCTGGAACAACCGGACCGCCTTCGCCAGCAACACGCGGTGCTCGTCGGCGACCCCGGGGCGCGCTGCCGACACGGCGAGGCCGCGGATCCGACCGATCCACTGCGTGGGCTCGAGGCGCGAGAACAACACGTGCTCCCCCGACTCGCCGTCGCGCAGGAAGCGCCCCAGGGTCTCGATCGCCGCGGACACGGAGCTGTCGCCGTAGGTCCAGTAGTGGCGGAGGTTCGACAGGGCCGGCGCGAGCGCTTCGTCGCCGAGGCGCGGCACGGGCTTCGGACGCACCACTCCGCCGGTGAGGCGCGCGCCGGCGAGCTTCGTCACCCGATCGGCGAGCGCACGGGCCTCCGCGACCTGGGCCCCCACGGCAGCGTGGACGGCTGCGTCCGTGACGCCTGCGACCGCGAGCCCCGCGGGATCTGCGGCGACGAGAGCGGTGGCTGCGTCGTCTCCGAGGGCCGCGAGGGCGCGGCTCGACCCTTCGTGGCGCGGGGACAGGTGGTGCCACGTCTCGAGGGGAGGGAGGCGGTGCGTCGCGAGGTCCTGCGCGAAGGACACCTTCTGCTGGTCGGGCGCCGAGAAGAGCGCGCGCGAGGTGCGTCCCCCGGACCGCCACCGCGAGTCGGTGCCGACCCCCCGGAGCGCGGTGCGCGCGGGGAACCGCACCAGGTGGGTCACCGAGACGGCGGTGGTGCCGTCGAGCATCGTGCCGGGGAACCGGTCCCCCGCGAGGGTGACGAGGGTGTTCGGCGCCTCGTCGTCCTCGAGCTCGTCGCCGTCGTCGTCCGTCGCCCGCTGCTGGAGCACGCGGCGCAGCCCGTACTGCCCGTCGACCACGCCGGCGAGCGGGCTCGAGGGAGCGGAGACCGCGTGGTAGTACCCGTTGGCCGAGCCCCGCAGGAAGCCGGGGCCTCCCTCTGGGCCGGGCGCGCCGGTGGACCGGTCCTGGACCCGCAGCTTGCCGTCCACCACCACCCACGACGTGGTGGCGTCGTGGAACTGGGGCGCGATGTCGGGGGCCGAGCGGTCACCGACCGTGAGCCGGTTGGTGCCGACCACGATGGCGTCCGCGTGCTCGACGGGCCACGCGTTCGCCGAGGAGCGCCAGGAGAAGGGGAGCTCGAAGGTGTCGTTGGGCGCGTGGGACCAGTACGCCACGTTCACGTTGCCGCCCTTGGCCCAGTAGTGGAAGGCCACCAGGACCTTGCCGCCCACGTACCAGACCCGCCACGGCACGACCTTGCCGTCGCCGTGCTTGAGGTCGAGCTTGAGCACCACGCGGTCCTGGTCGACCACACACAGCCGGGTGGGCGTGAACCAGAGCAGGTGGGGCCACTGGACGAACACGCCCTCGGCCGTGTTGGGCCCGAGGTTGAGGTACTCGCGGGCCTCCTCCCAGGCGGGCCAGTGCAGCTCGTCGGGCAACCCGGCGCGCAGCGTGGCACCGAGGGAGGCGCCGATGGCCCGTGCGCCCTGCGCGGCCTCCTGCAGCGCGGCGGAGGCGTCCGGGAACTCGGCGAAGTGATCGGCGCTGGTCGAGGCCTCCAGCCGGCCGAGCGCGTACTCCGTCGCGGCGAGCCCGGGCCCCGAGAGCTCGGCGAGGCGCTCGGTGAGCCAGCTGCGGCGCAGCTCGCGCATCCCCTCCATGCCGGCGGCCACCGACTCGAACTGCGGGTTGCCGAACACCCCGTCGATCGCGGGTCGCAGCAGCTCCACGACCGCGGCCTGCTTCGCGGCGTACACCGGATCCCGCGGGCGGTGCTCCGCGGGGAAGCCCATCCTCGCGGGCCCGGGCTTCCAGGTTGCCCACTTCTCGAGCTCGACCCGGCGCCACCCCTGCGCGATCGCCCAGGGGACACCGAGCTCGGCGAGGAGATCGACGAGGTCCAGGTCGAACGGCCGGTAGTAGTCGCCGGTGGCGAGCTGGACCGGGACCGCGTCGGCGATGAGCTTCGGCGCGGCCTTGCGGACGAGCTGCAGCACGATGGCGTCGCCGGCGCTGCACCAGCCCTGCAGGGTGGCGAACCACCCCGCCCGACCCGCTCCCGGCCGCGCTGGGGCCTCGACGTCCGCCCACAGGGCCTCGAACGCGCCGCAAGCGTGCAGGAGCTCCATCCACTGCTCGGTGAAGCCCGAGGTGTCCTCCCGCCACGCGTAGCGGGTCTTCCCGCCGTTCGGGAACAGGTCGAGGAGCCGGCCGCGCACGGCGGGCTCGGCCTGCGCGAGCTCGACCCATGCGTCGCGGTACTCGATCCAGAACGATCCGGGCGCACGCTTGATGGATGCCGCGGTCGAGACCTCGCGCAGGAACCGGGCGTCCTCGGCGCGCAGGTCACGCTTCGCGGCCTTCGCGAGGCTCCGCAGGTCCTTCGGCAGCGTGGCCCACGGCGCGACGCCGCCCAGCGTCCGGCGCGTGGCCAGCTGGTACATCCGCTCGTAGGCCTTCTCGGCCCCCGCGAGGCGCTGAACCTCCTTGCCGTAGGACTGGATGGACTTCACCGTCAGCGCGCCGAGCAGCGCGAACTCCAGGAACGCCTCGGCCCGGCGCTCCTCGTCGACCTCGAGGCCGAACTCGCGCTCGGCGGTGCGCGCCTTGTCGAAGAACGTGCCGGCGTAGGTGAGGTTGCCGGCCACCGCGAACGCGCGGGCGACCTCTTCGTAGTAGGACGGCAGGAAGTGGGGGACCTGGCGGGAGAGGCGCTCGCCCACGGCGTCGAACCCGTCCTTCGCGTGCCCCGGCTTGCTGGAGATGCGCTTCGCGTGCGTCTTGAACTCGCGCATCACGTCGAGCGCGTAGCGTGCGCGTTCGGGGTCGATCACCAGCGCGGTGCCGGGGAAGCCGAGGGCCCGGCGCCGCTGGACGGCGATGTCGTCCGCGTGGGAGGTCATCGCGAAGGAGAGCAGCTCCATCTCGGTGTCGATCCCGCGCGCGATCGCGTCGGGGACGAGCCGCACCACGATCCTGCCCGGCAGCGCCGGCGACGAGTAGCCTCGGGCGTCGACCGTGTCGGAGGAGAGGTCCGCGCCCACGTCGGCGCCCACTCGGACGAGCCCGCCGGCCTCGAGGCGCGCGCGCTCGGTCAAGGCCTGCTCAGGCATCTGCGTCCTCCTTCTTCTCGATCTTGCGCTTGGACCAGATGGCCGAGGCCATCCGCATGCCTTCGGAGAACGCGACCGGCGGCACCTGCTCGAGCGTCAGCAGCTGCTGCTTTCCGTCGACCCACACGAGGTCGCCCGTGCTCGTCTCGGACATGGGGTCGCCTTCGCCGATGTAGTAGCGGCCCTCGGTCGACACGCCGTTCTCGAGGACGCGGCAGATCGCGCACCCCCCGGACACCCGGTACCCGAGCTTCTTGGCGACGTTGTTCACGGTGGCCAGGAGGTCGAACTCGCCGCCCGAGAACTGGTCGATCCCCGGCTTCTTGGCGTCGTCGCCGACCGGTTTGCGGAACGTCTCGCGGAACAGCTGCGCGCTGCCCTGTTCGACGCCGAGCTCGGTGAGGATGGCGCGCCAGTCGTCGAGCTCCTCGAGCAGGATGGGGTGGGGCAGCGACACCTCGCCGTCGGCCAGCCACACGGTCTCGCCGTCGAGCGTGACCACCCCGAGGCCCTTCTCGCCCACCGCGCGGAGGATACCGGCGTCGGTCGTGCCCTTCACCACGAGGTTCTCGAGCGGGCGTTTCCAGTCCGGGTCGACCCACACGGCCTCGAGCACCTTGCGGGGAACCGGCAGGGACCGGAGCATCCACCCCTCCACCTGCTCGCGGCACTCGACCGCGTGTTGCTCCAGGAACTCGACGGCGCCCTCGAGCATGTCGTAGATCTCGGTGTCCTTGAGGGACTTCGGGACCGAGGCGAGGACCTTCCCCTTGTCGTTGCGGGCGACGATCGCGCCGTCGCGGAGGCCCAGGCCGTAGCCGCCGCCTGCGTCGAGAAAGCCGTCCTGGCCAGGTGGTGGCGCCGCGGGGGGCGGTTCGGGAGGTGGGGCGGCCTTCTTCGGGGCCTTGGCGGGCTTCGTGGCGGCTGCGGGCGCTGATTCGGGGTCGGTCGCGGGCGCTGCGACTGCTGCCTCTTCCGTCGCTGCGGGCGCAGAGCCCACCAGCGTGTACCCCTTGCCCGTCTTCTCCTTCACGAGCTTGTCGTGTTCGGCCTTCGCCTTGGCGTCGGTGGGCCAGGACTTCTCCTGCACCTGGCCGTCGGTCCCGATCCGGCCGTAGCGCACGGTGAACGCGCTCCCGTTCAGGGTGATCTCCCAGAACTTGCTGGACGTTCCCTCGACGAACTCGTACCGCGGCATCGATCGGTCCTCCGGCGGACGCCGATCGGACGCAACCCGCCCCGTCCGGTCAAGGGGGCGCGGCGGACGCGCTGCCTCCTGCGCCGTCGGCGCACGGAGACGGTCGCGACCCGGACGGAGCGTTCAGGCGCCGGAGCCGACACCGTCCCCGCGGTGGCCCGCTGCGTGGCATGATCTATCGATGTGGATCGCCCTGCTGCCCCGGCTCGCCTCTGCGCTCCCGCTCGATCCGTACGCCTTCGGATCGCTCGCGGCCAGCCTCGACCCCGTCGGCGCCGTCACCGTGACCACCGGCACCGCGAGCCCGACGTTGTCTGTGAGCGGCGGAGGGCCGACCCACGTCGGTGTCGTCACCAACGTCGGCGGGATCGATCTCGCCGTGTTCACGTTCGACGACGTGGTCCTCGACCAGGATCTGGTGGCGACGGGCAGCCACGGGTTCGCGATCCTCTCCAAGGGCGATCTCGTCGTCACCGCCAGCGTCACCGCGTCTGGTGCGGGCGTGACGCCAGGTCCCGGAGGCGGCGCCGGCGACACGTGTGGTCCGGGCGCTGGGACGGGGTTCGGCCGCGGGACCGGGAACGGCGCCAGCGGCGCCGGCTTCGGCGGGGCCGGCGGGGACTCCGACCTCGGCACGGCCGGCGGTGGCCTGTACGGCGACGTCACCGTCACCCTCGAAGCCGGAAGCGGAGGCGGGGGCGGCCGCCGCTCCAGCTGCCCGAACCCCGCGGGTGGCGGCGGCGGGGGTGCAGTCTCGCTGGTCGCGGCGGGGCTGCTCACCGTCAGCGGCACGGTGTCGGCGAACGGGGGCGCAGGTGCTGCCGACGGGAGCGGCGCCAACGGCGACGGCGGCGGCGGCGGGTCGGGCGGCGGCATCGTCCTCGCCGGGAGCGGTGGCAGCTGCACCGGGTCCCTCAACGCGCGCGGAGGCGCAGGTGGGAGCGGCGGCGGGTCCGAGAGCGACGGTGGTGGAGGGGGTGGGGGACGCGTCGCCACCTGGGGCATCGACACCGCGACCTGTACCGTCCGCGTCGCCGGTGGAGCCGGAGCGTTCACCGGGACCTACAGCGCCCAGAACGGCGGCGCCGGGACGTTCTCGTCGCAGGACTCCGACTTCGACGCAGACGGCGTGACGGCGTTGGGGGGAGACTGCGACGACCGCCGGCCAGGGGTGTCGCCACTGGCCCCGGAGACGTCCTGCGACGGCATCGATCAGGACTGCTCCGGCGCGGATGTGCGCCCGGACGACGACGGCGACGGCTGGTCCTGCGAGGAGGACTGCGACGACGCCGACATCGACGTGTTCCTCGGCGCTCCTGAGTTCGCCTGCAACGCCGTGGACGAGGACTGCGACGGCTCGGACCTCGAGCCGGACCCGGACGGGGACGGGCACGCTTGCGACCAGGACTGCGACGAGAGCGACCCGACCGTGTATGTGGGAGCCCCGGAGACCGCCTGCGACGGCGACGACCAGGACTGCGACGGCAGCGACCTCCGCCCGGACCAGGACGGTGACGGCCGGAGCTGCGGCCAGGACTGCGACGACGCCCATCCGAGCCGGTACGTGGGCGCCATCGAAGACGCGTGCAACGGCGTGGACGAGGACTGCAGCGGCCTCGACCTGCGCCCGGACTCCGACGGCGACGGCCGGAGCTGCGCGGAAGACTGCAACGACGCAGCGGCGGGCGTGTACCTGGGCGCCCCGGAGATCGTCTGCGACGGCATCGACCAGGATTGTGACCTCCTCGATCTGCGGCCCGACGAAGACAACGACACGTACGAGGTCTGCAGCGACTGTGACGACTTCGACCCCGCCATCCACCCGGGCGCGGCGGAGACCACCTGCGACGGCATCGACCAGGACTGCACCCCCACGACCCCGGACGACCCCGACCTCGACGGGGACGGTGCGGGCGCGTGTGAGGGGTTCGACTGCGACGACGGCGACGCCGCGGTCCGTCCGGGGCGCACGGAGGTGGTGTGCAACTCCGTCGACGACGACTGCGATGCCGGCACCTCCGACGAGCCCGACGACGACAGCGACGGGTTCACGACCTGCGACGACTGCGACGACACCGAGGCGCAGGTCAACCCCGGGGAGAGCGAGATCACCTGCAACGTCCTCGACGACGACTGCGACCCCACCACGTCCGACGGCGTGGACCGCGACGACGACGGGGTCGCGGGATGCGCGGACGACTGCGACGACGAGGACCCCGAGCGGTTCCCCGGCAACGTCGAGGTCGCGAACGACGGCATCGACCAGGACTGTGACGGCGAGGACCTGGTGGTCGAGGAGACGGGGTCCGTCGGGGACACGGGGGGGCTCCTCGGGCCGGGACCGACCAGGCCCACCGACCCCGGGTGCGCGTGTGACGGCGCCGGCAGGGCGTCGTGGACGCCCTTCGCCTGGCTCGCCCTGGTCGCCGCCCGACGCCGGAGGGCCGCGTGATGGTGGGACTGTTCGCCTTCGTGGCCTCGGCTGCGCCGGACGCCCTGCAGCCGGCCTGCGACATCCCGACGGCGCCGCTCTCGAGCGCGCCTGGGACCACCGCCGCCGATTGCGCGGTGCGCTGCGCAGACACCGCGGGGTGCGGGGCCTTCGTGTTCATCAGCGGCTGGAACCGCTGCGTCCTGCACCCACCGGCCTCCCGCCGCGTGACCGTGCGGATGGTGGCTGCCACCGTGGAGACCGCCCCGGAGGGGGCGCGGGCCGTCACCCCGCCGCGTGTGGACCACGACCACGGCGGACGGGACCTGGAGGCCGCACCACGCGACCTGCCGTCGGCCGAGGCTTGCGGCGAAGCGTGTGTCGGGACGGCCGCCTGCACGGGCTACGTCTACGTGGAGGGGTACCGCGCCTGCTGGCTCAAGCAGACGCCCGGCGCGCTCACCCCGAAGACGTTCACGTGTGGCGCGCCCGGGAGCTGACCCGCCGCCGGCGCAGGAGCCACAGGAGCCCGCCCACCGCTGCCCACGCCGTCGTCGGCCGACCGTGGTCGCAGCCGCAGCCCGGATCGACCAGCGGCACCTTGTCGCTCGACGGGCCGGCCGTGTCCCCGGTCCCGGGGCAGTCGAGCGTGTCCGGATCGCAGTCGTCGTCGATGTCGTTGCACGGGAGCTCGGTCTGGCCCGGGACGTTGGCCTCGGTGTCGTCGCAATCACCCGCGCACACGTCGAGCCCGTCTCCGTCCCGGTCTTCGTCATCGGGGGTGCGGGGGTCGCAGTCGTTGTCGACGCCGTCGCACGACAGCTCGGTGGCGTCGGGCGCGATGGTCTCGTCGGCGTCGTCGCAGTCCTCGTCGCAGCCGGTCCAGCCGTCGCTGTCGGCGTCCACGTCGTCGGGCGTGCCCGGCGTGCAGTCGTCGTCTGCGCCGTTGCACGCCACCTCTGCGCCGTCCGGGTTCACGGCGTCGTCACCGTCGTCGCAGTCCCCACCACACGCGGAGAACGCGTCCTGGTCGCGGTCCTCGTCATCGGTCGTCCGCGGGTCGCAAT
>JBIKWC010000444.1:0-4271 GCA_044356535.1 Myxococcota bacterium
GGGCAGCGTCACGAACCGCGCCGCCACCCGCGCCGGATCGTCGGAGGCCACGAGCACGTCGAGGTCGCCGATGGTGGCCTTGCCGCGCCGCAGGGAGCCCGCCAACGTCACCCGGGTCACCTCGGGGGCGCCCTGCATCCCGGCCAGGATCCGGGCCCCCATCCGGCGGGCGTCGACGTACGGGATGCGCCCGATCCGTCCGGCGTGGTCCTGGAGCGCCTTCATGAGCTTCTCGGAGGTCTTCTGGCCCATGCGAGGCAGTTGGGCCACCGCGCCGGAGCGCAGGGCGACCTCGAGCTCGGCGATCGACGAGATCTTCAGGTGTTGCCAGAGGCGGCGCGCGGTGCTGGCCCCGATCCCCTTCACGTCGAGGAGGTCGCGCAGGCCCGCAGGCAGCTTGCGCCGCAGCTCCCGCAGGTCGTCGGTGACGCCGCCCTTGAGGATCTGCTTGACCCGGAACACCGTCCCGGGCCCCACCCCCGGCCGCTTCTCGAAGGTGCCGAACCGGATCGCGGTCTCGAGGTCTTCGGCGAGGTTCTCGATCACCCGCGCAGCGCGCCGGAACGACCGGATCCGGTGCTCGTCGCCGCCCACGATCTGGGTGAGGTCGGCGAGCTCGGTGAACATCGCCGCGACCTCGCCGTTCTCGTACCCCATGACCGCTCCCCGCCCGGCAGCCTACTTCACCCGAGCAGCAGCGCCCCCGCCAGCCCCAGCTGGAGCGCCCACCAGGCCAGCACCGCGATGGCCCGGGGGTACGTCCACGGCGCGGGCCGCAGGCGTCCCCCGGAGCCCACCACCACGTCGACGATCAGGTCACACGGCTCTACGTGGTGTGTCACGGGGTCCAGCAGCACCCGCTCGGTCGGGTCGTCGAGCAGGTTCTCCCGACGCGTGTCGAACGTGTGCCGGCTCTTGTGCGACCGCCCTGCCTGGTCGACGACCACGAGATCGTGGTGCTGTACGCTCCGCCGGCGCTCCGGGTCGACGACCTCCTCGGACACCCGCACCGAGGCCGTGAAGGCGAACGTGGCGGAGCGGAGGAACCGGACGCGCTGGACAGCGCCGTACACGGGGGGCGCAGCGAGGATCAGCGCGAGGACCCCGGCGCCGACGAGGCCGCGCTGCACCCAGGGACCTCCCACGGCGGTCGCGGCCGCCACCAGGCTGCACGGCGCCAGCGCCGCCAGCGCCCACAGGAACCCGTACGAGCCGTCTGGCCCCACGAGCAGCTGGGTCGGGAGCACCAGCGGGTGGAGGCGTCGCGGCGCGGCCTCCAGCAGGCGCCACGGATCGGGCGCCCGCGCGGGGACCCCCGGCGCCACGGACCCGGAGGGCTCCGTGAGCGTCCCGCCCGAGACGGCCTCGGAGACGGCGCCGCCCACGGGTTCGACCAGCGACAGCTCTCCAGGTGCCCCGGCGTCGGCGGGATCGAGGCGGGCCAGGAGCTGGCGGGCTCGGGCGGCGAGCTCGGGCCGCCCCATCGCGCCGAGCAGGGCGCCGCGTGCGCGCGGGGTGGCGAGCGCCGAGAGGCTCGTGAGCGCGGCCAACGCCACTGCGGGCTCTGGATCCGTCGCGAGCGTGAGCAGCCACCCCTCGGCCGCCGGGCCCACGTCGACGAGCGCGCCTGCGGCCGCCATCCGGACCACCCGGTCCGAAGACGCCACCGCCTCGACCCAGTCCGCGTCGACCAGGGCATCCGACCGGGTGCCGAGCAGGGCCACCCGGACCGCCGGCGAGAGCGCGCCGTACAGCGTCCGTAGCGCCGCAGCTTCGCTCGCGTCGGGGAGCCGGGCGACCAGGACCGCGTGTACCTGCTGTGGCGCCCAGGCCGGATCCTCGTCCCGGGCCGCGAGGACCGCCTCCGACCAGACGTCCGCGCCTTCGGGGAGCGCGCAGGCCAGGAGCTCGACGCGACCGCGGTGGGACCCGCCCCGCTTCGCCGCTACCGTGGCCAGGACCTTCGCCGCTCCGGGGGGCAGACGTGCGCCGCTGTGGGCGAGCCGCCGCAGGAGCGGCGCCAGGGCCGCGTCGCGGAGCTCCCGCGCGGGGTACTCGACGACCACGAACGCCAGGGCCTCGTCGATGCCCGGGGCGTCCAGGTCGTGGGCCAGGAGCCGCTCGGTCACCCAGGTGACGCTGTCGGCGCGGACGGGCGGGTCGACGAACAGGGACCGCCGTCGCGCGTGGACCGCCCCGTCCAGGGGCTCGAGCCCGGCGAGCCAGCGCCGGAGCGGCAGCGATACGGCGAACCGGGGCCCGTCGACGGGTCGCGTGGTCCCTGCGAGCCCCGCGGCGCGCTCCGCTGCGACCGGCTCTCCCTCCCGCGCCAACCAGGCCAGCAGGGGTCCGGTGGCCGCTCCCCCGCCCGTCCAGAGGGCCTCCACGAGCGCCTGGTCGTCCGCGCAGCGGAGCTCGCGCAGCCTCCCGGTGAGCGCGCTCCACACCACGTCCTCGTGGGGCGGTCCGGTCGCGAGCCAGGCGCCCAGGACCTCCCATCGCCGGAGCTCGCGCAGGGTCCCCCACGCCGCGAGGTGGCTCCCGAAGTCCTTGTTCTCGGGCCACCCCCGGCGGTCGAGGTGGGCCACGAACCGGTCGAGGGGGGTGGGCTCCATCCGCCTACGGTAGGCGCTCCGGTGGCCGCGGTCGAGCGGACCCAATAGGGGGCCCGCGCATGTGGTTCTGGTTCTCCGCCGCGAACGCCAGCGAGTACGACGAGCTCAAGGCCGCCGTGGAGGCCCGGCGCTCCGCGCTGCAGGCCGAGTTCGCGCTCGACCCGGTCGACACGATCGAGGCGGCGCGCGAGGCCTTCACCGACGCGGTGTTCGAGCTGTTGCCGCACTGGGAGGGCACGCCGTGGGCCATGAACGGCACCTCCGAGGTCCCCGGCACCGGTCGCATCGCGTGCGGCTACCTCGTCTCCACCGTGTTGCGCGACGCCGGCCTGTCCGTCGAGCGCGTGAAGCTCGCCCAGCAGGCCTCCGAGAACATCGTGATGTCCGTCGTCGAGCCCGCCGACATCCTCCGGTACCGCGAGACGGACGTCGCGGAGGTCCTGTCCGAAGCCCGCATGCCAGGCGTGTACGTGGTGGGGCTCGACACCCACGTGGGCCTGCTCGTGGTGCGCGACGGCGCGCAGCGCTTCTGCCACGCCAGCCGCTCGATGAACCAGGAGGTGCTGTGTGAAGACGCCTCCGCGGCGAAGGCCCTCCACAGCCACTACCTCGTGATCGGCCGCCTCTCCGACCGCGCGGTGGAAGCGTGGGCGAAAGGGGTTCCCCTCCCCACCGTCCTCGTCCGCCCGAAGAACTGAATCACGGCGCCAGCGACGGGCGGACCAGCACCAGCCCCTCGCCGATCGAGGTCACCGGGATGACGCCGGACGCGAAGAACGGGTAGTTCGACCAGGTTCCCTCGAACTCGCGGAGCTCGGAGCGGGGGTACACGTCGAAGAACGCGACCTCCTCGAGCGCGGCGTCGGCGACCCCGGTGAGGTCGAGGATCCGCAAGCCCGCAGTGTAGTTCGACTGGTAGGTGCGGTTGCCCACGATGTACTGGTTGTGGTCGATCGCGGTCGTCTCGTGGACGTGTTGACCCACGAGGGCGGGGGCCTGGAGGTCGCCGAGGTCGAAGACGAACGTGGTGGTGGGGACGGCCCACACGAGCTCGTCGAGCTCGTCGTCGAACACCCAGTAGCGGTGGTCCTCGGTGAACCAGCCCTGGTGCGAGTACCCGAACCCCGAACCGCCCGCGAGCTGCGCCGCGCGACCGTAGTGGAGTCGCCCGAGCTCGACCGGGGCGTCGAGGTCGGTGGCGTCGACGACGACGATCTCGCCAGTCTCTCCGGCGGCGGCCACACACACGACGCGGCCGGCCCATTCGGTGTCGGGTCCGCGGTACGTCACGCACTGGGCGTCGTGAACGTACCCGACGCCGTCGAAGCAGCCGGCGCCGCGCGGCGCGAGGGGGTCCGAGACGTCGACGAACAACATGCCCTCGCAGGTGTCCGCGCCGTTGGCGGCCACCGTGCCGGACGCTGGGTCGATCGTGACGGTGTGAGAGCTGCCGACCCCGGTGAACACGGCGTCGGGGGCGAAGAGCGTGTCGGTGGCGCCGCGCAGGTGGGTGAGGTCGAACAGCTGCAGCCCGTGGTCGTTGGCCTCGCTCCCCACGACGACCCAGTTCCCCACGGTCTCGAGGTCCCGCCAGAGCGAGGAGGTGCTCTCGGCCGGCAGGAACCCTGCCACCACCGGGCAGTACGGGTTGGCGAG
>JBIKWC010000445.1:0-4266 GCA_044356535.1 Myxococcota bacterium
ACGGGTGGTTCGGGCTGTTCGACGAACAGGACCAGTTCCGGTGCGGGTGGGAGGTGAAGGGCAGGAACACGCAGACCATGGCCGATGTGACCTGGGCCGCCGACGGCAGCTTGTGGGTCGTGGGCCGGTCCGAGGAGCCCTACATCGTGGTGGACGCGCTCGGCCGCGAGCTCACCCGCTCCGAGCCCACCAACACCGAAGGCTTCGCCATCCGCTTCCACCCACCCGGCGAGTGACGCGTCCGCGTCCCGCCGCTCGCTCCGCCTCCCCCCCTCCCCGGCGGGGACGTCGCGTAGCCGGGTCGTGTGCAGTCCGTGCCGGTGGTCGCGCAACAGGTCCCAGCACTCGACGCAGGTGGCCCGGCCGAGTTCCCCCCCACGCCCTGGGGTGAGCCGCGGGATACGCCGGGGGCCATGCACCTCGACGACCCGGCCGAGCTGACCCGCACCGGACGCACCGTCGCCCGGTTCGACGGACATCCGCACCCGTTCCGCCTCGAGCTGCAGGGCTGCCCCACCCCCGGGTGCCCCTGCAGCGACGGGACCCTGGTGGCCGTGGAGGTGGTCCCTGCAGGCGCCACCGCGCAGCGCTTCCGCGTGGTGGTCGACCTGCACACCGGCCTCCCCACCGAGCCGCCCGCCCCGGGCCTCGCCGCAGAAGTGGCGCGCGACCTGCCCGCCGCCGCCCGCGAAGGCGCCCTGGAGCGCCTCCGGGCCCAGCGGAGCCGCGAGCTCGACGGCTTCGTCCTCGACCGCGCGTGGGTCGGGGCCGGCGGGCTGTTGCCGTTCTCCCACCTGTTCCGCGGCGGGCTGCCCGACGATCCGCAGTACCGCGGGCTCCTCGACCGGTTCCGGACCGAAGACGGCCACCGGTGGACCGTGCAGGACCTGTACTGCCCGCGGCCCGGGTGCGACTGCAAGGAGGTCACGCTGTCGTTCGATCGCGACGACGGCGCCTCCTTCACCGCCGTGATCGACTTCGTCGACCGTCCGCCGGCGCTGGCGGACTTCCGGGGAGGTCTCGGATTCGACGACGCCGTGGAGGTGTGGTCGGGCTGGCGGCGGTCCGAACGCGCCGACCGCAAGCGGTTCGCCGACCGATACACCACGTTGCGCGAGCACCTGGCGCGGGCTGCGGCGCCCCCCGTCGTCCATCCGCCCGCGCCCCGCGCCACGGAGCCCGTGAAGCCCCGGCTCGGGCCCCACACCCCGTGCCCGTGTGGCAGCGGCAAGAAGTACAAGCGCTGCCACGGTGCGACCGCCGTCGCGTGATACCGGGCCCGCGGAGGCCGCATGGCGGATCGGCGGGCGGTGTGCATCGGGGGCGGCATCACCGGCGTGCTCACCGCGCGCGAGCTGCGACTGGCCGGTTGGGACGTGGTCGTGCTCGAGGGTCGGACCGTGGGCGCGGGGTCGTCGTCCCGCACGGCCGCCGGCATCCGCCAGCAGTTCTCGACCCCGGACACGGTCCGCGGCATGCGGTACGCCGTCCGGTTCTACCAGGCGTTCGGCGAGGAGATCGGCCAGAGCCCCCTCGTGCAGAACGGGTACCTGTTCCTGGTCGACACCGAGTCCGACTGGGCCGCCGCCCAGACCCGGGTGGAGATGCAGCGCGCGTGTGGCCTCACCGAGGTCGTCGCGCTCGAGGGCGCCGCCCTGCGCGAGCAGTTCCCGTGGGTCGCCGAGAGCGTCCGCGGCGCCACGTTCTGCCCCACCGACGGCTTCCTGCTCCCCCACCTCGTGTACAACGAAGGCGCCCGCCGGGTGCGCGAGCTCGGCGGGACCCTCGTCCAGAACGCCACCGTCACCGGCGCGGTGGCGAGCGGAGATCGGCTCACCGCCGTCGTCACCGACCGGGGCACCTTCGAAGGGGACGTGTTCCTCGACTGCACCAACGCCTGGACCCGGCGGTTGTCGCGCATCCTGGGTGGGGTCGAGCTCCCCGTGGAGCCCCTCAAGCGGTACCTGTGGTTCCTGGAGCGCTCCGGGGCCCTGCCGGCCGCCGCGTTCACCGCCATGCCCCTCGTGGTGGCCCCCACCGGCGTGTACTGCCGCCCCGAGAACGCCGACACCCTGCTGGTCGGCAAGAAACACGACACCCCCGCCGAGTACGACTTCACGTACGAGGACCAGGACCGGATCGAGCCCGCGTGGTCGCACCAGGGCGGCGTCGAGGCGCACCCGTACGGCGTGTGGGCCGAGCTCGCCGGGTACCTGCCGGCGGTCGCCGAGTTCACCGGGTTCACGGCCACCACCGGCGGCTTCTACGCCACCACCCCGGACCACAACCCGTACCTCGGGTACGACCCGCAGCGGAAGAACCTGATCCACCTCGTGGGCTTCAGCGGCCACGGCGCGATGTTCGGGCCGTTCACCGCGCGGTGCGGGCTGGCCCTGGCCGAAGCGGGGCGCGACACCGCTACCGTGGCGCTGGACGAGGGCACCGTCTCCCTCGACGCGTTCCGGCTCGACCGCGACACGAGCCACGCCGAAGCGCTGGTGATCTGAGTGCGCGACCGCGCCCTGCCGCTCCTCGGGCTCGCGGTGGTGGTCGTCGCGCTGGTCTCGGCGCTGGCGTGGTGGTCGGCGCCCGACACCGGGGCTCCGCTCGCTGCGGGTCCCCGACCGCGCCCCGCTGCGCCGAGGGCACCCGAGCCCCAGGTGGTCCGCACGCCAACCGCGCCACCACCCGACGCCGACGACACCGGAGACGCGGCGCCCGAACCCGCGGTCGTCCACGACCTCACCAAGGTCTACGACGCTCGCACCGGCTTCACCGAGGCCCTGGTGGCCCGCACGGACCGCCTGGCCACCTGCTGGACGGCGTTCGTGGCGCGGGCGGACCCCGGCCCCGCGGGGCGCTTCACCGTGGAGCTCGTGGTCACCGGGGACGGCACGAACGCCCGCGTGGAGACCAACGTGGTGAACGAGGACGTCGACGCCGACCTCGAGGACTGCGTCTCCGCCGCGATGGCCGACGCCACGTTCGCGCCCCTCACCGGCGTCCACCGCTGGGTGATGCCGGTGCCGATCCCCGTCAGGTGAAGGCCCGTCAGGTGAACACGACCTCGGCGGGCGGCATCAGCACCTCGGCGGTGATGCTGTTGGCGACGAAGCAGTACTTGTGCGCCTTCTCCCACACGTCGCGCACCTTCTCGACGGTGGGCCCCGCCGCGAGCGTGATCGTCGGAGACAGCGTCACCTGCGTGATCTTCGTGACCCGCTCCACGGTGTCGAGGGTGACGGTCACCTGCTGCTGGAGGTCGCGGACCTCGAGGCCGAACTTCGCGGCGAGCGACAGGAACGTGAGCGCGTGGCAGGTCCCGAGGCTGGCCCCGAACAGGTCCTCCGGGTTCCAGCGGCTGCCGTCGCCCGCGTACCCGGGGGCCGAGCTGACCGCGAGGTCGGGTTTGCCGGCGGTGCTCGCGGTCAACGCGCGCGAGTAGTCGGGGCCGGCGGTGCTCCCGGTCCAGGTCAGCTGCAGCTCGAACGTGTGCGCCACGATCCCTCCCTCCCCACGGCCTACCCCGAGGTACGCTCCGGGGCATGGACGTCGCGTGGCAAGCCCTGGGTCCGGACACTTCTTTCGGGGAGGGCACGGTGTTGTCCTCTGGCGAGCTCGTGGTCGCCGACTGGAAGGAGTGGCGGATCGTCGATCCCGTCGCGGGCACGTGGCGGTCCACGGGGGGGATACATTCCCAGAATAGCGTTGGAACAACAATGGCGTTCAGCGGTATCGGCGCACTGCCGTACCAGTGAGCGCATCCGCGCGAGGAGCAAGTCGTCCATGAAGAACCCTCAGCTCGTTCCCGTCGTGACCGGCCAGGTCGAGTGTGAATCCACCAGCCAGGTGACGCTGTTGCTCAGCCAGTGGATGCTGGCGGCCGGAACCACCGCCATCGATGCGGTGATGGAGCTGCGGGCCCTGACCGGCCCATTCTCGGGCGCCATGCGGGTGCGGTTCGCCGCGGTGAGCACGCAGCGTCCGGGCGCCTGGGGCACGGCGACCACGGCGCGGACGACGGCCGACGTGTGGCCCGAGCGGTTCGACGTGTCGGCCACGACCGACCAGCTGTGGGTCCAGGTCGGCCTGGTGGGCTCCGCGTCCTCCGGAGTCGCGGAGTGCCTGGCTCGCCTGCAGGCCGCCGGGCTCGGCAACGGGGTCATGCTCGCCGAACAGGTGGTGGAGGTCGAACCGGACACCAACGCCGGCAGCTACACCTACGTGTCCCTGGGCAAGCTCTTCCCGCAGGGTGGGTTGTCCAAG
>JBIKWC010000184.1:0-14900 GCA_044356535.1 Myxococcota bacterium
CACGACCCACGCAGCGTCGGGGACGGTGCGCTCCATGACGCCGGCGAGCGCGCGCTCGGCCATGCGCTGGAGCGTCCGGTCGATCGTGAGGCTGACGTTGAGACCCGCGGAGAGGTCCTGGTTGCCCGTCGGATCGTCGACGTTCATGCCGTGGCGGTCGCGACGCCGCTGCAACAACACGGACCCGCCCCGGAGCCACTGATCGAGGCTGGCTTCGATGCCCTCGCGACCCGCGCCGGCGGCGTCCACGAAGCCGAGGACCTGGGAGGCGAGCGCCTCCTCGGGGTAGTACCGGCGGGGCTCGCGCTCGACCCAGACGGCCGGCTCGTCGAGGGCCTCGATCTCGGCGGCCAGGCGCGGGTGCACCTGCATCGCGAGCCGCTGGTACTGCGACTGCCGGGACAACTTCTCGAGGATCTCTTCGCGGGGGAGCTGCAGCATCCGCGCGAGGGTGGCGGCCAGCTCCTCGCGGTGATCGGACGGCACGCGCAGCGGGTCGACGATGATGTTCGGGGTCGCGACCGAAGTGGCCAGTCGCCGCCCGGTCCGGTCGTAGACCTCGCCCCGGCGGGCGCGCATCGTGATCTGGTCCCACCGCTGGACCGCGGCCGACCGGAGCGTGCGCTCGGAGGGGAACAGGCACAGCCCCGCGCCGCGGACGGCGACGGCGAGCAGCATCAACACGAGCAGCGACGACACCATCCGGACGCGGAAGTCCGCGTTGGCGCGCAGCACCGGCAGCGGCGCGACGGCCGGCTCGATGGGGGGCAGGACCAGCGGCTTCTTGGCCATCAGCGCCCGCCCTTCGCGGGGACGGCGACGACCTCGACGTCCTCGGTGAGGGAGAGCCGCTGTGCAGCGACCTCCATCGCGACCGCCCGCTTGCGCGAGTCGAGCTCGAGCCGCAGCCGGTCGTTGACGATGCGGGACTCCCGCTGGGTGCGGCTGGCCTTGTCGAGGTCCTCGCGGAGCGCCTGGACGTCGACGCGGACCGCGACCCACGCCGCGAGCAGCACGAACGCCGCGGTCACCCAGACGGCGTAGCGCCACAAGGGCAACAGGCGGGACAGGGCCTTGCGCTCGACCACCGGGAGGTGGACCTCGAGCACGGAGCCGTGATCGAGGAACGGGAGGGCGCGGGTCACGGTGCGTTCCACGGCAACCTCGTGGCAGAGCGGAGCCGCGCGGACCGCGCGCGCGGGTTCTCCGGGTCGGTGGGGGCCAGATCCGGGTGCACCCGAAGGTGAACGGGACCGATGGGGTTCCCGTAAGGGTCGCGCGGACGACCCTTGCCGGCGCTGGCGTCGAAGAACCGCTTGACGAGGCGGTCCTCGAGAGAGTGGAAGGTGAGGAAGGCGAGACGACCTCCGGGGCGGAGGCGCTCGAGGGCAGCGGGGAGGAGGGACTCGAGCTCACCGAGCTCGCCGTTGACGGCGATCCGGAGGGCCTGGAAGGTGCGGGTGGCGGGGTGGATGCGTCCACCGGGCCCGACGACGCGGGCCACGGCTTCGGCGAGAGACAGGGTGTCGGACCAGGGACGGCCGGAGACGATGGCGCGCGCGACGCGTCCGGCCTTCTGCTCCTCGCCGTACTCGCGGAGGATGCGCACCAGCTCGGACTCGTCGAGGGTGTCGACGAGCTCGGCGGCGGACTGGCCGCTGGTGGGGTCCATCCGCATGTCGAGCGGGCCGCGGGTGCGGAAGCTGAAGCCCCGCTCCGGCGTGTCGAGCTGGTGGGAGCTGACCCCGAGGTCGGCGAGCACGCCGTCCACCAGCGGCAGCCCGAGCTCGTCGAGGACGCGCCCGAGCTCCGAGAACGCCGCGTGCCGGGGGACGAGCCGGTCGCCGAACTGGCCCTGGAGGGCGGCGGCGTTGGCCAGCGCGGCCGGGTCGCGATCGATGGCCACGACCGTGCAGTTCGCGGCCTCGAGGAGGGCGCGGGTGTGGCCTCCGCCACCGAACGTGCAGTCGACGAACACGTCGCCGTCCGCGGGGCGCAGGGCCGCCACGACGTCGGGGAGCATCACGGAGAGGTGCTGGTACGCGGTCACGGGGTCCCCCGTCCCGGCATGCCGGCCTGCTCGCGGACCGCGTGCAGCGACTCCTCGAACCGCCGATCCCAGGTCGCCTTGTCCCAGATCTCGACGTGGCCGAGGAGGACGTGGACCACACACTCCCGGTCGATCCGCGCCAGCTCGCGGAGCGGGGGCGGGATCCGGATCCGCCCCTGCGCATCCAGCTCGACGTCCTGCGCAGTCGACATCATCGAGTGCGCGAAGTCGAGCACGGAGCTGGAGAATGGATCCTGCTGGAGCATCCGGCCTTCGACCTCTGACTCGTAGTGGGTGGGGGTCCATCCCCAGACGCCGCCACGGCTGTAGGCCAGCACCAACGACCGGGTCTGGGATTCCTCGAGCACGCGACGGATCGGCGCCGGCAGGGCCAGGCGGCCCTTGTCGTCGACCGTGACGTGCTGTTGGCACCGGACGCGAATCATGGGTGGGAGACCTCGGACGGGTGGGATCCGGGTGTCCCACTCTACACCACAATCCCCCACGTGCAACCCGCCAGCCCCACCCCTTCCCCACCCGAACCCACGGGATCCGCTCCGCCCGCGGATCTCGTCGATCCTGATATTTTCGTGTCATCGGACGGTGGCTGCAGCGCCCCCGGGGGATCCCCCGATCCGGGGCTCCGCCCCCCACCGCTCCCACTCTCTCCCACACCCGCGTTCGGTCCGCACGCGAGGATCCGCACCCGGAGCGGGTGGGAGGAAGTGGGACACCTCGCACCTGCGACTAGAGCACCGTTCAGGAAGCCGGACCGAGCCCGGTGAGGCAGGCTCGTTCGTGGGGCGCGAGGGCAGACCCGAAAGGGTCTGCGCGACGGGGTGAGGGAGCATGCCGGGGCATGTGACCGAACACCGGCGTGGCCCACGGACGAGACCGCCCAGCGGGCGACGGGAGGGTTCCTGATCGGTGCTCTAGCGGAGCGGGACCTGCAGGGCGTCCTGGAGCGCCGACCGCACCACCTGCTCCGTCTCGATCGCCAGGCGCGCCTCGAGGGCGCTGCGCCCTGCGGGATCTGCGATGGTTCCCAGGGCCCGGGCTACGGCGACCCGCAGCTGCGGATCGGCGTCGGCCAACGCGGGCACGAGCTCCGACACGGCAGAGGGACCGAACGCGGACAGCGCGGAGGCAGCCTTGCGGCGGAGCAGGTCCTCTCCGGGATCGCGGCGCGCCCGTAGCCGCGCGACGAGCCAGCTCCGCACGGCGTCGGACGGGTACCACTGCAGGGCTACGACCGCGTTGCCGCGCCGGGTGGTGGGTACGGAGGGGTCGTCGGCGATGCCCATGAGCTCCGCTTCGACTCCGGCTCCGAGCTTCGCGAGATCGGCGCGCCCCACGCGCTCGTCGAACGCCTGCAGGAGATCGAGCACCGCCTCGCGCTGGGCCCCGGCGATCGCGGGGGTGGTGAACAACCAGGCGGCGACGCTCCAGGCAGGCACGGACCTTCCTCCGGGCGCAGCATAGCAGGCGGACCCGCGCGCCGGAGCCGTTCGCGCCGGTACCGGCGGAACACGCTGGTGGGCTCACGGGTCGGCCGAGGTGGGCACCTCGGCGCCCGAGGAGTATGGTACGCGACCATGTGGCTCACGTTGCTCCCGCTCCTCGGCCCCGGCTTGCCGTCGAGCGCCTTCGCAGGTTCCGCCAAAGCCGAGCTCCAGCAGCTCGACGAAGACGTGCGCGTCCTCGTGAACAAGAACGCGTGGAGCGGAGTGGAGCGGATCTACGTACAGATGGCTGCGCTCGAGTCCCGCGGCGCGAAGCTCACCTGGGAGTACCACAAGTGGGGAGCCCTCGCAGCGCAGTCGCGGGGCGACGTCCTCGCGACCTGGCATCGCCTGCGTGCGGCCGAAGCGGTGGAGTCGCACGAGGAGACGCTCGTGTGGCTCGCGACCCTCGAGGCCACCCACGGGCGGGCGGTGGTGGAGCTGTCACCCCTGGTGTTCGGAGAGGTCGCCCTCGAGCCCGCGAGCCCGGTCGTCGATCCCGCCGCGCAGAAGACCATCGCGCAGGCGTCCGCGTCCCTCACCCAGACGCGCACGTTCGACGGGCTCTTGCCGCTCGGGCAGTACCGGGTGGGGAACGTGGGGTTCGGGATCGACGGCGGCCCGATGGTGCGGGTGCGGGTCGAGCCCGGCCAGGCGCGCGGCAAGCTCGCGACCGAGCCCGGAACCGTACGGTTGGTGGCCGGCGCCGTGCCCGCGCGGGTCGGAGACCTCGACCGCGCCCTCGACGCCGCCCGGACCGCCGCCGAAGGCACTCCGGGCGTGGCTTCGGTCGAGGTCGTGGGCCTCGCGGGGCGCCGGGTCTACGCCGACTTCTCTCCGGGCTCGCTGGAGATGCTGGGCCTCACGCCGAGCCTCGTGGCCGAGCAGGTGCGGGCGGCGCTCGGTGCCCGGCCGACAGACGTGCTCCCCGGCCCCGACTCGGTGGCGGTGTCCGCCCAGATCGGGCTCGAGCGCCTCAAGGCCGTGACGCTCGTGTTCGAGGGCGGTGAGGTCACCGTCGGCTCGGTGTGCCGGCTGGGGGAGGCGCCCGATCGCACGGCGCCCCCGCCCGGGCTCTTGTTGCGGCTCGCGCCGAGCGTCGACCCCGAGGTCGTCCGCACGGCCGTCCTACAACGACTCGGTGCCAACGAGCTGAAGCTCGTCAGCCCCTGAGTTGCTTGCTGCCGCAGGGCGAGCCGCGGCTCAGGCCTTCTTCTTCTCGAGCCGCTCGCGCTCGGTCCGCCGCCAGAACTGGACCATCCCGAAGAAGTGGTCCGTGAACTGCTTGATCTCGTGCTTCGGGAACAGGGCTTCCACCTTCTCCTGCACGATGTCGTAGAACCGATCGGAGCCGAAGAAGTCGAGGCAGATGGCGTCGAGGTCGCCGAGGTACTTCTGGTCGAACGCCTCGAACGCGTCGGCGTCGAAGTACTCGCGCGCGATCACGTCGTAGCGCTCGAGCTGGGTGTCGAGGTCGAGGGACGGGTCGCGGGCCGCGAAGAACCGCTCCCACTGCAGGTCCATCTTCTTCTGGCGCTTCGTGGCCGCGCAGAACAAGGTCCACCGGAGCATGGACTTCACGGTCCACGGGAAGTGGTAGTGGAGGCTCGTCACCTGGCTGTCGGGGCACGCGTTGGCAAAGTCGATCGGGTACAACACGCCGTCCGCGCGCAGCATCTCGCAGGAGTTGAAGTCCCAGCCGAAGAACGCGTTGATGGTGCGGCAGATGCGCGTTGCGCGCTGCCACTCCGCGCCCGAGACGAAGTTGTAGTCGACCCGGTACCGCTCGTGCAGCGGCTGGTCGGGGTCGTACTTGACCACGTTCACCTGCGGTCCCATGCCGATGGCGCGGATGAACAGGTCCCAGTCCTTGACCGCGGCCTGGAGGTGCTGCACCCGCTTGCCCGACCGGTCGTACGCGTTGCGGAGCTGGCGCTCGTCGGCGACGCGCGTCACGCCGACCCAACCGCCCCCGTCGTACGGCTTGAGGAAGGCCGGGTATCCGACCTCCTCACCGACCTTCGCGAGGTCGAACAAGCGGTTGTACCGCCGGATTGTGACGTCCCAGTCGCCGCCCGTCTCGTACTCCTTGGGCGGGATCATCCACGTCTTCGGGATCGGGAGCCCGAGCTTCATCATGGCCACGTACGTGGTGTGCTTCTCCATGGACTGGATGGCCCACGGGTTGTTGAGCACGTACACGCCGTCGAGCGACAGGAGCTTCACCCACTCGCGCGTGGTG
This sequence comes from Myxococcota bacterium, assembly GCA_044356535.1. Taxonomy (GTDB): domain Bacteria; phylum Myxococcota_A; class UBA796; order UBA796; genus JACKER01. Next base: position 5,795 of record JBIKWC010000184.1, read on the forward strand.
TGGAACCAGTGCGTCACCCGGTCGATCACGAGATCGTACTTGGGGCGGTACTCGAGGTCGAAGGGCTCGACCTTCACCCGCTCCGTCTGGAACTTGATCGTGTCGTTCCCCATCGGGATCGCCAGATCCAGCCGCTTGATGATCTCCTCGTACGATGCGGGCCAGCAGATGTCCGCACCGAGAGAAAGACCGATCGATCGAACCACCGTCGCCATCGGAAACCCCTCGCAAGAAAGCAGGCGGCGGATGATGGCAGATGCGGGCCCGGGTGGAAGACCTCGCAGCAGGGATCCGCGAGGGAAGCCACATCGGGTATGATGGAGGTCGCGGCGATCACGGCCGCCGGCGGGGCATGCAGGACGTCGAGGCCAGGCGCTATCGGATCACCGGAGTCCTCGGAAAGGGCGGCTTCGGAACGGTGTACCGCGCCACGATGGAGGGGGCGGGCGGGTTCCACAAGAACGTGGCGATCAAGCTCCTCCGCGACGAAGACGTCCCCGACCTCACGCTGCAGCGGTTCCGCGACGAGGCCCGCATCCTCGGCCTCGTGCGCGACCGCGCCATCGTCAACGTGGATCCACCCACGCGCCTGGCCGGGCGTTGGGCCGTGGTCATGGAGTACGTCGACGGCGCCTCGCTCCAGCGCCTGCTGCAGCTCGGCCGGTTCCCGGCGTCGGTCACGGCCGAGATCGTGCAGGAGGTCGCCCGCGTCCTCGACAAGGTGTACCGGACCCCGGGCCCGGACTCGGCGGAGCCCCTGCGCCTGCTGCACCGGGACATCAAGCCCGCCAACATCCAGGTCACGCCCGACGGCGAGGTGAAGGTCCTCGACTTCGGCATCGCGAAGGCCGAGTTCGCTGCGCGGGAGGCGCACACCCAGGCGTACGTCGGGGGCACCAAGGGCTTCATCGCCCCGGAGCGCCTCGAGGGCCAGGACGGCCCGGAGGGAGACGTGTTCTCGCTCGGGGTCACCGCCCACGTCATGCTCACCGGGCAGCGGCCCACGCGCCGCCAGATGATGGGGCTCGAAGAGACCACGGTCGAGAGCGACGACCCCGACATGCAGGCCGTGCTCGAGCTCACGACGCGGATGCGCGCCATCGACCCCGGGCAGCGCCCCTCCGCGCGCGAGGTCGAGGAGGCCTGCGCGCACATCCGGCGGAGCTCCCAGGGCCCGTCGCTCCGGCGGTGGGCCGAGGAGATGGTGGCGAAGGCCAGCGCCCTCCGCCCGGACGACGAGATGGTGGGCTCCCTGCTCTCCGAGACGCTCGCCGCCGTCCCGAGCAGCGACGCCCTCGCGTCGGGCCACGACCTCGTCGACTCGCAGGTCACGTTCAACAGCCGCGACCAACGGAGGAACGGCACGAGCCGGATCGCGGTCGTCGCGGTGTACTCCCTCGTGTACTCCCTCGGCATCCTCGCCGTGGTCATGCTCTCGGTCGCTGCGGGCTTCGTCGTGCTGGGCGGCGGCGTGGTCGCGTTCAACCTCGGCGCCACCAACAACCAGGCGGCCACCGACCGGGAGGCCGAGGCCCGCGGCCCGTCGCCCGAACCGGCGGTGGCGCCCGTCGCAGCGCCCGTGGCCGTCCCCGCGGGGGCGGGCATCACCACGCCGCCCGCGCCGGCGCCCGACGTGGCGCAGCCCACGCCGAAGCCCGCGAACCCCCCCCGGCCCGACCCCGCCCCGAAGCCCGAGCCCACCAAGGCGAAGCCCGTGTCCCCGTCGCCGGGCCCCGCACCAGCCCCGGCGCCGCCCAGCGAGACGGCCCGGAAGGTGGCGATCACGTTCACCTCGGTGCCGCTCGGCGCCACCGTGTCGGTCGACGGGAAGTCCGTGGGAGAAACTCCCCTGCGCGACCTGGCCTTGAGTCCCGGCACCCACAGGGTCAAGATGACGCTGCCCGAGGGCACCATCGAGCGCAGCATCACCGTCGGCGGCCGGAACCCCCAGCGCTACGTGTGGAGGGGTGGGGACAAATGGGAGTCCATCTACTGATCGCGGCGGGCCTCGCGCTGGTCGCCACCGATGCCTCCGCGGCGGGCGGCGTGGCGCAGCCGGGGTGCCCCACGCGGGCCGAGCGCCTGGACCTCCTCGACGAGGGCGAGCAGGCGCTGGTCGAGGCGGACTTCGGCACGGCGGAGACGAAGCTGCGTGCGCTCGAGGGCGCGTTCTCCTGCGGCCAGCTCGTCGAGCCCGAGCTCCTGGCACGCATGTGGCTGCTCGAAGGTGCGTGGCTCACCCTCCAGGGCGACGCCGAGCAAGGTGCCACGAGCTTCCAGGCCGCTGCCCGCGTGGCGCCCGCGACCTGGGTCAGCGACTTCGGAACTGCGCTGCGGTCGAAGTACGAGGCCGCCATCGACCGCGAGGTCACGGGCTCGACCACGTTGTCCCTCGAGCCCGACCTGTTCCGCTGGATCGGCGCGATCGACGGCAAACCTTCGAAGTTCCCCACGTCCGTCTCGCCCGGCCTGCACCTCGTGCAGGTGGGTGCGTCGATCGAGGACGTCCGCTTCTCGCGCATCATCATCGCGTTCTCGGACACCCCGGTGGTCGTGGTCACCGGCCTCGTCGAGCCCACCAGCACCACCCTGCAGCCCGTCCCCGGCTCACCCCGGGTGGTCGAGCGCGAGAAGGTCGAGAGCCCACCCTTGGCGCTGCACGTCGGCGTCGGCGGCTCGGCCAGCTTCGGCGCCGACCCCGCTGGTCCGGAGAGCGGCACCAAGCTCTCGCTGCCCATCGAGACGGGGGTGTTGTGGCATCCCGTCGATGCCGCCTGGACGCGCCTCGCGTTCGTGGCCGGCCCATTGCTCACCGGAACCTACGCGTGGACGGACGGAGCGGTTCCGACCTCGTCCCCCTCCCAGCTCGGGGTCCACGCGGCCGGTGGGTTCTCCGCCGGTCAGGGCGACCTCGGCCTCCAGGCCGGGTGGCAGTGGCCCGGACGCTTCGCGCTCCGCGGGGTCATCGCCGGGCATGTCCCCAACTCACAGTTCCGCGCCGAGGGACGGATCGGGGTGAACGTGCCCACCACGGGGGCGCCGGAGACCGCCCTCGACCTCGTCCTCGAGTTCACCCCCCGCCTCGTCCGCCGCCGCGCGGACCCCGAACAGGAATCCTGATGGCTCACCCCTGGCACGACCTCCCCAACAACCCCGACACGATCGAGACGTTCTTCAACGTCGTCATCGAGATCCCGCGCGGCTCCCGCGTGAAGTACGAGCTCGACAAGCCCTCCGGGATGCTCCGGGTCGATCGGGTCCTGTACAGCGCCGTGTTCTACCCCTGCAACTACGGCTTCCTGCCCCGCACCTACTGCGGCGACGGTGACCCGCTCGACGTCCTCGTGCTCGGCCACGAGCCCGTGGTGCCCCTGTCGATCATGCGCGCCCGGGCCATCGGCGTGATGCACATGAAGGACGGCGGCGAAGAAGACGACAAGATCATCGCGGTCCACATCGACGACCCGGCCGTGATGGGCTTCCGCGACATCCGAGAGCTCCAGCCGCACGCGATCCAGGAGATCGCGCGGTTCTTCCAGGACTACAAGGCCCTCGAGATCGGGAAGTCGATCGCGATCGACAAGATGGGCGACGCCACCCGCGCCCACCAGGTGGTCCGGGACAGCATCGCGTTGTACCGCCACCAGGAGAACAAGCTCCGCGGCTGGGGATAGGCCGAGCGACGGGAGCAGGTCGAATGACGGATCCCAAGGTGTTGGCGCTGGTGGCGGTTCCGCGGGTGTTGCGGCCCGTGCTGGTCGATGCCTTCACCCGCGTGTGGGAGGGGGAGGTCGAGGTCCACGACTCCGTACCGCCGCTCGCGTCCCTCGCGGTAGTGTGCCTCGAAGACCCCGAGGGGCTCGAGCTCGGCGCGTGGAGGCAGGCGCGCGTCCCGACGCTCGCGGTGCTGGCGGCGGGGGCGAGGCGGATGCGGGGGCAGGTGCTGCCGGAGCCGCTCGTGTGGACGCTCGGCCTCGACGACCTCGATCCGCGCGTGCTCTCGCTGGCCGTGCGGCACGCGTTGGCGCTGGGGGAGACGTGGCGCCTTCGGGACGAGCTCCGCCGTCTGCACCCGATCGTGGAGCTCGGGGAGGTGGCGCCGGCGGTCTCCCACGAGCTCGGCAACCCGCTCACGGGGCTGGTGTTGAACCTGGAGCTCGCTCGCAACGCGCTCGCGCCCCTGCGGTTCCCAGAGCAGGAGGGACTCCAGGCGCTCGTCGCTGACGCGCTCGAGGGCGCGCGGCACGTCACCCGCATCGCGGCCGATCTGGACCGGGTGTCGCGGCCCGTGGGACGCCTGGCGTCCGTGGAGCTGCGGCCAGTGGTCGAGGCGGCGCGCCGGTTGTCGGCCGAGCCGTTGCGCGGTGTGACGGTGAGCGTGACCGCGTCGCGCGCCCTCACCGTGCGGGTGGACGAACGTCGGTTCACCCAGGTCCTGGTGAACCTGTTCCGCAACGCCGCGCAGGCACTCGACGGGTGTCCCTCCCCCCGCATCGACGTGGCCCTCGACGCAGCGGGCGACCGCGCCGTGGTTCGATTCGCCGACAATGGCCCGGGGGTAGCCAACACCGTGCGGGACCGGTTGTTCGAGGTCGGCGCCACGACGAAGGCGACGGGCTCGGGTCTCGGACTCGCGCTGTCGCGGCAGTACCTGTCGGACATGGGCGGCACGCTCGATCACGTCCCGTCGCCGCAGGGTGCCGTGTTCGAGGTCCGGGTTCCGCGCGGTGTCGCCACCGAGCACCACCCGACGTTGGTCCCCGACATCTCGTTGGTGAACGCCTCGCTGCTGGTGGTCGACGACGTGCCGCTCGTCTGCCGGTCCCTCGCCCGGGCGCTGACCCCGGTCGGCCGCGTCGACACGACCTCGGACCCGGAGCAGGCGCTCGCGTGGATGGCTTCGCGTCGCTACGACGTTGCGCTGTTCGACATGAACCTCGCCGACACCACCGGTCGCGCGCTGTGGGGGCGGCTCCGCGCGCTCCCGACCGCCGACGTACGACACGTGGTGATCCTGTCGGGGGCGTTCACCGACGAAGAGCAGCGCTGGCTCGACGCCGAGGGCCTGCTCGGGGTGCGAAAGCCCATCGGAGCGGATGACGTCCGCGACCTCGTGATCGCGCGGATTGGGAAGAAGTGACCCAGCGCGTCTGCGGTGGCGGATAGCCCACGGTGGCCCTGCCGTTCTTGGGTGCAGGCTCCGTGGCGCGTTAAGGTGGGCCATGCTCGCGACGTTGGCCGTGTCCAGTGCGTGGGGGGCCACCCTGGCCCAGTGGCTCCCCGTGGGCGGTGGGAACAGCGACCCCGGTGTGTCGGGCGGCACGCAGGTCGCCGCCACGTCGGTGGCGCCGGGGGTGTCGGCCGACCCGCTGTTCTCGCGGTCCGCGTGGTGGGGCAACGGCACGCGCCTGCCCCACGGTCACGTGACGAGGAACGCCGCTGCAGATCCCGACGTCTACGTCGAGTTCGGCCTGGTCCCCGAGGAGGCGATGGCGCTCGTCTCGGTGAGCTACGACCGCCGGTCCTACACCTCCGGAGGGGCCACGTTCGCGTCGATCCGCTGGTCCGTCGACGGCTTTGCGGCCGACCTCGACGTGGTCCCCGTCGACCCCGCCCTCCCCACCGACGACGTGTTCTTCGACCTCTCCAGCACCCCCGTGCTCGACGGCCCGGTCACCCTGCGGGTCAGCTTCTGGGGAGCCACCGACGACGACTGGGTCGACCTCGACGTGGGCACCGGGCTCGTGGTGGAGGGCGACGTGTACACCTTCGGCTTCGCCGACGGCGACGGCGACGGCTTCGGCGACCCGGCCGCGCCCGGCGCCGGCCCAGGCTTCGTCGCCGACAACACCGACTGCGACGACCAGCGCGACGACGTGCACCCGCTCCACCCCCCCATCGTCGGCGACGGCGGCGACAACGACTGCTCGCAGGGCGGCGTGGGCGACGAGTGCCACCCCGACGCCGACGGCGACGGCGACGCGACCGCTACGCTGGTCGATGGGAGCCAGGGGTGCGCGGCTCCCGGGGAGTCCAACGTCGCGGGGTCCGACTGCGACGACGGCGACCCCGCGCGGTTCACGGGCAACCCAGAGCTGTGCAACGGGCTCGATGACGACTGCGACGGCCGGGTCGACACCGACGCCGTCGACGCGCCCCGCTGGCACCTCGACGCCGACAGCGACGGGTACGGTGCCTCCGGGGCGGGTGAAGCCAGCTGTGACCCCGTCCCCGGCTCGCTCCTCGACGCGAGCGACTGCGACGACACCCGCGACGACGTGTCCCCCGCGGGGGTGGAGATCCCGGGGAACGCGGTCGACGAGGACTGCGACGGAGTGGCGGCCGGTGGGACCGGCGACACCCCGGGCGAGACCGGTGGCGAGTCCGGCTTGTTGCCGCGCGACCCCGGGTGCCGCTGCGCCGGGGCCGGGGTCGCTGGAACCGTGGGCTGGCAGGTCGGGCTGGTGGCGATGGTCGCCGCGCGGAGGCGGTGGACTGGGGTCGCGAGCAGGTAGCCCGGCTACTCGAAGGAGATCTCGAGGTCCGTGTGGACGCCCGACGGGTCCCGCTCGGCGGTGGCCTCGGAGATGGTGATCTCCGGGATCTCCGGGAGCGGGAACACCACGTCCCCCAGCAGGAGCAGGATCACGTCGATCGGGAGCTGCTGCTCGAGCAACGTGGTGATGGTGTTGGGGGAGGCGCCCCAGTCGCTGTCCACCACCGCGAACGTCAGGTCCGGCTCGCCGAGATCCAGGCGGAGCTCGTTGTTCACGATGGTCACGTCGATCGCGGTCTCCCCGCTCAACACCACGTCGAGGAAGTCCCCCTTCTCCCCTCCGGGCGTCTCGAGGTGCAGCGCGATCTCGCCCATCTGGGCGACGAACTGGCCGTCCCGCTCGACGACGGTCGGCGGCAGGCCCGCGTTGATGGTGATCGAGCCCTGGGTCGCGCCGAGCGGCAGCAACAGGAGTGGATCGAGCGTGCCGTCCTCCGACGACATCGTGAGCGAGATGAGGTTCGCCGCCCACAGCTCGTAGAGCATCCGGTTCATGAAGTCGTCGGACAGGGCCGCCGACATCGGCGAGGTGCGGCTGGGCGACGGCGGCCCGCCACCCGCAGGGGACGTGAGCCACCCGCCGTCTTCGCGGACCCGGGCGGACGGGACATCCACCGCCAGGTGTGCGCCGAACGCGATGCCGTCCGGATCCGAGGCGATCTCCCGCAGCTGCATCTTCATCTTCACCTTCGTCTCGAGCACGTCGAGCTCGAAGGTGGTGTTGAACGCGCCGAACGCCGACTCGAGCAGGGCGGGGACCGAGGTCTCGAGCGCGCCCACGAAGCCGTCCTCGACGAGCGTCTGCAGGTCGAGGAACAGGTCCACGACCCAGTCGACGCCCGCCCACAGGTACTCCCAGGTGATCTCGAACCCCGGCATCTGCACCGAGGTGTTGGTGAGGCGGGCGGTGACGGCGCCGTCCGGGCCCACGTCGAGCTCGACGTCGGCCTCGATGTGGACCTCCTCCGCGCTCATGATGATGCGGTCGCCGTCGGAGTTGTTGAGCAGCGGGATGGTCCCGTAGGTCTCCATCTCGACGGAGAGGTTCGGCAGCCGGATGTCGAGGTGCAGGACGTCGGGGCCCGGCTCCGCCCGGACGATCAGCGGGTCGAACTGCAGGTCGGTCATGAAGACGTCGACGTTGGTGTCGTCGAGCGGCCAGATCGAGTCGTCGTAGACGTTGAACACCGGGTTCTCGGCGCTCAGGTCGTACAGGAGGTCGGCGGGGACCAGGAGCTCCGAGATCAGCTCGCCGATGTCGTCCAGGCCCTGCCGGTTGAGGCGCAGGACGAGGGCGTCCTCGATCGGTCCGACGGGGTCGGCGAACTCGCCGGCGATCACCGAGTACCGCTCCTTCCAGACGTTGCCGTTCCGATCGGAGCCCTGCACCTCGATGGGGACGATCCCGCGCGCCGTCGGGATCACGGCGTCGAAGTGGCCTCCCCCTTCGACCGCGCGAGCGCCGTTCACGGTGAGGGACGACAACCCGCGGGACGTGCCGACGACGTGCACCTCCCCCACGTCGACGAAGGCACCCGCGACCGGAGAGGCGACGACGATGTCCGGGGCGACCGGCTCGGCGGAGGTGGTGGGGTCCTTCTTGCAGGCCGTGACCAGGAGCAGCAGCACGGTGCCTCCGACCGCGCAGCTTACCGCACCTCGGGGTCTTCCTCCAGGATTCCGTCCCACCACACGAGCCGGGTGGCCGATCGCGCCCAGGAGCGGAGCGTGTCCTGGACGCCGGCAGGCAGGGCCGGTGCGCGCCGCTTCAACCACCCGAGCGCCTCGTCGAGCTCGTGGGTCTCGAGCCAGGTGGCCAGGGCGCCGCGCTCGAGGCGGTAGCGGTCCACGGCGTCGCGGCCGAGGCACCGGCCCAGGCGCTCGAGCTGGAAGCGCTCCCAGGGGGAGACGGCGCCCGGCGGCACGACGACCTCGAGGTCTCCGGTCACCCAGACCGGGGGCGCTGCGGCACCTTCCCGCCCCGCCCAGGCGCTGCCGTCCGCGGTGGGCGCGAACACCCCAGGCGCCCGGGCCACCACGCCCAACCGGTCGAGCTTGGACAACAGGACCAGGATCATCCGCTGCTCCACGCGCTCGAAGCCCTCGTCGTCGAACGGGCGATCCGGATCTCCGGGGTAGCAGCGTTCGCCGTCCCGGAGCCACGGCCAGAACGACACGGTGCGCTGCTGCTCGCGCACGAGCTCGCAGAACACGACCTCGTCGAGCGCGTCGTCCCCGGCCTGGCGCAGCGCCGTGCGCACCAGCTCGAGCAGGGGCCGCAGATCGGCCTCCACGAGGCGCATCAGGAGGGCGTCGATCGCGTCGGGGACCGCACCCTCGAGCAACACCTCGAGGCCGAGGTCGAGGTGGAGCTCCCGGGTGGTCGGGTCGGTGGCCACGACCTGCAGGGCCTCGAGCGCCCGAAACGCGCGCCCCCAGCGGTCCGTCGACTCCACCGCCCCCGTGATGCCGAGGTGGGTGGCCAGGCGCTTCTCGTCGGCCTTGCCGAGTGAACCGGCGAGGGTGCGCTTCGGGGACACCGCAGAGACC
>JBIKWC010000186.1:0-14888 GCA_044356535.1 Myxococcota bacterium
GGTGCGGCGCGTCCACGTAGGTGTCGCCGTACACGTCCGCCACCAGCTCCCGCAGGCTCGACGGCATGCGGTGCTGCACCGTCAGCATCGGCATCGGCAGGCCCAGCGCCACCAGCCGCTCCAGCAGCGAGACCTCCAGCGGGTTGCCCGGCGTGCGCACCACCGGCCCCAGCTGGTGCGGGTCGCCCACCAGCACCAGGCGCTGCACGTACGGCACCACCGTCCACACCGCCGGCTCCAGGGCCTGCGTCGCCTCGTCCACCACCGCCGTCACCGGGCCCGGCAGCGTCGGGGCCAGGCGCGCCAGCGTCCCGAACGTCGTCGCCACCACCTGCGACTGCCCGATCGCGTGGGCCTTCGCCTGGTCGCGGAGCCGGTCGCGCTCCACCCACAGCGGCTTCCACGCCGGCGTCCCCCACGCGCGCTTCAGGTCGCGCTCCAGCGTCTCCAGGGCCAGGCCCAGCGGACCCTGGCGGATCAAGGTCTCCAGCGACAGCGCCTGCACCTCCTGCCGGAACCGCGCCACCGGGCCCAGGCGCACCACCTTGAGCCCGTGACCCGCCGCGGTGAGCGCGAGGTGGTCCACCGCCGCGTTCGAGTCCGCGAGCGCCCAGGGACGGTCCCCGTCCGCCACCAGCCGGGCCAGCACCGCGCCCAGGAGCCGCGTCTTCCCCGTGCCCGGCGGGCCGTGGATCAGCGCCAGCTCCGGCGCGCGGATGGCGACACCGGCGGCGTGTTGTTGGGCGGCGTTGAGGCCCGGGAGCAGCACCGGCGCGTCGATCTTCGGCGGCAGGCGCTCGCCCAGCAGCACCCGGCGCAGGTCCGAGCGGTGCTCCTCCGCCTTCTCCAGCGCCTCGCGGTACCGGACGAAGGTGGTGGGGTCGTGGCGGCGGCGGATCCGCACCTGCGCGCCGTCCGGCGGCTCGTCGCCCTCCATCCGGACCTCGACGGTGGCGTCGTCGCGGCTCTCCACCCACGCCGGCCGGTGTTGCCCGGCGACCAGCACCCACACGGCCTCCCCGAGCCCGATGCCCTCGTGGAGCTCCACCCCGCGCGGCGCGGCGCACAACACCCGGACCGTGCGGCCCGCGCGCTCGGTGCCCCGGATCCGAAGATCGGGCCAGGCGTGACCCACCTCGATCTGCTCGAGGGGATCGAGCCCGTCGAGGCGCTTGAGCTCGTCGGCCTGGGCGCGCTCTTCGGTGCGCAGGCCGTCGTGGAGGGATTGCAGGTGGGGGTGCACGCCGCTGGGTAACGCCGGGCACGGTCACCCGAAATGGACGGCCGACACCATCGTCCCCAGGACCCGCTGGCGGAACGGCACCGTGCCCACGTCCTGCCCGGCGAGGCCCGCGATGACGTGCAGCGGCAGCAGGTGCTCCTCGCGGGGGTGGCAGGCGCGCGCCGCCGGACCCGACGCCCAGCGCTCCAGGAGCCCGTCGCGCTCCGCAGGGGGCGCGCAGACCGAGGTCCCCAGCCAGGTGTCGAACGCCACCGAGGCCGTCAGCCCCTCGCGCGTGCGGAACCCGCGCATGTTGTGGAAGCTCATCCCCGAGCCCACCACGAACACGCCTTCGTCGCGCAGCGGGGCCAGCGCGCGGCCGATCCGCAGGTGCGCTGCGGGGTCCAGGCCCTGGACCAGCGACAACTGCACACAGGGCACCGCGCCGTCCGGCCACGCCACCTTCAGGGGCACGAACGTGCCGTGGTCATAGCCGCGGACCGGGTCCTCCGCCGACGGGATGCCCGCCGCCGCCAGCAGCTCGCGCACCCGCGCCGCCAGCCACGGGGCGCCCGGCGCCGACCAGCGGATCTGGTACGCGGCCTCGGGGAAGCCGTAGTAGTCGTAGAGCATCGGGGGCTGCGCGGCGCTGCTCACCGTGGGCACCGCGGCCTCCCAGTGCGCGGTCACCGAGAGCACGGCGTGCGGGGTGGCCGGCAACAGCGCGGGGAGGCCCGCGAGGTACGCCCGGAGGCTCTCCATCTCGGCGGCGGGGAAGCCGAGGTCCACGAACGGCCAGGGGCCGCCTCCGTGCGGGAGGTACACGACCGGCATGCGGGCAGACATGGGCTCTCCAGGGGCGGTGCTGCACGCGGCGGCAGCGAGCGCGCCAGCGACGACGGCGCGACGGGTGGGCTGAGACAAACGACCTCCGCACTCCCTTCCTACTGCAGCGCAGCGTGACGGGGGCGGGACGGACCGTTGCCCTACGTGGAACGCTCGGCGGCCAGGCGCTCCCGGAGCGCGAGGAGCTCGGGATCTGCAGGGTGCTCGCGCAGGGACTCCTCGAGGACCTCGGCGGCGCGCACCGCCATGCCCTCGCGCAGGAGGCCCTCGACCCGGACCACGGCCTCGAGCGCGTCGCGGACCTTCGGCTTGGGCGGGGCAGCCGCCGTGCGCAGGCGGTGGGCGGCGGCGGCGTCCAGGCGGTCGAGGTGCGTGAGCGCGCGGTCCACCACGTCGCGCTGGTCGTACTGCCGGCCCGCTTCGACCAGGCGCACGAGCCGCGACGGGCGCTCCCCGGCGAGGCCGAAGGTGTCCTCGAGCAGGCGGACGCGCTCGGTCTGTTCGGCGCGCACGAGCCGGCGGACGGAGCCCCGGAGCTGGCGCTCGCGCATGTTCTCGACCCATGAGGGCAACGCGGCCACGACCAGCACCGCCAGCAGCCCCACCACCAGCTTCCAGGGGAGGAACAGCGTGAGGAACGCGTAGAGGTCTCCGAACACCCGGCCCACGGGCCCTCCCGGGGGCAACGATAGTCCCCGGGCGGCGAGCGGGAAGGGTCAGGCTTCGGCGGCCGCGCGCACGAAGTCCATCGCCGCCAGCCGGCTCATCGTGGCCAGGAACTGCTTCGGCGGGTGCACGGTGAGGTCGTCGCCCAGGCTGTCGACGCGCAACGTCTGCCAGCGGACGCCGTCGTACCAGAACAGGTTCGGGGAGAGCGGTTCGTCCGCCGTCTCGTGGGCGTGGTTCGCCGTGATGGCGAGCGACTGGAGGCCATCGAGCCCCCGCGACGAGTCCAGCGGCACGACGAACAGCTGCGACGCCGTCGGCACCGCCACCAGCAGCCCCCCGAGCGGGAGCGGCGCCAGCAGCTCGGGCAACAGCAGCAGCCGGCTCGCGGCCAGGCCGTCGCCCGACGCCATCATGAACAGCCCGGGCAGGGTGTCCACGCGGATGAGGTCGGTGGCCACGGTGGTCCGCCGCATCAGCCCTTCGGCGCGTCGCCACAACTCGACCGGGGTGGACTCGAGCACCTCGACATCCGGTCCTCGGACCGGAACCACGTGGTCGCCCTGCTGGAGGGCCACGGTGGCGTACAGGTTCCCCGGAACGACGACCCGACTCACTTCGCGCGGCGTCCTCGTCAGCATCATGCGGAGCGGGGTGGGCATCGACCACCTCCTGGTTGGAAGATGTCCACTCCCTCCTCGGATCGGTTGTGAAAAGTTGTCCCCGAACCTGCAACAGAATTGACCCCCGACCACGCCGCGGCCAGATCCGGGGTAGAGGGCGCCGGGGGGCTCTCGTGGACATCGCCATCACCAACGTGCACCTCGATCTGGGCGCCGGGCGCCGCGGGACCGACATGGGACCCTCGGCGATGCACGTCGCGGGCCTCGTGCCGCGCCTCAAGGCCATCGGGCACGGCGTGGACGAGGTCACCTCCGTCGGCCGGGCCACCACGTTCGAGAACAGCAGCCCGGGCAGCCCCAACGCCCGCTTCCTGCGCGAGATCGAGCTCACCTGCCGCGAGCTCGCCGACCGGGTCGAGGCCCAGGTGGACGCGGGGCACTTCCCGCTCGTGCTGGGGGGCGACCACGCGCAGGCCATCGGCACCATCTCCGGGCTCGCGCGGGGCTGGCGCAAGCGCGGCAAGCGCGTCGGCGTGGTGTGGGTGGACGCCCACACCGACATGAACACGCCCGACACCACGATCTCCGGCAACATCCACGGCATGCCGCTGGCGGTGCTGCTGGGCTTCGGCCCGCCCGAGCTCGTGTCGATCGCGGGCTCCGAGCCGGCGCTGCTCCCCCAACACGTCGCCATCATCGGGGCGCGCGACGTGGACCGGGCGGAGACGGCGCTGGTGGCGCGCACCGGGGTGCGGGTCTACACGATGTCGGAGCTCGACGAACGCGGCACGTCGATGTGTGTCCGCGAGGCCTTCGACCGCGTGTCCCACGGCACCGCCGGCGTGCACCTGTCGTTCGACCTCGACGGCGTGGACCCGGAGGACGCGCCGGGCGTGGGCACACCGGTGCCGGGCGGGCTGACGCTGCGGGAGTCGCACCTGGTGTGTGAGGTGGCCGCGTCACACCAGCTCCTGGGGATGGAGATGGTGGAGCTCAACCCCACCCTCGACGAGCGCAACAAGACCGGCGAGCTCGCGGTGTGGCTGATCCAATCAGCGCTCGGCAAGACGATCCTCTGAACCGGCGGAGTGTTCGGCCGGCCGACTGACCACGGAGGCACGGAGGACACGGAGGGCACGGAGCCGCGGCCCCCCCCGGGAGCGCCACCGCCAGGAGCGTGAAGGAGGCCAGACCTCTGGTCTCCAGACCCGAGCTGTAGCGCACGGGCGCGGCCAGTCGCCCTCCGTGCCCTCAGTGCTCTCCGTGCCTCCGTGGTCAGTCGGTCGAACGGTGACCGTGCTACCGGCTCCGTACCGCAGGGACCGGGGCGCGGACGAGCACCACCCGACGCAACCCGTCCTTCCCCAACACGGCGACCGTGATCTCCGAGCCGACCGGCCCCGTCCCGCGCTCCCAGACGTGTCCCTTCCCAACCCCGGCCAGGGAGTGCCCGTCGATCGAATGGATCAGGTCTCCGGCGTGCATGACACCGTCGGCAGCTGTTCCAGGGTAGACCTGCAGGACCCGGACGCCGTTGGGACCGGGCTCGAACGCGATGCCCATGCCGCCGATCGGCTCCGGGGGGAGGTCGACGATCACCTCCGCGGTCCCGCGCTCGACGAGCTCGAGGGTCGAACGCGCCCACAGGCCGCCGTCCTGGCGGAACACCACGAGCCCACACGGGGTCGCCATCGAGAGCGAGGCCCCGACCTGCACGGGGAACGTGTCGTCCTCGGGGTCGACGGTGTTCACGTCCTCCCCGGGCTCGAGGCACCGGGCGCGCAGTTGGCCCGGACCCGTGACGATCCGGGCGCCGTTGATGGTCATCGCCGGGCAGCCGACCCAGGGCGATGAAGTCGTCGAACCCGGGAGGGCACGGAGCAGCGGCCGCCCGGGAGCGCCACCGCCAGGGTTCGACCCAGGTTAGAGTGCCACACACCGGAGTTCCGATGTACCTGGCTAGCGCCACCGTGTCGCACCCGCTCCGTGAAGACGCAGACGGCGTCATCCGGGTGGGCGATACCCGCGTGACCCTGCAGACGGTCGTCGCGGCCTGGCTGCAGGGCGCGGGCGCAGAGGAGATCGCTCTCCGCTACCCGACCCTTGCGCTCGAGGAGGTCTACGGGACCCTCAGCTACTACCTGAGCCACCGCGAATCGCTCCAGGCGTACCTCGCGGAGGAAGAAGCGGCCTCCGCAGCGGCGCGGTGGGATTCGGAGCAACGTCCGGCGGTGGTGGCGATCCGTGCGCGTCTGCAGGCCCGGCGAACGGCCGGATGATTCGTCTGCTGGCCGACGAGAACTTCGATGGCAACATCGTGCGCGGAGTCCTGCGTCGCCTCCCACGCCTGGATCTGCTTCGCGTGCAGGACGTCGGTCTCCGCGGGGCGGACGACGAGACCGTGCTCGCCTGGGCGGCGTCAGAGGGGCGTGTGCTGCTCACTCACGATGTCCGGACGGTGACCGGCTACGCGTGGGGCCGGGTGGCCCGCGGCGAACGCATGGCTGGCGTCGTCGAGGTAGCACTCAGCGCGGGGATCGGGCTCGTTGTCGACGACCTGGCGCTCCTCCTCGAGTGTGCAGCTGAAGGTGAGCTGGAGGGGACGGTGCTCTACCTGCCGCTGTGAGCGCGGCCGGTGGAAGTCGAGGCCCGGGAGATGGAGTGATTCGGCCGGCCGACTGACCACGGAGGCACGGAGGACACGGAGGGCACGGAGCAGCGGCCCCTCCCGGGAGCGCCACCGCCAGGAGGGCGAGAGAGGCCAGACCTCTGGTCTCAGGCCCGAGCTGTAGCGCACGGGCGTGGCCAGTCGCCCTCCGTGCCCTCCGTGCTCTCCGTGCCTCCGTGGTCAGTCGGCCGGTTTCGGATTTCAAGGCGTCAGAACATCGTGCAAGCCTCCAGCGCCGCAGTGGTGCCGCCCACGTCCACCTCGATCCCGGCCGGGTCCGTGACGGTGTCCCCGGTGCAGGTCGCCGTGACGAACCCGCAGTCGTCGGTGCACTCCTTCCCCTGGCGCTCGATCTCCGCGTGCGACGTGACGGTCAACGTGGTGCCGTCCAGCGTGGCCTCGCAGGTCGCGACCACCAGGAACAGGTCGGGGCTTGTGCTGCGTCGCGCGGCTGGGTACGATCGGAAATGTCGCCCACCCTCCAAGGCTTTCCCAGCGTGGCCCCGACCGCTTCACGGGTTCGGGCGCTGCGTGGCGGGGGTCTGGAATGTGGGTGACCGGCTTTGCCTTCCACCTGGCGTTCGGTCAGGACCGTGCGGACGTGTTCGTCGGGAACCCACCAGAGACCAGCCTGAACCCGTACCGCGTCGAGCGCGTCGGCGAGGGACTGGACCTGCTCGTCGCCTCCGTGGGAGGTGGCAACGAGCTCGCGGTCGTCCCGCGCCCGCCCGACGGCGCCATCGTCGATCTGGGGATGGAGAGCTACCTCCGGGTCGACCTCGACGGCGACGGGGCCTGGTCCATCACCACCGACGGGGTGGAGCTCGGGACCGGCATCGACGTGTTGGGCGGGATCCGTGGGTGGGAGTGGATGGTCGGCGACTTCCGGTACGACCTCGACGGCGACGGGCGGCGCGACCTCGTGGGGAAGAACCTCGTGGCGCTGAGCGACGGCACCCGGTTCGTCCCCCTCCGACTCGGGTGGGGTTGGGGGTTCCTCCTGCCTGCGGGCGACCTCGACGGCGACGGACGCGACGACCTGATCCGTGTCGTCTACGCAGACCCCGTGGCGGGAGCCAAGGGGCCGATCGGGCACGGCGGCCACAAGGGGGTAGGCGACGCCTGGGAGGCCCACTACGAGCTGCTCCTCGGCGCCGACCTCACGGAAGACGCCTGGCCTGCGCGCTGGTCGTTCCGGCCCACGGCCCACCCCGCCGTCGAGACCTCGGCGGTGCTCGACGTCGACGAGGACGGAACCAGGGAGCTCGTGGCGTGGGTCGAGTCGTCCGACGCAGCCAGCAACGGCTTCGGGGAGCTCGGAGTGTTCGGCGACCTCCTGCACGGGCCCGTGGAGGTGGGGCGCGACTGGGTGGCGACGGAGGGCACGTCGTACGAGCCCAAGCTCACGGCGGTCGGGGACTGGGACGGGGACGGGGGCGACGACCTGCTCGTCGGGTCGGTCGCGATGGGCGAGGACCTGGCGGTGATCATCGACGGCGACCCCGACGACCCGCTGCGCGTGGTCGCGTCCTTCGACCTCCGGGAGGGCTCCAGCCCGTCGACGTACGACCCCCAGCGCTACGAGCCCTTCGTGGGCGACTTCGATGGCGACGGCGACGAGGACCTCGCCATGGACCGCCCCCTGGGGGTCGTGTTCTACGGCATCGACCCCGCCGCCTTCGAGGGCGGGCACGCCGACGGGACCCTCCTCGGCGCTGGCGGCGCCGCCGCAGTGACCGGCGTGGCCCTGCTCGGCCTCCGCCGCCGCCGCCGCTGACCGCGAGCGTCGGGATCCGCGGTTCACCGCGCCGGGTCGTAGTCCGGCGATTGGTGGCGGAAGTACGTGTCGTAGAGCGAGGCGTACGCCCCGCCCGCCGCCATCAGCGCCGCGTGGCTGCCCTGCTCCAGCACCCGGCCCTTCTCCAGCACCACGATCCGGTCCGCCGCCACGATCGTCGACAGCCGGTGCGCGATCACGATCGACGTGCGGTCCCGCAACAACACCGCCAGGCCCTCCTGGATCTGCGCCTCCGTCAGCGGGTCCACCGACGCCGTCGCCTCGTCCAGGATCAGGATGCGCGGGTCCTGCAGCAACACCCGCGCCAGCGACACCAGCTGCCGCTGCCCCATCGAGATGCCCCGGCCGCCCTCCCCCACGTCCGTGTCCAGGCCGCGCTCCAGCACCGCCAGCCAGTCCCCGCCGCCGATCCGGCCCGCCGCCGCGACCACCTCCTCGTCGGTGGCGGTCTGCCGACCGTAGCGGATGTTGTCGCGCACCGTGCCCGCGAACAGGAACGGCGTCTGCTGCACGATCCCCAGGTTCCGGCGGTACGCCCCGAGCTCGAACGTGCGCAGGTCCTGGCCGTCGACCAGCAGCGTCCCCGCCTGGAACTCGTAGAACCGCGCCACCAGCTTGCCCAGGCTCGACTTGCCCGCGCCCGTGTGGCCCACCAGCGCCACCGTCTCGCCCGCCGCGATCTCGAAGTCGAAGCCCTGCAGGACCTGCTCGGCGTCCGTGTAGCGGAAGTCGACCCCGCGGAACGTGATGCGCCCGGCCAGGGTCTCCGGGACCACCGCGCCCGTCTGCACCACCCGCGGCGTCGCGTCGATCAGCGCGAACACCCGCTCGCTGGCCGACAGCCCCGACTGGAACTGGCTCCAGAACGACGCCACGCCCGTCAACGGGAACAGGAACAGCGACAGGCTCTGCACGAACAGGTACCACTCGCCCGGCGTCGCCCCGCCCGACAACACCACGCCCCCGCCGAACCACACCACCGCCGCCGTGGCGAGCGCGCCGATCAGCGTCAGCGCCGGGAAGATCACGTTGAACACCAGGCCCTGGCGCAGCTGCAGCCCGTAGGACCGGGCGTTGAGGTCGCGGAACACGCCGTAGACCGTCGCCTCCTGGCGGAACGCCTTCGCGACCGCGATGCCGGTCACCGACTCCTGGATGTTCGCGTTCACGTCGGCCACCACGCGCCGCGCCTGGGTCGTGGTCCGGCGCGCGACCGCCCGGAACGCCAGCGCGACCGCGATCACCAGCGGGGCCACGGCCAGCGTGATGCCTGCGAGCCGCGCGTTCACCCACACCAGCACCGCGGCCACCAGCACCACCTGCCCCAGCTGGCTGAACAACGTGAGCGTGAGGGTCACGACCGTCGCGAAGTCCTGCGTGTCCGAGGTCACGCGGGACACGATCTTCCCCGACGGGAACTCGTCGTAGAACGACAGATCGCGCGCGAGCACCGCGTCGAACGCGTCCTTGCGGAGGTCCAGCACCACGTCGCCCACCGCGACCGCCGTCTGCCGCTGGCGGACGTAGTTCAGCGTCCACGACAGGCCCGCGGCCACCAGGATGCCCACGAACAGGGCCACCGCGCCCGGAGACACCGCGCCGCGGCTCGTCGCCACGCGGTCCACCCCGACCGAGATCAACACCGGCAGGGCGGCGTCCAGCAGGGAGCTCGTGAACACCGTCGCGGCGACCGCGGCCATCGCGCGGGCGTGGGGGCGGAAGTAGCCCACGATGCGGCGCACGAGCTCGCGGTCGGAGTAGCTGCGGTCGTAGGCCTCGGCGCCCAGGCCGTCCATCACGAAGGCCACGGACCCTCCCCTGCGCGCACGCCGAAGATGCGCTGGTACGGCGCGCAGCGCGCCAGCAGCTCCGCGTGGGTGCCCTGGTCCACGAGCGAGCCCGCGGCCAACACCAGGATGTGGTCCGCTCGCCGGATCTGGGCCAGCCGGTGCGTGATGATGAACGTGGTGCGGTTCGCGAGGACCGCGGCGATGGCGCGCTGGATGGCGTCTTCGGTGGCGCTGTCGATGGCGCTCGTGGCGTCGTCGAGGATCAGGATCTTCGGGTCGGTGAGGAGCGCCCGGGCGATGGCGATGCGCTGGCGTTGCCCGCCCGACAGCGTGACGCCGCGCTCGCCCACCAGCGTGTCGTAGCCCTGCGCGAAGCCCAGGATGAAGTCGTGCGCCTGGGCGTCGCGCGCCGCCTGCTCGATGGCCTCCGGCGTGGCCCGCGCGCCGAGGCCGAAGCCGATGTTGTCGCGGATCGTGCGCGAGAACAGAAACACGTCCTGCTCGATGACCGAGATCTGCGGGCGCAGGCTCTCGAGGTCCCACTGGCGCACGTCCACGCCGTCGATGCACACGCGCCCGGCGGTGGGGTCGTAGGTGCGGTTGACGAGGTGCGTGAGCGTGGACTTGCCGGCGCCCGTCTGCCCCACGATGGCGACCGTGCGCCCCGCGGGCACGGTGAACGACAGGTCGTGCAGGACCCGCTTGCTGGCGCCTTCGCGGGCCTGGTACGCGAAGTCGACCCCCTCGAACCGCACCTCCCCCACCACCGGCGCCGCGTGGCCGCCAGGGTTCTCGTCGAGGCCGGTGTCGGCGTTCATCAGGTCCAGGATCCGCTGCGACGCGGCCAGGCCGAGCTGGACCAGCGAGAACGTGAAGATGGAGATGAACGCCGGGAACCGCAACATCCCCATCAGGCCCATGAACCCGACGAGCTCGCCCACGGTCAGCGCGCCCGCCGACACGCGCCAGGCGCCGTGGGCGAACGCCGCCGCCAGCGTGAGCCCGATGAACAACACCGGCAGGTAGCGGGCCTGGATCTGGCCTTGCGTCACGAAGGCGTCGCGGTACCGGGTGGCGTTCTGGACGAAGCGCACCTTCTCGCGGGCCTCCTGGGCCGTGGACTTCACCACCTCGATGCCGGTGATGGTCTCGGTGAGGCCGGCGTTCATGGCGCCGAACCGCGCGCGGATGTCGATGGACACCGGCCGCAGCTCGCCCATGTACCGCCGCAGGGCGACGACGTAGGCCACCACGAACGCCACGGGGGTGGCGAGGAGCTGCCAGTCGAGCGCGGCGATGAAGACCAGCGGCACCACGATGCTCAGGACCGAGGCCAGGATCAGGGAGACCCCGGGGTTGAGCATGGGGTTGAGCTGGCGCACGTCGTTGGTGGCGCGCGCCATGATGTCGCCCACGCGCTGCCGGTTGTGGAACGTCTGGCTCTTGCCCAGGAGGCTCAGGTACAGCTCGTCGCGGGCGTCGCGCTCCAGGCGCTGGGCCACGACCTCGATCGCGAAGCTGGAGCCCACGTCGGTGAGCCCCAGCACCAGCGCCAGCGCGAGGAGCGAGGCCGCGAGCACGCCGAGCTGCTGCCCGGCGTCGGCGAACCCGAACCGCGGCACCTCGGGGTGCAGGACCACGTCGAACGCGAGGCCGGTGATGCGGGGCAGGATCGCGGCGATGACGCTGTGCGCCACGGTGAGCCCGAGGAACGCCGCCAGCAACCAGCGGCGCCGCCACAGGTGCGACCCGAGCCAGCGGACCGGGGTGGGGCGAGCGGGGGTCGACGAGGGCGCCACGGTCACCCGGCCTCCGGCGTCGGGGCTATCTCGCGGGGACCGCGGTAGGATGAGGAGAGAGGCCCTCCATGTTCTGGTACTCGCCGTCCGCGTACGCCTGCATGAACGAGCTCGCCGCCGCCGAGCAGTCGCGGAACCTCGCCGCCCTGGGCGCCTTCGCGCTGGTGGCGGGCCTCGGGGTGGTCAGCGCCCTCGTCACCGGCGTGGTGGTCTACCGCAGGCTCCGCCCGAGCCCCCTCGCCTGATGTGGTGGTTCGCCGCGTGTGGGTCCCCGCCGCCGGTACCCGAGGTCGCCGCGCCCGAGGTGGTCGCCCGGTACCAGTGTGACCGCTGCCACGACGCCGGACCCGTGTTCGCCGCCGCCGTCCCCGAGCGCAGCTGCGTCCGGTGCCACCAGCAGATCCTCCGCGGTGAGCTCGATCTCCGCTACCTCCCCGCCGACACCGCGCGCTGGAAGTCGCACCTGCACCGCCTCAACGAGACCCCGAGCCTCGCGGGGCTCTCCGCGCGCCGCACCCGGTCGGCGTTCGTGGCGTTCCTGCAGGACCCGGTCGACCGCCGCCCCCACCTGCCCGCGAGCATGCCGCGCCTCGCCGTACCCCCCGCCGACGCCCTGGCCCTCGCCGACGTGTTCGGCCTCGTCGACCCGCCCGCCTCCGCCCCACCCTCCGGCGACGTGGAGCGAGGCCTCGCGCTGATCACCGAGCGCTGCACCCCGTGCCACACCTCCCTCCCCCTGGCCCCCGACCTCGGCCAGGTCCGCGACTTCAGCTGGCCGGACGCCGTCGACCGCTGGCTCCTCGGGCCCTCGCTCGTGGTCCCCGGCACTGCGATGCCCGACCCCAAGCTCGCCCCCGGGGACCGCCGCGACGTGGTCGCCGCCTTGTTCTCCGGCCGCCTCGCCCCTCTGCCGCGCCCTGGAGTGCCCGCGCGGGTCCCGCCTCCCGAGCGCACCGTGACCTTCGCCGAGGTCGACGAGGCCGTGTTCCACGAGGTCTGCCGGCACTGCCACGCCGATCCGGCGCCCGTGGGCGGCGACGGCGGGCCCGGGAACACCGGCGGGTTCGGGTACCCCGGCGCGGGCCTCGACCTGTCGTCGGAGGCCGCGATCCGCCGCGGCGGCCGCCACGACGTGCTCGCGCCCATGCCCGACGGCACCCCGCGCCTCGTGGCGCACCTGTGGGCCCGGCACGCGGAGGTGGCGGGGACCCCGGTGGAGGGCGTGCTCGGGATGCCGCTGGGCCTTCCGCCGCTGCCGCCCGAGTCCATCGCCCTGGTCGACGCCTGGATCCGCCAGCGCCCGTGACGCTACTTCTGCGTGAACAGCGTCCCCGTGCAGCGGCCCGCGTCGTCCCAGTTCGCGCACTCGGCGGTGGGGACGAAGCCCTTCTTCACGCGGCCGTCGCGCCAGGCCACACACAGGTCGCGCTCGTCGGTGTACGCGACCCCCGTACACGCCGGATCCGCCCAGGGGTCGACCCAGTCGCTGCCTCCGCCGCCCTCCATCGTGGCGATCCCGCCCCCCTGCTTGGCGCACCCCGCCAGCGCCAGCGCCATCGCCAGGAACCGCTCCCGATCCAGCAGCATCGTCCCTCCGCACGAGCGATAACCCAGCCCCGCAGGCCCTCCGCGAGATCCATGATCGCGATCCCGAACTTTCTTGTGAAGGTCCGCCTGCGCTTCGGCGATACTCAGCGAACGACGAAACAGGAGGCTCCTCATGCGCAACTGGCTCGGCATCCTCGCAGCGACCACCGCCATCGGCTGTATCGAGAGCAACTTCGACCAGGACGTCCCCAAGTGGGACGACCCCAACCCGCGCGAAGTTGGCGGTGAGCACGTCGTCGACACGTACGTGCAGTCCTCGCCCACCCAGGCCGACATCCTGTTCGTCGTCTCCAACTGGTGGTCGATGGAGCAGGCGTACGCCGAGCTCGTCGACAGCTTCGACGACCTCCTCGAGGTGTTCGTCGGCAGCGGCGTCGACTACCACATCGGCGTGGTCTCGACCGACACCGACCACGCTACGGAGAACGGCAAGCTGCACGTGGCCGACGGCCTCCGCTTCATCGACACGCAGACCCCGGATCCGTTCGGCACCTTCGCGCAGATGGCCACCATGGACGCCTCGGGCTGCGTCGGTCCCCGCCGGCCCCGCGACGCCACGTTCATGGCCCTCGAGTTCGAGGCGAACAACTGGAACAAGGGCTTCCGCCGCGAAGAAGCCTCCATGCACACCGTGTTCGTCAGCGACGACCGCGACACCTCCACCAAGGCGTCCCTCGACGAGTTCGTGAACTGGTACAACACCTTCACCAACACGCCCGACATCGACACGTTGTCCACCATCGTCGACTTCGCGAAGGACGGCCAGAACCTCGACGCCACCCAGCGCATCGGCGGGGCCTCGCACCCCATCCAGACGATGCCGTGGGCCAACGTCCTCGCCGAGATCGGGCTGCGCGCCCAGGGTCTCCGCCGCGAGTACTTCCTGTCCTCGAGCCCGATCGAGGGCACCATCGAGGTCACCGTCGTGACCCCGAGCGGCGCCGAGCTCCAGTTCAACGAGGGCACCGTGGAAGAGGGCGGCGACTGGTCCTACGACGCCATCCGCAACTCGATCCAGTTCCACGAGTTCGAGCCCGCCACCGACTCGAACATCAACATCGGCTACGACATCCCCTGATCCGACGCCTCTCCTACCCGGAGAGGCAGGTCCACACGACGGCGTCGGGGTCCCGCGAGAGCGGTGCACCCCACTCCGTCGCCGCTTCGACCGCGAAGCCGTGCTGGTGCAGCAGCGCCTCCAGCTCCGCGGCGAAGAACTGGCGGTGGGCCAGCAGCTGGCGAAACGGTGTCCCACCGTCGAGCGGGGTCCACGTCATCGTGACGTACAGGATCTGCTCCAGGGGCTCCCACGAGAACACCTCGGTGTACGCGAAGCGCCGCGTGCCCAACTGGACGCGGCGGCCGCGCGCCGTCCGGTCCCGCAGGTCGCCGGGCCGCGGCAACGAGGTGTCGAACACGAACCGCCCGCCTGGGGCGAGGGCGCGACGCACCGCGGTGAGGGCGCGGGCGACGTCGTCGCGGGTGTAGAGGTGGAGGAACGTGTTGAACGGGCACACCACCAGCGGGAAGCGCTCGGTGGTGTCCACGGACCGCAGGTCGCCCACCACCGTTCGCACGCGCTGCTGCACCTCCGCCGGCTCCGCTGCACCCGCCGAGCGCAGCGCCTCCAGCATCACCACCGAGCGGTCGACCGCCGTGACCTGGGCGCCCGCCCGGGCCATGGGCCAGGTGATGCGCCCGGAGCCCGCACCGAGCTCGAGGACCCGCCCGGCGGTCCCGGCGAGGCCCTGGTAGTACGCCACGTCGTGGGTGCGGCGGCGGTACGTGGCGTCGTACAGGGCAGGGTCTGCGAAGTGCTGCACGGCCGCGAGCTCTTCGAGGGCGCGCGGATGGACGGGGCGCCCGGG
>JBIKWC010000447.1:0-4258 GCA_044356535.1 Myxococcota bacterium
CTACCTCCTCCCCGTCTTCACCGGCGAGCTCACCGACCAGCTCCTGGCCGACCCGTCCCTCCTCACCCTGCGCTACCGGATCTCGCTGTTCCTCCTGCTCGGCGTGTGGTCCGGGATTGGGCCGTGGGTCGCGCGCCGCCTGCACGCGGTCGTCACCCGCAACACCCGATGGGGCGGTCGCGACGGTGAGGCCGCCCTTCCGCCGCCGGGCTGGGCCGAGTGGTTCGGGATCCTGTTCTCCCACGTCGTGGGGAGCGCGGTGGCGGGGTTGTTCGCAGCGCTCGCGTGGCACGTCCCGTCGTACTACGACGACCTCGCCGGCGACCTCTACCTGTCGGCTGCCCTGGCTGCCGCCACGTTCGGCGGGCTGCACGGGCTCCTGGTGTGGCCCATCCCGGACGACCTGTACGCGGGCTGGATTCGTGTCCTCTCGTACGAGCGATACGGGCTGCGGATCCCGGTGCCGCACGTCGATGGGGCCCCCGCGGAGCGGTTCCTCGGGCACTTCCCCCGCGGCCTCGACCTGTACATGCCGGCCGAGGCCCACGTCATGGAGCTCCACACGTCCTTCGTGTACGACAAGGACCGGGGTTACGCGGTCCGCGGGCTCTCCATCCAGCCCACGGTCGTGAAGCGCACGCTCGAGCGCATCGACCTGCGCTACGACGTGCGTCGGCCCGCGCCCCTCGAGACCCAGCTCCGGATGGAGGACCGGGTCCTGCTGGGTCCGGCAGGGGACACCGAGGTCGAGTTCCTGATGCTGCCGAAAGAGGAGCGCTGACCTCAGCGCCGGCGACGGAAGCCGGCCAGGCCGACGAGCGCCAGGAGTGCCGGCGAACCCCCGGTCGTGGAGCAGCCTTCGTCGCAAGGCGACCCGCCCGCCTCACCGACGTCTTCGGCCGCACCTACGCAGTTCTCGCAGGCGGGCGGCAGGCCCGAACCACCCGACTCGGTCACCTGGGTGCCGGTCGACGTCCCCGCTCCGGTATGTCCCGTCGCCGCGAATCCCGAGGTCGCCACCAGCCAGCCGACGAACACCACACTCACGAGACCTCCGCCCGGCGCCGCCGCTCCGCTTGAAGGACGGGCCCCAATCGATTAACAGGGTGGGCCGCAATGCGTCAGGAGCCCCCACATGTCCAAGCAGGCGACCATCGCCAGCCTCGTCCGCACCGCCGCGAAGACAGAGGCCGAGTTCATGTCCACGGTCGAGGGCATCTTCCAGGAAGATGACGTGGACCGGATCTGGGAGTTCTTCGAGCGCCTCAACATTCCCCGCAGCCAGGGCGCAGAGGACGATCTCCTCGGCAACCTCCCGGACGTGAACGGTGAGGCCGTCAACAAGCGGTACAGCTTCGACGACGAGGCCAAGATCTCGAACGGCATCCAGCGGTTCCTGGACCGGCACGAGCGCAAGATCAAGTGGCACGCCGCGCACCCGTCCCTCGACGGCGTCGACAACGTCATGTTGTTGTTTCGGGCTGCGATGGCCATCACGAACCTGCGCATCACGCGGCTCAAGCTCCTCATGTCCGCCAAGGACGAGCTCAGCCCCGAAGAGTGGGCCGGCGCGCGCAAGCTCATGAACAACAGCTTCCTCTCGTTCCGGAACTTCCTGAACCTCGTGGCCGGCGAGTGGGTCGACGCGATGACCGCCACGGTCCCCCGCGAGGACCTCGCCGCCAAGCTCGGTCGGTTCTACGAGATCGTCGACAGCCAGATCCAGCGGCTCGACAAGCAGAAGGAAGACCTCGAGGGTCGGCGCCGCGAGATGGCCGTCATCCCCGACGGCTTCCCCCCCGTGAAGCCGCCCGTGTACTTCCACGGCGACCTCCTGGGCAAGGGCCCGTGGAAGCTGTTCTGGCAGTCGCTCAACGACCGCGCCCATCACTTCCGCGAGACGGTGGGCTGAACCCCTCGTCGGTGGGACAGCGCTGCTAGAAGAGCGAGGTCTGCTGCAGATCGGTGACCGTGGCCCACTTCGTCCGCACGAAGTCGGGCCAGGGGCGCCGGGTCCGCGACCACGTCTGGAGCCAGGCCTTCGTCTTCGGGTCTCCCGGGTACCCAGAGCCGAGCTCGCCGTGGTGGGTCGACAGCTCGGCCAGCAGCTCGTCGCGGAGGGTCTTGGCGAACACCGAGGCGGCACCCACCACCGCGTACGTGCGGTCGGCTTTGGGCTCGATCGTGAGCGTGGGCCGGTGGTCGTCGGGAAGGGCGGCGAGGAGCCGATCCGCCGTGGCCCGCAGGGTGGAGGGGTGCCCCAGCGCGTCGATGACGACGTGATCTGGGCGGAGCTCCACGAGGAGCTCGACGATGGCCTCCTCTTCGAGCCGGTTCAGGTTGCCGGCATCGATCCGGGGCGGGGTGATGCGACGGACAACCCCCCGGCCGAGCCCCTGGAGTGCGTCGCGCACCTGGCAGCGACGCTCTGCGGGGATGCGTTTCGAGTCGTCCGCGCCCGCTGCCCGCAGGGCCACGTCGTCCAGCTGCTCCACGAAGTAGCCGGCGACCACCAGGTCCCCGAAGACGCAGCCCCGTCCGGCCTCGTCGATCCCCAGGACGCGCCTCATGCGGGCAGGCTCCCGATCGCAGCGTCCACGCGCGCCTTGAACGCGGGGTCGTCGGTCCGGACCCGCTTGAGGGCGTCGCGTACGAGGTCGGCGCGCACCCGGCGGCCGAGCCCGGCGAGGGCGTCGACTGCGGCCTCGCGCACGACCGGGTCGTCGAGGAACGGCGCCATCCAGGGGATGGCCGACGGGGGGGCCAGCGCGCCGAGCGCGAGCAGGGAGGCGCTCCGCACCCACACGCTCGGGTCGCGCAGGAGCGGTCGAAGCCCCGTGACGTGGGCCGGACCACCGATCTCGGCGGCCAGCACACACAACCCCCGGCCCAGCGCCGGGTCCGCACCCGCATACCCCATCAGCAGCACCGAGAACTCCTCGCGCCGGCGCTTCGCGTCGCCCTGGCGGAACAGCGCCAGCACGGGGGCGCGATCCTCGGCGGCGACCATGCCGAGGAGCTTCACGAGCGCGCGGGTCTCGTCCGGGAGGGTGGTCGGCAGCGGGACCACGTGGCCGTCCCAGGTGGAGGTCGGCGGGGCGGTGGCCGAGACTGCGGGCCGGGACCGCTCCGAGGGCGGAGGCCCACCCCACCGACGCGCATCGGCCCCCCAGGCCGGGGGCGCCGCCGAGGCGGGAATGATCGCCGGAGCGGGCTCGGGCGCCACCTCCACCGGGGGAGTGGGTGCTTCCACCGTCGGCGCAGGGGCCTCCACCGGCGGCGCGGCCAGCGTCTCCGCTGGGACCTCGCTCGGGGCGACCGCGTCGGGCGAGGCCTCGGGCTGCGCTTCGGGCTCTTCGTCCCACCAGGGGGTCCGGACGGCCCGGGGACGCGTCCCCGCGAGTACCTCGAGCGCGACCGTGGCGGCTTGCTGGACCTCCGGTTCCGGATCGCGGACGAGCCGCTCGAGTTCGCCGCGGATGCTGGGTCCGCCGACGTTGCCGAGGAGCGCCACGGCGCGCTGGCGGACCCCCGCGTCCGACGACGACAGCAGGCGTCGGAGCGCTGGAACGCAGCCCTGGTCCACCCACGCGGTGAGGTGATCGAGCGCGAGCCGCACCTGCTCCGGATCCGGGCCCTCGAGCGAGGTGCGCAGCGGCGAGATCCCGAGCTCGCGGGCGCCGATCGCCTGCGACACGGCCCACGCGCGGACCTGGGGGTGGGGATCCCGGACGAGCTCGGCCACTACGGGGATCCCGTCGCGCGGGCCCAGCACCGCAGCCACCCGCAGCGCACCGAGGCGCTGATCGTCCGTGCCCTCCTTCGCGCGGCCGAGGGCCATCGCCTGGAGGCGGCGGCGGGTCCAGGAGAGGTCGGGATCACGGGCGGTACCCGCAGCGATGGCCTCGTAGACGGCGTCGATGTCCATGGGCGGGAGTCTACACCCGGCCCGGGCCGGAGGTGCCCATCAATCAATTGTTGGTCAAAGCCACTCCCCCGGCCGTGACTCGGGGGTGGTGCCCGGACTACTGGGCCGCTTCGAGTGGAGAGACCCACCATGAGCACCCAGTGGAACGTCACGCAAGGCGACAACCAGTTCGTCGTGACCGGGGGGCTCGCCGAGCTCAAGAACATGGCCCGCCGCGGAGACCTCGGCCCGGGCGACATGATCCAGCCTCCCGGCGCGGCCGACTGGATGTACGCCTCCGAGATCCCGGAGCTGCAGGTCATCTTCTCCAAACACAAGGAGGTCGACGAC
>JBIKWC010000187.1:0-14845 GCA_044356535.1 Myxococcota bacterium
CGGCTGGTTCCTACCCTGACGCAATTGATCCGGTGGGTCAGGGGCGCCGCCCCCGACACCCCCTCGGGCGCTCCCCCTTGGACCCCCCGCGTACCGGAGCTGATCGAAATCTGGATCGACTCACTGTCAGGGGCCGACGGGGCGCCCCTCCGCGTCCCAGATCTCCACGTCGCCCCAGCCGAGGGCGCGCACGCCCTCCTCGAGCTTCGACCGGTCGCCGACGACGACCCACACCAGCTCCTCCGGCTTCAGCGCCGCCGCCCGGGCCTGTACGTCCTGGGGCCCGATCGCGTGCCAGCGCTCCGCCAGCCGCACCGGCCAGTCGTCGGGGCGCCCGAGGCGCTGCATCGAGGCGATCTGCGTCAGCACGGAGGCGGCCGTCTCGTACGAGCCCGGCTGGCCGCGCACGTTGTTGTCCACCATCTTCCCGAGCTCCTCGGCCGTCGCCGGCGCCTTGGCCGTGGCGTAGTCGCCGATCTCGCGCCGCATCTCGACCAGGGACTCGAGCGCCTTGTCGCTCTGGACCGGGGCTGCTGCGATCCAGGCCCGGGGACCCACCGCCGCGCTCGCGTTGCAGTACGCGCCGTAGCTCCAGTGTTTGTCTTCGCGCAGGTTCATGTTCAGGCGGGCAGTGAACTCGCCGCACAACACCTGGCTCGCCAGGTCCACCTCGAGCACCGCCGGATCCGTCGACGGCGTGGACGGGCGGCCCGCGAACAGGTTCGCCTGCACCGCGCCCGGCTTGTCGACCAGGATCACGCGCGGCTTCGGAGCTGCGGCTGCCGGCACCGGAGCCGGGGTCGGGAGCTTCTTCTTGCCCTTCCACGTGCCCAGGTGCTCCTGAGCGAGCGCCGTGACCTCGGCGAGCGACAGGTCCCCCACGACGAACAACGTGGCGTTGTCGGGGCGCAGCCACCGGACCCGCCAGGCCTCGAGCGCGGCCGGGTCGATCGCCGCCAGCGACGCCGCGGTGCCCTTCCCGCCGAACGGTGACGCATAGGGGTGGTCCGGCCCCAGGACCGCGCGCATCGTCGCGTTCCGACCCACCGCCACCGGGTTGGCCTTCGCCTGCTCGAGGGCGGCGAGGGTGGTCTGGCGGACGCGGTCGAGGTCGGCGAAGGTGGGCTCGCGCACCGCGTCCGCGAGGAGCCCCAGGGACGGGGACACCTTGTCCTTCAGGGCGTCGAACGTGACCGCGACGAAGTCGTTGCCCGCCGCCGCCTCGAGGTTCAGGCCCAGGTCCTCCGCCGCGCGCCCGAACGCGAGGGCGTCGCGATCCGCGGCCCCTTCGTCCAGGAGGTCGGCGGCGAGCGAGGCCAGGCCCTGACGATCAGCGGGATCGGACGCATACCCACCCCCGAACTCGAGCCGCGCCTGCACGATCGGCAGGCCGGGCCGCCGCGCGAGCACGACACGCAGGCCGTTCTTCAACGTCGCGCGCTCGAGCGCCGGGAACGTCAGCGCCGGGAACGACGCGACCGGCGGCACACCCTGCGTGCGGTCCACGCCGGTCGGTGTCGTCTGGTACTTCGGGTCCGGCGTGCCGGCGGTGAGGGGCGGAGGCGGCGGCGCTGGCGGCTCGTCGGCTGGCGCGGGGCGCTCCCCCTTGTTCACGACCAGGGTGAAGTGCGCGTCCCCGAGCCAGCGCGCGGCTGCGTCCTGGACGGTCGCCGGGGTGGCGGCGCGGACGGTGGCGAGCGACTTGCGGAAGCAGCCCGGATCCCCGGTGAAGGTGGCGCACTGGGCCAGGACGTCGGCCTTGCCACCGAACCCGCCGATCCGCTCGATCCCGCGGGCGAAGGCTGCTTCGGTGGCGACCTGGGCGCGGGCCAGCTCCGCGGGGGTCGGCCCTTCGGCGACGAAGCGCTTCACCTCTTCGTCGATCATCGCCTCGACCTTCGCGGGGTCGACGCCTTCCTTCACGTCGGCCGTGATGACGAAGGCGCTGCCGATCAGGCCGCCGTTCACCGAGACGGAGACGCGATCCACGACCTGTTCCCGGAACAGCAGCCGCTCGTCGAGGCGGCTCGTCTTCAGCCCGCCGAGGACCGTGGCGGCGAGGTCGAGCGCGTCGGTGTCGGGGTTGGCGCCCTCGGCCACGTTCCAGACGCGCATCAGGCGCACCTGGGGCACCCGGTCGGTGAGCTCGACCCGCAGCGGGGCCTTCAGCGGGGCCGGGTTGGGCGCCGGGCGCGGGAGGTCCGGCGACGCGGGGATGTCGCCGAAGTATCGCTCGACCTTCGCCCGGGCGGTGGCCACGTCCACGTCGCCGACCACGGCGAGAACGGCGTTGTTGGGGCCGTACCAGCTGGTGAACCACGCCTTCACGTCGTCGAGGGTGGCGGCGTCGAGGTCCCGCATCGAGCCGATGGTGGTCCAGCTGTACGGGTGCCCCGCCGGGTACCGCTGGGTCAGGGCGTAGCGGACCTGGCCGTAGGGCTGGTTCTCGCCCTGCCGCTTCTCGTTCTGCACCACGCCGCGCTGCTCGTCGAGCACGGCCTGGTCGATGGCCCCGAGCAGGTGCCCCATCCGGTCCGACTCCATCCACAGCGCCATGTCGAGCGCGGTGGTGGGCACGTTCTCGAAGTAGTTCGTGCGATCGGTGTTGGTGGTGCCGTTCTGGTCGGTGGCGCCGGCGGCATCGAACGGGACGAAGAACTCGTCGCGGTGGTTCTCCGAGCCCTGGAACATCAGGTGCTCGAACAGGTGGGCGAACCCGGTGCGGCCCGCCTGCTCGTCCTTCGAGCCCACGCGGTACCAGACGTTGACGGCGACGATGGGCGCCTTGTGGTCCTCGTGGACCACCACGGTGAGGCCGTTCGGCAACGTGAAGGTCTGGAACGGGACGTCGAGCTCGGCCGCGGAGGAAGGTGACGCGAGCAAGGCGAGGGTGGCGAGCATGGGTACTCCTGACGAGGGCCACCCCTATCCCGCCGGCGCCCTTCACCGACACCCGAGCGGAGCGGCGGTGGCCTCGGGGCGGACCTCCGTCGCGTCCGCCGGCGCACCGCGCACGGCGAACCCGAGGATCACGAGGGCAGCGAGGACCGACAGGGACCTGGCGTCGAGTCGCATGGAGGCTCCATCGCGGGTTCGTCGTGGCGACGAGGCAGCCCGCGTGTCGGTCTTCGCAACCTCCGTGCCGACGACGACGCCCACACCCAGCACCTCGGGCCGGTCACCACGAGGCACCCGGACGTCGCCGAACGTTCGGGATCAGGTGAACGTGATCCCGAGGGCCTGGGCCCAGGCAGACCATCTGGTGTGGGCCGACGGCGACGCGAGCAGCACCGAGGTGCCCGAGCGCCCGGCGCGCCCCGTCCGCCCTGCGCGGTGGACGTAGTCCTCGGCGGTCGCGGGGAGGTCGTAGTGCAGGACCCACGCGACGTCGGGCACGTCGAGGCCGCGGGCCACCTCGTCGCTCGTGAGCAGCACCCGGGCGTTGCCCCGACGGAACTCGTCGAGGCTCCGCTGGCGCTGCGACTTCGTCGCCTCCTTGCCGACCGTCACGACCGACACACCCCGCTGGACCAGGTGGTTGTAGACGAGGCGCTGCTGCTCCGGATCCACCACGAACACGATGGCCGCCGCGCACCGGTTGTCGAGCAGGAAGCGGGACAACACCTCCTCGCGGCGCTCGCCCCGGGGGACCTCCACCACGCGGTGCGTGATGGCGCTCTGCAGCGGATCGGCGGAGGGCCGGATCCACACCGCGTCCGGCATCCAGCGCGCCACGAACTTCGCCGACGCAGGCCCCAGGGTCGCCGTCGCGACCACGAGCTGCACCTTGGGCTCGGACCGCGGCAGGAGCTCGTCGAGGAACGCGGACTCGCGAGTGGCCAGGATCGGGTCGAGCTCGTCGAGCACGAGCAGGCGCATCCCCTTGAGCTTCGCCGCGTGGAACAGCTCGGCGAGGCGGTCGGGGGTGCCCACGACGAGGCGGGTGCCTCGCTGCAGCCGGTCGCGCTGGCGGCTCTTGCTCGAGGTGGCCACCGCGGGGGCGGTGCTGATGGCGTCGTCCTTGTAGGCGTCGGCCACGCGCAGCGTCTGCATCGCGAGCTCCACGCCCGGCGCACACACGACGACGCGGTGACCCTCGTGTTCGCGCAGGTACTGCAGCGCGGGGAGCAGGTACGCGAGCGTCTTGCCGGTGCCGGTGCCGGCGTGGATCACCACGTGCCGGCCGGCCAGGATGGCGGCGACGGCCTCGGCCTGGGCGGCGTGGGGCGCCTGGATCCCGTCGGCGGAGAGGGCGCGCGCCACGTTCTCGGTGAGCGTGAGGCCGGGGATCTGGAACACGGGGGGCGTGGGCAACGGCGTCTCACGGGCGCCGTCGGGGCGACGGCCAGCTCGGCCCCCTATCGCGGGGGAGGGAGAGAGGTGCCGGGGCAGAGACGACGCCCCGGCGTGAGAGGTCTTTCGGTGCCGTACCGCCGACGCGAGCGCCGACGTTGGCCACTTGTCCACCCGCTCTCGCGGGTATCCCCTCGGTACCGCCTTTGTTGGTGGGGGTGGCTGATCCCCCGTCACTCCACACGTGTCGACGTTCGGCGTCCGTCCTGGACTGGCCGGTCCAGGGTCTTCGGCGTTCCGTCGAGCAGCGCGAGCCTCGGGAGCTCGCTCCGCGCTTCCTTCACCAGGGGGGTGGGAAGCCTTGGGCACCTTCCGTGTCGAGTCGGTAGCGTCTTTCCATTCGGTATGCGGAGTCGGATTTGAACCGACGACCTTTCGATTGAGAGTCGAACGCTCTACCACTGAGCGATCTGCATGTTGCACGGACACGTGCGCTACCAGCCGCTCCATCGGCTTTTGACCGACAGAATACGACACGCGTCCTGGCATTCACCCTGGCGGGCTTTGCCCGGTCTTCGGGTCTCGGGGAGCTTCCCCCTCCGTCCCTGGACCTGTCGGTCGCCCTCGGATTCCAACCCTCGGACTCACCGACCACCGCTCGATCTCCTCTCCTCGTCCGTCGGATGTGGCCGGCGCCCACGGTCCCCCGCGGGGTGCTTCGCGCCGTCCTCCTTCTGCGACCCCCTTTCGAGGACCACCGGTTTGGAGCGACACTACTGGGCCGGCGCACGGACTTCGGAGCCACCACCGCCAGAACGACGATGGACCCTCACCGGGGTGATCCGCGGCCTGCATGGGTGGTCCCGTCACCGGGCGCAGCGGCTGTGCCAGCCGTGCTTCCGTCGGGTCACCCCGACGTCTCCTTTGCGCGCGATGCCATGCCACCGCGGACCCGGACAGCGAACCGTCCGGGATCACGACCTGTCAAGGAACACGGCGACGAGGAGCCGGGCACCAACGTCACCGCAATCACGACGATGAAGTAGCCCACCTGCGCGGCGCGTCCAGCGGGGACCATGTCACGAGGGTGACAGCGTCTCCTCGTCTGCGTCGGATGCGCTCGGCTCCACCTCACGCCGCCAGCAACACCTGCGCCGCCGGAGCCACCACCTCGCGGTGGGCACGCTCCACGACCGCCAGCTGGTCTGCGTCCGACAACCAGCCGCAGGCGGAGACCGTCCGACCCGTCGGCGCAACCGTGGGCCGCCACGAGGCGAGCCCCTGCTGGACCGCGAGGCGGACCTCCGGGCCCCCGACCCGTAGCGCCCACGCCACCGTCTTCCAGGCCAGCGCGGCGTGCCGCGACTCGTCCGCGATCAGGGTGTCGAACACCCGCACCAGCTCGGGGTCGTCGGTGGTGGTCCGCTGGGCGATGGCCACGGCTGTGGCGACCGTCTCGTTCAGGCAGCCCTCGAGGAGCGTGCGCACCGCGAGCTCGGCGAGGCCGCTACACGGCGGGACCGCGGGCAACACCAGCGGACCGGGCCCGGGGGTCCCGCCACCGAGCGCCGCCGCCAGCCCGAAACACAGCCGGGCGTGCACCACCTCGTCCGCCGCCGCCTGCTGCGCGAGCGCGACCAGCTCGGCAGGGGCGCCGACGGCCAACAGGTCGAGCGTGAACCTGGCGAAGGAGCCGATGGACGCGTGTTCGTCGAGCCCCTGCCGCAGCCACGCGGCGGCCGACTCCGCATCCCCACCGGACGGTGTGACGGGCGTGGTCCAGCCCGCGGTGCCTGCCGCAGGCGCGCGGTGGACTCCGTCGACCACCAGCGGCCGGCCACAGATGTAGTAGCCGGAGTGATCCGGGGTGGAGTACGAGGAGCACGACGACGAGTACGAGGACGAGTAGGCCGTCGACCCCGTGGGGGTGGTGGGGCTGCTCGCCGAGTGCGTCGGATAGCCGACCGTCGGCGTCTCGGTGTCGGTGTCGGTCGGCGTCCCCGAGTCGCTCCCCGACTTCTCCGCGCCGCACGCGACCAGCACCACCAGCAACAACCCCGAGAGATCGACGCGCATCCGCACCTCGCGCAGACGGTACCTGCCCGGGGTCCCGTGGTGCAACCTCGATCACCGTGGGTAGCCGAAGGCCTCCACGAACGGCGCGAGGGTCGGCAACACCGGCGCGAGCTGGGCCTCGAAGGCGCGCCACCGGCCCACGCTCCGCGCGTAGATCGGGGCCTGCACGTCGCGGTAGCTCGGCGTGTTCACGGTCCGCGCAGGGACGGGCGCCAGGACCGCCGGGTCCCACGGGAGCCCGAGGTGCGTCAGCACCGCGCGCAGCGTGGTCTCCGGGTCGTTCACGAGGGCCTCGTACCGGACCTCGAGGGCCTGGGGCAGGTGCTCGCGGACCTGGAGCCACCGCCCGAACGCGCGGGCGTACAGGTCGGCGCAGCGCTCCAGCGTGGCGCACTGCGCCGTGGCGGCGTTGAGCTCGAAGTCCTGCAGGCAGGCGGACAACACCGCGTCGCGCGGATCCCGGAGCACCACGATCATCGGCGAGGCCGGGAAGGCGTTGGCCAGGAGCTCCACCCGCAGCAGGTTCAACGGGAGCTTGTCGATCACCACGCCGTCGCGGGGCGGGAGGCGGGTGTTCACGCGGCGCCACCAGCCCTCGCGGATGGCCTGGGCCACGTTCGGCTCCGTGGCCCGCTCCGTCGCTTCCGCGAGGTTCGCGCCCGGCGCTGCGTCCCCGACGGCCGCGTCGACCAGCGGGAGCTCGTCGAGGGTCGCGACGCCCGGGTGCGCCTGCAACCGCTGCTGGAGCAGCGTGGTGCCGGAGCGCGGGAACCCCATCACGAAGGCCGACCCATCCGGAGTGCCCGTCGGGAACGGCCCCACGGGGGCGTTGGCGCGGGCGTCGAGGGCGCGGGGGACGGCGTCCAGGTCCCCGCCGCCCTCCAGCCAGGCGCCGAGGGCGAGCGCGTTGCCGTGCCCGGCGGCGTTCCAGGCGGCGGCGGGGTTGCCGAGGCGGGCCTCCAGGCGGGCCAGCTCCAGGTACGTTCCGCGGTGTGGGATGGCGGTGACCAACCTGCGCGCGCGGGTGGCGGCGGCCTCGAGGTGGCCTTCGTGGTGGTCCAGGCGGACCAGGATGCGCTCTGCGACCGTGTTGCGGCCGCGCGACAACACGCCGTCCACGACCACCCGGGCCTCCGCCCGCTGATCGGCGCGCTCGAGCCGATCGGCGAGCCGCAGCGCGTACGCAGCGTCCCTCGGGGCGCTCCGCACGGCCTCGCGGCGCGCCTCGAGACCTGCGTCGACCTCGCCGAGGGCTTCGAAGGTGCGGGCGACGAGCTCCCACGTGGCGGCGGTGCCCGGGGCCTCGTCGAGCACGGTGGCGAGCTGCTCGATCGCGGCGGCAGAGGCGCCGTCGGTGGCGAGCGCGAGGGCCCACCACGCGCGGGCCGGCGCGGTCGGTGCGCCCGCGAGCGTGCAGGCAGAGACCGCCTGCGCAGCTGCCTGCGCGGCCTCTGCGGCGCGGGACAGGGCCAGCAGCGCCTCGGCGCCGGCCACCCAGGCGGCGGCGTCCGACGGGTCGCGCGCGAGCTGCTCGCTGACGAGGTGAAGGGCGGCCGCGGGCTGGCCGGCGGCGAGATGGGTCCAGGCTGTGGTGCGTAGGGTCATGGAGCCCTTTCGGCCGGGCCCGGGACCCTTTGAGGGCGCTACTCTTCTTCGGACGCGTCTTCGGTGCGGGCGTCCTCCATGAGCTCGTCGGGAACCTCGTCGTCGTCGTCGAACCTGTCCGGCCCGTCCGAGGGCTGGGCTGCCGCGCCGAGGGCGTCCAGGCGATCGGGCGCCCAGGTGGCGGGACCGATGCCAGCAGCGTCGAGGAGCCGCGCCACCACGCGCTGATCGCTGCCCGGGGTCACGCGGCCCAGGTAGTACCGGGCCAGCGCGCGCCGCATCGCACGCACCCCTCCCCCCTCGGCCATGGCCGCGAGGTACTCCATCACCGACAACAAGCCGCGACGGCTGAACACGTATCGCTCCCGGCGCCGCACCCCGAGCTGCTGGCCCTTTCCGCCGCCGCGCCGGCCCACCGCCTCCTCGAGGGCAGCGTGGAAGCGCGCCAGCGCCCGCAGGAACTCGTCGATCCCCGGCACCTCCGCCAACGTCCCCATCGGCGGCTCCCGGCGGCTCCCGAACCAGCTCTCGCCGCCCACCTTCACCGAGGGCTGCTCGCCGTGCACGAGGTACCGCAGCATCGCCAGGTATTCGGCCTCCCCCGGCGGCGACACGAACTTGTAGCCCCGCCACCGGTCGCGGTAGGCGGGCGAGAGCGCAGAGCGACCCGCGTACTCCGCCGGGTTCATCGTCGCGAAGAGGCGGAAGTCGGGGTGCACCGGGTGGCCGCCGGGCCCGAGCACGGAGTTGTCGTGCTCCGTGAGCACCAGCGTGGGGACGGTCTCGAGCACCGGGTTCAGCCGCTCGAGGATCTGCGGCTCGGCCAGGTTCAGCTCGTCCAGCACCACCCACCAGCCGCGCTTCATCGCGGTGACGATCAGGCCGTCCTGCCACCGCCACGGGTGCGAGGTCATGCGCTCGTTCGCCATGATCTGCTGGACCTCGACCCGGGAGAGCGCGCGGCCCTCGGCGCTCGCGCGCTCGAGGATCATGCGGCTCTCGAGCTCGAGGAGGTCCTTGGCCGCGAACAGCTCGGCCGGATCCAGGGGCAGGGTGCCGGCGGTGTCCTGCGGGACGTAGCGTCCCACGAGCTCGCCAGTGTCCGTCTGGCCGTTGAGGTTGATGCGCACCACCGGCTGGTTGAGGAGCATGGCCGCGTACAACACGATGCTCGTCTTGCTGACGCTCGTCTCGCCCTCGAGCAGCACCGGCTCCCGGAGCAACACCCCCTCGGCCACGTGCAGCAGCGTGTCCGCGGTGCGCTCGTCGACGCAGTAGTGCTCGAAGAGCTCGGGGCCCGGCACCAGGCTCCCGCCCTGCCCCCGCCGCGGCAGCGCCAGGTGTCCGAACCGCACCCGCTCGGGCGTCACCTCGACGAACGCCCGCCGCTGGGACTCCCCCGCGCCGAGCCACTCGGAGAGGTCCATGGGCGCGTCGTCTTCGCCCAGGAGCGCCGACGCCGAGGGCCGTGGCAGGCGGATCCAGATGTCGTCGTCGCCGTCGCCCCAGTCCTTGGAGAGCGGCAGCTCGATGCCCGTGTGGGACTTCACCAGCTGCTGCACGTGCTCGACGAGCGCGAGCGGCGCGCCGCCGTACTGGATCTCGGGCGTGGCGTCGGACTCGGTCTCGACGCTCACGTCTTTCCACGGGAGCTTCTTGAGCGCCTCGACGAGCCCCGGGAGCTCGTCGGGGGCGGCCGTCTTGAGGGCGAGGTCGTAGCCGCGGGCGGCGTTGACGAGGAGCTCGGCGAACGGCATCCGCGCAGCGATCCCGGCCGGCCAGTCGACGGT
The DNA here is from genome assembly GCA_044356535.1 of Myxococcota bacterium. Taxonomy (GTDB): domain Bacteria; phylum Myxococcota_A; class UBA796; order UBA796; genus JACKER01. The sequence goes on from JBIKWC010000187.1 coordinate 9,765, forward strand.
GACGAGCGAGGACCCCGCGTCGTCCGACTCGTGGACCCCGAGGGTGTACCCGGCGGCCAGCGGCAGGTCGGCCATCGCGGTCTCGAGCACGCCGCGCACCGTGTCGAGGACCTCCGGGAAGGCCCGGGCAGCGCCGAGCCGCAGCGAGAACCCCACCGCCGCGGGCGGGATGGGCTCGATGCGGGCCCGGTAGCCGAGGTCCGCCAGCGCGTTGGCGACGGTCTGCGCGCCCGCGTGGTCGTCGGTGCGGAGCACGATGTCCCACCGATCGGCGAACGCGCCGGCGTACGGCTTCAAGGCGCCGGAGCGCCACGCGGACAGCGGCAGGTCGACCCGCGCGTGCCCGCGGCTCTCGGTCTCCTGGACGACGGGGAACCGCTCGGCGTCCACGCCCTGCGCGGAGACCCAGGACTTCACGAGGTCGACGAGGGCAGTGCTCGCGGACAGGTCGCGGGACAGGGGCCCCACGTCCACCCGGAACCGCTCCGGGTTCTCGAGCGACTTGAGCTGGACCGAGGTGAAGCCGGCGCCGCGCAGGTCGCGCTCGAGCACGAACATCTGCTCGTAGTCGTCGCCGTGGACCTCGACCGGGTACCGCTCCTTTGGCGGCTTGCCGGCCACCGCCAGGTCCTTCGCGTGGATCCACACGTCGTCGTCGTCGTCCGACCAGTCCTTCGACTCGGTCAGGCGGACGCCCTCGAGGTGCAGCAGGAACCGCAGCACCTGCCGCGCGAACGGGCTCGCGCCCCCGTACTTCAGCGTGCAGGCCTCGACCTCGTCCACCGTGGTGCCGTCGTCCCGGTACCCGATCCCGGCGCACTGGCCTCGGAGGCGTTCGGCCAGGGGCTCGCTGTCGACGAACAGCTTCACCTCCCAGTGCGAGAGCGGGCGCACGTCGCCGAGGGACAGCTCCACGTCGGCAGCGCGCACGTCGTCGCGGGGCTGCACGGCGGGGAGCAGCGGCTTGAGCTTCTCCACGAGCTGCGTGATCTCGGCGAGCGGGAGGTCGCGCCGGTATTGCAGGGCGCAGTCGGCGCGGGTCTCCGGGACGACCTCCACGGTGTGGCCGTGTTCGCGGAGCACGCGGGCGACGGTGTCGGCGAGGGTCGGGTACCCGCTGCAGATCCGGACGTTCACGATTCCCCTCCGCCGGCGACTCTACGCGGAGGCGGGGGTCAGTGGGTGAGCTGGGCCACGATGCTCTCGATGGAGGCCAGCCCGAACGTGAGCTTCTTGAAGAACGACGCGTTGTGGGGCACCAGCACGAACCGGGGGTGCCGCGACCACAGGCCGCGCAGCTTGCGGTCGAGCGCCACCGCTGTCTCGAGGTCCTCGACCCGGACGGGGTTCCCGCCCTCGATCGCCAGCCCGCCCACCGCCGCCGTCTCGAAGAAGATCACGGCGTCGTACCGCAACAGCTCGGCCTCCACGCTCGACCCGAGCTCCGCGAAGTACGCCTCGGGTGAATCCGGCCAGTACGCCGCGCCGTCGAGCGTGCCGCGGTCACACAGGAGCACGCGGCCCGGGAACCGCGCGGACTGCGCGTCCTCGAGGTTGCGCTGTACGTGGTAGATCGCCTTCTGGCCGGCCCGGAGCGCCCCGGGCTCGTCCGACCGCGGGAAGCCGCCGGCGAACAGCAGGGTGGCGGCCTCGGGCACCACGACCACGCGGTCGCCGATCTCGCGGCGGAACAGGTCGGCGGCGGTGGTCTTGCCCCCGCCGGGGCCTCCGGTGAGGACGATGCGGATCCGGCCGTTGCCGGGGACGTTCGACATGCCCCCGTCTACCGCTCCCCGCGCCGATCCGCACCCGCCGGACACCGTGCTCACCAGCGATGCGATGCACACGCGTAGTTCACCTGGAGATCACAGGCCTGCTCCCGGAGCCACGCCACGTCCCCGCGGGACGCCTTCGGCAGCGGGGCGCCGTCCTCCACCAGCTCCGCGAGGAACAGGCACGACACCCCGTCGTTCGCGTCACAGCCGCGCCACAACACCTCCGGGCGCGCCTCGGGCGGGAGCTGGTGCGCGAGGGCCCGGCAGGCCCGACCGTCCGCGCCTTTGCCCTTCGGGGGCAGCGCACACGTCGCGCGGAACGACTCCACGGCCCCGGCGCACGCCGCATCCGCCGGGTGGTCGGTGCACCGCGCGACACACGCCGCTCCCGCGCACCCCTCGGGCGTCGCCGCGACGCGCTGCGCCAGGCACTCCACCGCGCGGTCGGGCACCGAACACGGATCCACCGGCGCCGGGGGCGGAGCGGGCGCGGCCACCACGACCGGGGGCTCGGCGTTGCCGGCGGGCGGAGGCTCGGGGGCGCGGACACAGGCGAGGAAGAGCCACATGCCGCGCATGCTGGCAGGGCCGATCTGCGCCGTCAACCGACCTCGGCGCCCCTCCGAGGAGTCAGCGCGGAGAGCGGGAGCTCAACACGTTCGTGGGGCAGAACACCAGGAAGCCGAGGAAGGTGAGGATGCCCGTGATGATGCCGAGGCCGAAGAAGCTCACCAGCGCGGCGTTGATCGCCTGGAGCACCCAGTACGAGAACATGATGGCGATGCCGGTGCCGAACCGCCCCGAGTACATGTGGCCCACGCCCCAGGTCTGGAGGAGCACCCCCGGACCCACCTCCAACCCCACCGCGACCATCGACTTGCTGCGGTCCATGAGAGCCTCCTCCGGGTGAACGTTCCGCGCCCCTGCAATCTTGCATGGCATGATGCACCACATCGAAACGCGAGGTGCGCGTGATCTGCCCCAGCTGCGGCGCGGGCCTGTCCCAGAAGATGGTGGAGAGCGGAGAGTGCGGCTACTGCCACACCGCGCTCCCGCGCGCCCCCGTGGCGCCGAAGATCGAGAACAAGGTCGTCAACGTCACGAAGTTCGAGATCAAGGCCCCCGGCCTCGAGGTCGGCGACGTCGCCGGCCGCGTGATCGACGGCTTCACTGCCCGCCTCTTCGGCTGCCTCACCGGCTGCCTCTCGACCGGGGTCACGCTCGTGATCACGGGCATGATCCTGCTGTTCGTCGGGTGGCAGCTGTGGATGCAGTCGGGCTGGAAGCCGCCCGTTTCCATCCCCTCCGGCATCCACGCGCCGAGCCGACGGGGCGGAAGGAACTGATGTCCGCCGTACGCGGGGTCCTCGCCGGCTACGACCGCGTGTCCGCCGCAACCCTCGTGTTGCTCGTGGTCGGATACGCCGCCATCGCCGTGATCTTCCGGCGGTACCTCGACCTCTCGCAGGGCATGGACTGGCTCCTGTTCTTCGTCTGGGCCTGGATGACGGGTCTGTTGTGCTGGGGCATCGCGCCGCGCCGCGACCTGCTCCGGGCCGCGGTGGGCTTCGGCGGAGGCATGTTCATCGAGTCGTGGGGCACCGTCACGAGCCTGTGGTGGTACTTCACCGCCGAGCGGCCCCCGATCTGGATCCTGCCCGCGTGGCCCGTGGCGACGATCGCCATCGACCGGATGTCGCGGGTCCTCGACCGCGTGGTCCCCGACTGGGACCTCCGCTTCTTGTGGTGGAGCTTCCTGCCGGCGTTCGTGGTCACGATGACCCGGTTCGTGTGGCCCTACGTGGACGAGCCCCTCACGCAGCTCGCGATCGTCGCGATGCTCGGGGTGTTGGTGGCGCCCGGAGGCACCACCCGCCAGGACGTGACGCTGATGCTCGCGGGATCGTCGCTCGGCTGGTTCCTCGAGTACTGGGGCACGAGTCGCCACTGCTGGAACTACTACACCCACCAGATCCCGCCGTTCCCGGCGGTGCTGGCACACGGCTTCGCCGCCGTCGCGTTCCAGCGCGTGATCGACACCTCGACCTGGGCGTGGCGCCTCCGCGCGCGATCGTCGACCCCGGCTTTCTGATCCGCCGCGGTGGTGGGTCCGTCTGGTAGGCTCCACGGAGTTCCATGCACACGCAGGCGTTGAGCACCGGCTCGGTCATCGACCGCTACACCGTCGAGGGCGTCCTCGGCGAAGGCGGGATGGCCATCGTCTACCGCGTCCGCCACAACGTGCTCGGCACCCGGCACGCGCTCAAGATCCTCACGATCGGGAACAGCGAGGTCCAGCGACGCCTCAAGCAGGAAGGGATGCTCCAGGCCCAGCTGCAGCACCCGAACATCGTCACCGTCACCGACGTGCTCGAGATCGGGGGCGCGCCCGCGCTGGTGATGGAGTTCGTGGACGGGCCGCCCCTCGACCAGCTCCTGCGGCAGACCCGACTCACGCTCCCGCAGGCCGACTCCCTCGCCCGCGGCATCCTCGACGGCGTGGGCCACGCACACGACCAGGGGCTCGTGCACCGGGACCTCAAACCCGGCAACATCATCCTCAAGGTGGCGCAGAGCGGGTTCGTCCCGAAGGTCGCGGACTTCGGGCTGGCCAAGGTCGTCGAGGGCGGCGGCATGTCCAAGACCCGCACCGGCTCCACGATGGGCACGCCCCACTACATGTCTCCCGAGCAGATCCGGGACGCGAAGAACGTGGGCCCCGCGAGCGACGTCTTCGCGCTCGGCGCGATCCTGTACGAGCTCGTGACCGGCCACCGGGCCTTCGAAGGAGAAGACCTCCTCACGATCTTCAACGCCGTGGCCTCCGGGCAGTACACGCACCCGACCGTCTACGCGCCGGATCTGCCCCCACACATGCTCGCGGCGATCGAACAGGCGCTGCGCGTCGATCCGGCGGCGCGGCCCCCGACGGTCGCAGCCCTGAAGACCCTGTGGACCGGAGGCGCGGACCCGGCGCTGTCGATCCCGCCAGCGGTGTTCGACGCGGCGTTCCTGCAGTCGAGCCGCACCCTCGGAGGCGGGGCCACCGAACCGGCCCGCCCGACCTCGGAGACGTGGTCGTCCCGGGTGCAGGAGCGCCCGGCCGGCACCGAGTCGCTGGTGCCGGCGAGCGGCCCTCCCCGGTCCGTGGGCTCCTCGTCCCCCGCAGTGATGGCCGCGGGGGTCGGGGGCCTCGTCCTCGGCGCGATCGGGCTCGGGGCCGCGTTGCTGGCCGTGCTCCTCGCCGGCGGCGTCTGGTGGTGGGCCTCCCGACCGGGCGAGGCCGTCGCGGACGAGCCGCGGCCA
>JBIKWC010000448.1:0-4235 GCA_044356535.1 Myxococcota bacterium
GTGAAGCGCCTGGTGGCGAGGGGGGTCGCGGCGATCGTCATCACGGGAGGCACGGGGCTGAGCCCGCGCGACGTCACCCCCGAAGCGGTGGAGCCGCTGTTCTCGCGGCGCCTCGAGGGGTTCGGCGAGCTGTTCCGCTCGCTGTCGTTCGCCGAGATCGGCCCGGACGCCATGTTGTCGCGCGCCACGGCGGGCGTGGTGGGCCGCACCGCCGTGTTCGCCATCCCCGGCAGCCCCGCCGCCTGTGTCCTCGCCGTGGACCGGCTGATCGCGCCCACCCTCGGGCACCTGGTGGGGCAGCTCGAGAAGCCGGAGCCTCCGCCCCGGATGCCGGGCGAGGTCACCGAAGAGGTGGAGCTCGAGCCCGTCGCGCCGAACCCGGGCGCCGAGCAGCCTCCGTCCGCGCGCACCATCGGCCGCGCGGGCGTGGCCGTGAAGCACAAGGAAGAGGACGCGAAGGCGCCCGTCGGCGAGGAAGGGCCCTGGCAGCGACGCATCCGCGAGCTCGGCGGCACCATCCACCGCGGGGAACACGAGCCGTTCCCCGAGGAGGTCGAGCGCCTCGCGCCCCTGGTGGATCTCCTGGTCACCGCCGGCGACGTCGCGGTCCTCGAGCTCTCCCACGGCCGACGCTATTCGTTGTGGGGGTTCCCCGACCTCCGCCGGTCGGGTTCCAAGGTGCTCGCGCTGGGGCCGGGGTGGCCGCTCTGCGAGCTCGTTCCGCTCCACCGCACGGGGACCGGGGTGTCGATCGACGGCCCGACGGGGTTGGTGACGGGTCGCTCGGCGTCGGTGGCGGCCACCGCAGAGCTGCTGGTCGGTCGGGCGCCCCCGAGCCCGGAGGGCGCGGTCTTCGCAGTCACCGGAGACACGTTGTTCGTGGAGCGCGACGGGAAGGTGTACAGCTGGGACGGCCACAAGGAGCACGCCCTCGGCACGCCGAAGCAGGCGCTGGCGTCGCTGGCGCTCGAGTGGTCCCGCCGGTGAGCGCGCGGGCTCCGATGTGCCTCGTGGCGTGTGGAGACGCCGTGGATCTCGCGACCGAGGTGGGCCGCTGCCTCTCGGTCCGGGTCACCCCCAGCCGGGAGACCTGGTTCTCGTGTGGCGAATCGAAGCACGCCCTCGACGAGAACGTGCGCGGCTGCGACGTGTACGTGTTCCAGCGCCCGGTGGTGCCGGGTAGCGAGCGCAGCATGTACGACCGGACCATCGCCATGCTCCACGCGGTCGACGCGTGCCGCCACGCCGATGCCCGCCGCGTGACCCTGGTGGTGCCGTACTTCCCGGGCTCCCGGCAGGACAAGCGCAAAGGACACGTCCGGGAGGGCGTCTCGACCGGGTTGTTCGCGCGGATGTGGACCGCCGCCGGCGTCGACATGGTCATCACCGTCGATCCACACAACGAGGCCACCATCGGAGCCTTCGACCCCTCCCGCTGCGTGTTCGAGGCGGTCTCGGTCGACGGTCCGTTCTCGCGGTACCTCGAGCAGCAGGGGCTCGCGGCAGACGTCGTCGCCTCCACCGACCTCGGGGGCCTCGAGCGCGCCCGCCACTACGCCCAGCGGCTCGGGAAGCCCATCGCCGCGCTCGCCAAGGAGCGCGACTACAGCCGGCCGAGCACCGTGGTCAACAGCACGGTCATCGGGGACGTGCAGGGCCGGTCGGTGCTGCTCGTCGACGACATCGTCGACACCGCGGGCTCCATGGCCTCCGCCGTACACGGCCTGTGGGAGAAGGGCGCGACGGACATCGTCATCGCTGGCGTGCACCTGTTGTTGAGCGGCCCGGGCCTCGAGCGGCTCACGGCGCTTCAGGCGGAGGCGGTCGGGCGCGGGTTCACGTTGCGTGTCGCAGGGACGAGCTCGGTCCTGCATCCGGCCCCGCCGCCGTGGTTGTCGTTCTTCCCGCTCGAGCCGCTGCTGGCGCAGGTGATCGCGTCGGTGAACACCCGGAGCTCGGTCCGCGCCCTCGAGTGACGGTTTCGTGACGACTCCGGTCGAGTTCGGGCATGTTGTGGCCAGAGGTACCCCGATGTGGCTGTTCTTCGCTGGGTGTCGCGACCCCGAGCCCCCAGCACCGGGTGACGACGACGACGACACCACCGTCACCGCCACCGGACACACGGGGAGCGAGGCATCCACAGGGTCCTCGGGACACACCGGCGCCGTGGGGGAGCACACGGCGGTCGGGGACCCGTGTGCTTCGCTCGTCGCCGCACCGTTGTCCGTGACCGCGGTCCGGATCGAGACCACCGAGGACTTCGACTTCGACGCGCAGGCCCGGCTCATCTACGCAGACTGGAACGGCAACCTCGTCGCCGTCGACGACCAGGCGCGGGAAACCCTGCTGTCCCCAGGCGACTGGTACTCCGACGCCCGCGGCATCCAGGTCACCTCCACCGGCGACATCCTCGTCAACTACATCAGCGGCGGCAAGATCGTGAAGGTCGACCCGAACACGGGCGCCCGCGTGGACTTCCTGACCGGGCTCTCCGGTCCGAACGCCCTCGAGATCGGGGACGGCGACGTCGTCTACGTCACCGAGACGGGCACCGGTCGCGTCCTGAAGTACGACCCCGTCACGGAGCAGGGGACGATGATCGCGTCCGGGTTCAACTACCCGAACGGTCTCGCCTTGTCCCCAGACCAGCTCACGCTCTACGTTTCAGACGATTCGAGTGGCATCTTCTCGATCCACCGCGACCCGGGGAGCGAAGTCTGGTCGGCGCCGGTCCTGGTGTTCAACCCCGCATCCTACGAAGCCTACGACGCGATGGAGACCGACATCTGCGGGAACCTGTACAGCGTCCAGTTCTACTCGGGGAAGTTGTTCCGCTACGAGCCCGCGAACGACACCGCCACGTTGTTGGTCGACCTCGACGACCCCCAGTCGCTGTTGTGGAACGCGATCCGGTGGGGCTCGAACCGGGGCGCGTGGCGTCGGGACACGTTGTACGTCACGAGCCGCAACAAGATCTTCGCGGTAGAGTTGGGGGTCGACGGTCGCAACCAGCCGGTGGACCTCGCGCCGTAGCCCCGCGCGGCAGACGGGAGGATCCGTGAAGGACGTGGGTGGGCTGGCGAAGGTGTTGGCGGTCGTGTTCCTCGTGGCGGGCCTCGCAGAGCTCGCGAGGGCAGGGGTGGTGGCCTTCGCGCTCGTCGGGATCCCGGAGGAGGTGTTGCTGACCGCGTACGTGGCCCTGCTGGTGGTAGCGGGCGCAGCGTGGGGGGGCGTCACGATCGTCGCCGTGGTGTTCTCGCTGCGCCTCGTGGACAACGTCCGGTCCTTCGAGCGCGACTTTCCGGAGTCCCCGGGTTCGGTCGTGCTCGCGTGGTTGGCGCCGTTCTGGAGCCTCTACAAGCCGTGGGACCTGTGGACCAGCGTATGGTCCACGACCGGGAACCACCCGAAGTTCGGCGACGACGTGGCGCCCCCCAGCCGGCTGCTCGACTTGTTCTGGGTTGCCTGGATCGCGTCGCTGGTGCTCGGCAAGTTGGCCTGCGGCTCGCTCGGGTTCCTCGATCTGGTGGGCGCGGTGGCCGGCGTGGTGGCGGCCGGGACGGGCGCCGTCGTGGTCATGCGCCTGGCAGCGTTGCAGGACGAGGTGGCTGCGGGCGGATGACGCGGCCGATCTGCAGCGGTTGTAGGAACGGGGGCATCGCGCGGGGCCACGACGTGCGCACGTCGGGCGGCGCGTGCCGGCGGATCGAGGGCAGGGGGTCCCGGTGCAGGTGGCATCCCCCGGCGCACGCCTGCCACACGGGATCGAGGCCGCGTTGCACCCGGCCCCGCCACCCGGGTGATGCCACGTGCTCCACGAACAGCAGGACGCCTCCGGGCCGGAGCACGCGGAACGCCTCGTCCACAGCGCGGTCCACATCGGCCACCGAGCACAACACCAGCGTGCAGACCACCACGTCGACCGTCGCGTCCCCGAACGGCAGCGCTTCCGCCGAGGCGGCGTGCACCGTGGTCCCTGGGCGCGTGGTGGCCCGTCGCGACAGCCGCTCGCGCATGTCGGGGTCGGGCTCGGTGAGGTGCAGCGCGACGCGGGGCGGGTACCACGGCAGGTTTGCGCCCGTGCCTGCGCCGAGCTCCACGACGACCCCGGCCACGTCGGCGAGCAGCTCGCGACGCAGATCACCGAGCCAGCCCGCCTCGGCCATCGCCAGGAGGCCGTCGTAGCAGGGCGCGAACCAGGCCATGGGATGGGCCTATCCCGGGCTGCTGCACGG
>JBIKWC010000222.1:0-12528 GCA_044356535.1 Myxococcota bacterium
GGTCCGTGAGCGCTTCGAAGAACTGCACCAGCGACCGCGGCGTCGTCCGGCGGCCCGTCACGACCTCGGGCACCTTCTCGACGAAGGCCACCCCACGCGCGTCGAGCCCGCGGGTGCGCGCCCACCGGACCCAGTCCCGGACGTCGAGCGTGAGGGTCACGTGCAGCAGGCGGGTCAACATGGCGTCGTCGAGCTGGGTCACCGAGTACGCGCCGCCCTCCGGGTTGGCCGTGGCCACCACCTGCCAGCCCGGGGGCAGGCGCCACGAGAACATGCCGCCCGTCTGGAACAGCTGCATCAGGCCGCGGAGGATGCGGTCGTCGGCCCGGTTCAGGTCGTCGAGGAGCAACACGCCGGGCCCGGGCTCCCGGGGGACCCAGTCCGGCGCTGCGAACACGGTACGGGGTCCGTCCTCTCCCTCCACCAACACCGGGAGCCCGTGCAGGTCGCCCATCTCCTCGAACTGTGCGGGCGCGACGTACGCGAGCTTCCAGCCGCGGGCCGCCACCACCTCCTGGACGATGGCGGTCTTGCCGATGCCGTGCTGGCCCCAGATGCAGACCGGGACCGCGGCGCCCCCGCGCTCCACCCGGCGGACGTTCACGTCGAGCAGGCGGTGCAGGGTGCGTGCGAGGCCCTCGGGCCCCATGCGATCGCCCCAGGTGACGAGCCCGGGGGAGACCTCGGCGCCGAGGCGGGTCGGGCGCGGCATCAGGCCGCCCCGCGGGGGTCGTCCGGGTGGCGGGGGCGACCGACGAGGGAGGCGAGGCCGGGGGTCTCCGCCCAGGTGCAGTAGGGGCGCAGGACTGCGGGCACGTCGGCGGGGGCGAAGGAGGTACCGGCGAGCGCCACGACCCGGAGCGCCGGCAGCCGGAGGAGGGGGGTGAGGTCGGTGAGCGCGGTGTCGCCGCGCAGATCGAGGCACTGGAGCCCGGAGAACGCAGCGACCGGGCCGAGGTCGCGGAGCCGCGGCGCCTTCCGCACGCCGAGCCACGTGAGCCCCGTCGCGGCAGCGAGCGGCCCGAGGGCGTCGACGTCCGCCTCCACCTCCAGGTGCTCGAGCGTGGTGATGCCCTCCACGGCGGACAGGTCGAACAGGGACGCAGCGCCGAGGACCCGCAGCGCCCGGAGCGGCGCCCCACCAGCCGCGGCCTCCGCGACGGGGCCGAGGTCGCGCAACGCGGCGGCGTCGTCGAACTGCACCTCCTCCAGGTGGGTGGCGCCCGCCAGGGCCCGCAGGTCGGTCAACCCGGCGGCGTCGATCTCCAGTCGACGCAGGGCCGGAAGTCCAGCCCCGAGCGTGGTCGCGGCGTCCCGCAGGCTGGCGGTCAGCACCTCGAGGTGCGGGAGCACCGGGAGCGTCGACCAGGTCCCGCCGCGGAGGTCCAGCAGCCGCAGCGGCCAGCCGCCCAGCGCCGAGCCCTCCTCGAGGTCCACGCCGATGAGGTGCAGCTCGCGGACCGGGCAGCGCGCCAGGTGCGCGAAGGTCGGCACGGCCTTGGGGTCGTCGCCGCCCCAGGCGGCGGTGAGGTGGATCTCCTCGAGGTGGGTGAGGCACCCCGCCTCCGGGGACACCTCGGTGTTGAAGTACATCTGCCGCGGGCCGCTGCGGAGCGCCCGGACCTCGGGCAGGTGGTCCGGGGCCGCCGCCAGCAGGGGGAGGTCCTCCCGCGAGATCTGCGTGATGCCGACCACCTGCGTGGTGCGCAGGTGCTGGAGCGCCTCGCGCCACAGGCCGTCGTCTTCGAGGGCGATCAGGAGCTCGAGGGCCTGCGCCCGGTCGGTGCTCCGGCCGCCCAGCAGCTTGAGGACACGCTTCTTCTTGGCGGGATCCATCAGCGGACCTCCCAGGTGAGGGGCAGCGCCGAGACCGTGCCCGCGGCGCCTGCGCCGACGAGCAGCGCGCCGTCCGGACCGAACACGAGCGCGGTGGGGGCGGGTTGGTACCCGTCCGTGAGGACCCGGGTGGCGCTGTCGGGGAGCACGCCGTGGAGCCGTCCGTCCGCCGTCGACACCACGTACAGCGGGCGGTCCGGGTGGGCAGCGAGACCGAGCGGAGCAGGCAGCGACACCCGGGTGGTGACGCCGTCGGTGTGGAGGGCGAGGCCGTCGGCGTCGAGCCACGCGAGCTGGCGACCATCGGCGCCCCAGGCGACGCACCCGGTTCCGCCGGGGGCGGCGAGCGTCTCCGACAAGCGACCGGACGTGAGGTCGTGGACCCGGAGCACCCCGTCGTCGCCGACGGAGGCCACGCGGGTGCCATCGGGGTCGACCGCCACCCCGAGCACCGCGCCCGGCGCGTCGGTGAGGCGGTGGCGCACCGTGCCTCCGGCGTCCCACACCACGACCAGGTGGTCCTCCCCCGCGCTCACCACCGTCCCGTCGGGCGCCACCGCCAGCGCGGTGACCGGGTACGCGTGGGCCGCCATCGCCTTGGGCTTGCCTTTCCCGAGGGGGACGGCGCGGACGCTGCGCGTGACGGCCACGTACAGGGTCCGACCGTCCGGCGCGAACGCGAGGGCGCGGATCGGGTGCTCCTCCTGATGGACGCGCGGTCCGGTGGGGGTCTCCAGGTGCGCCCGCGAGCCGGTGGCGGTGGCGCGTACGCCCGGTCCCGCAGCGAGGTGGTCCGCGCGCGGGTTCGTCCAGCGGACCGCTCCCCCGCCCGGATGCAGCACCACGTGGTCGCCGGCCGCCACGGCGAGCCCGCTGTCGAACAACAGCGCGGCCTCGTCGTGTTCCGCGGGCAGGTCGACCTGCAGCTGCGCCCGGCCGTCGAGGCCCGCCACGGAGAGGGGACCCGCGGGCACGTAGCGCTTCTCGCCCATCGCGCGCAGCAGCACGCGGGAGCCCCAGACGTCGACTGCGGTCAGAGCACCCGCGTGCACGGTCGCTGCGCCCGTGTCGAGGTCGAGGTGCGTCCACCCGGCGGTTCGCGTGTCGGTCACCGCTGCGGAGCGCCCGTCTCCGATCACCTCCGCCCAGCGGTACTCGACGACCTGCGAGAATGCCCCCCACCGCCGGTCCCACACCCGGGTCGCCCGGTCCGTGCACCAGACCACGCGCTCGTCGGTGGCCCACACACAGGCCCGCTGCCAGGCGTCGCGCGGATCTCCGGCCGGCGGGGACCGCCACAGCTCGCGGGTGGCGCCGTCGGCGAGCGACAGGACCACGGCGCGCGCTTCGTGCCGGTCGTGGCGGTCGGTGCCGCCCACGTCCACGTTCACGCCTACCACGAGCTCACGGTCACCGGGCGAGAAGGCGAGCCCCACGATGACCGATCCCTCGCCTTCCTGGGTCGGCGGGGCGTCCTCCGCGACCACCTGCCAGCTCGCGACGGCGCCGTCGCGCTCCACGACCTCCACGGACACGCCGCGGACCCGCGCGATGCGTCCGGGCGCGTGGCCGAGCGCGAACACCTCCTGGGCGCCGGGCGGGAGCGGGTGGGTGACGAGCACCTCGCGCGTCGCGACGTCGAACGCCACGAGGGCCGCGGTCTTCAGCTCGGGTTGTCCTTCGCGCTCGGAGGGGTCCGCGACCCACGCGGCGGCCCAGCTCCCGGTGGGGGAACGGCGGAGGAACCGCGCTGTCGTCGATGTGTACGCCGTCGACGCGCCGGGTGGACCGACCCTGGGCCACGCAGGCGCGGGAACCTTCCGGGCCGCAGGGGCCACCTGCGGGGGCGCCGGTGGAGCGGCGTCCGGGAGCCAGCTGAGCGCGCCGTCCGGGGGCACCAGGGCCTCGACGCCGGCCGCCGCGAGCTTCTTCTCGGCGGCTGCGAGCTTCGCCGCCATGTACTTCTGGAACGCCGCCCCCGAGGGGAACTCCGTCGCCGCCACCTTGCGGACCACCGCGAGGGTCGCCGGATCCGGGTGGCGCAGGACGGCGTCGAACACCTGGTTCCAGACGGGCTGGGACGACGTGGCGCGGAACGGAGGGGCCTGCAGCAGGCGGTGCAGCAGGTGGGCGAGCCGCGGGTCGGGCGGCAGGTCAACGAGCGCTGCGGCGCGGCGGAGGAGGCTGGGGAGCGGCGCGCGGTGGAAGGTCGCGAACAGGGCGCCGAGGTCGACCTCGTCGCCGCGAGCGAGCACCGCGTTCCACGCCGCGTCGTCGACCACCTTGTCTCCGCTGCGGAGCGCGCGCGCGGCCGGCGACTCCAGCCGCTCCGACAGCGCGACCGCCGCGGGAACCAGCGCGGCCCACGGCGTCGCGCGCCAGGTGACGAGGATCCGCGCCAGCAGGGCTGGGTCGCCTTCGGCGGGCGCCACCTGCGCCACCGGAGCAGCCGCAGCTGCAGCGGGGGCCGCGCGCTCCGGTGGGCGCGGGTCGGGGGGAGGGGTGGCGGGCGGATCGGCGGGGGTCGCGCCCAGCACCACCAGATCGCTGTCCACGAGCAGGCGCGGGGTCTGCAGCGACATCCCCAGCGCGCCCGCCTTCGCCTGCAGGCCCTTGCCGTTCGCGAACCGGAACCGGGGCTGATCCGCCGTGAGGTCGCGGACCACCGCCGCGTTGGGCGCCGCGATCCAGGCCGCTCCGTCGAAGGTGGGGGCGCGCAGCACGGCCACGAGCCACAACACGTCGCCCGGTCGGACGGTCACGAGGTACAGGTCGCCGCCGTCGGCGAGCGGGGCGAGGCCCTTGTTCCCGCTCACGTACCGGTCCGTGGAGAAGCGGTCGCCGGGCGACAACTTGGCGCCCCCCGCAGCCTCGAACACGGCCTTGCTCACGATCGCCAGGACGCTGCCCACCGTGCCTCCCGGCGCGATGTTCTCACAGGCGCGGCGGGATCTTCACCACACCCCCGAAGCGCAAGTGGGGACCGGGTTCCGCCTCTGGTGTAAGCACCCACAACATCGGGCAGGGGGGCCGCGTCTCGGGCGCCGGTCCCACGCCGTCGGTGAGGTAGACGAGCGCGTCGAAGCGCTCCGCGTCGGCGCCGCGGAGCCAGCGCATCACGGGCTCGAACGCGGTCCCGCCGCGCCCGTGGACCTCTTCGGGCGTCGCCCCGGTGAACCGCCAGGCCCGCTGGACCCGCGCGTCGCACTCGACCACCACCACCTCGCTGCCCGACCGGTGGAGGGCGCCGATCTCGTGGAAGAACACGGCCAGCGTGTCCGCGGAGACCGAGCCCGAGGTGTCCACTGCGACCGCGAGGCGGTGGTGCCGGCGGATCCGGAGGCCCGGGAAGGTGCCGTACCGCCGGCTCCGGCGCTTCAGCGTGTGGTGGACCTCCGTCCGGCGAGATCCCGCCGCGAACGCGCGGAGCAGCCGGCGCCAGTCGAGGGTGGCCCGGTGGCGCTCCACCGCGCCCAGGACGAGCCCGCGGACTCCGGGGTCGAGCCCCCACACCGCGTCGCCGCCGAGCGCCTCCACGCCCTCGTTCACCACCGCGTCGAAGCCCGCGCCTGCGTCCGCGAGCTCACCCGGCGCGAGCGCCCCGCCGCCCGGCGGCTCCCGCCAGAACCGGTGGTCGCTGTGCCACACGCCGCCGCTGGGGGCGTTCGCCGCGAACCGCTGGGCGAGGAGCAGCTGGTAGGCCTCGTCCAGGACCACCGGCTCGGGAACGGGCGGCGCGCCCCAGGGGTGGCGGCGGGCGTCGGCGGGGAGGGGCCAGCGCCCGGGGTGCTCGTTCACTACGAGGTCCGCGGCCGTCCCCCAACACGCGAGCTCGACGTGCGCGAGGTCGGTGCGGAACGGGTGGCCGAACAGCAGGTGCAGGACCTCGTGCCGGAGCGCCCCCACGCGGACCCGGCCCGCGAGCCCGACGAACCACTCCGCGTTCACGAGCAGCGTGATGCGGCGCCCGGGCCGGATCGACCAGCCCATCGACGGGGTGATCTCGGTGAAGCTCCGCTCGACGCGGCCGAGCACCCAGCCCAGGAGCGGCTCGGCCAACACCAACTCGACCACCGCTCGGGCGAGCGCCTCGGCGGCGTCCGGTCTGGCCTGCGCCACCATTGGCGATGTTGCTCCCTGCTTCGTCACCGGGGTGGGGCCGGCCCCCGCCAGCAGGGATGACGTCCGCGCCCCCGCGGGGAGCTTCCGCAGCGCCCGCACCGCGCCCGGGCCTTTGGCGCGCAGGGCGCTGGCCAGGCGGTCCACCTCCTCCCCGAGGCGGTCGCGCATCCACCGGTGCCGCTCGGCCAGGAACTGCTCGATCCGCGCCAGCAGCGCGGGTCCCAGCGCCGCGAGCCGCCGGGGGGGCAGGGCGTCGACCGCCAGGGCGGGATCGAGGCGTGCGAGGGCGGCGCTCACCTCGGCGTCGTCCAGGGCCTCGAGCGCGCGCTGCAGGACCGGACCCCGCAGGTCCTGGGGGCGGGCTTCCAGTCGCGCGGCTGCCCACCGCTGCCGCGTCCTGTCGTCGACGACGTCGAGCCAGCGCGAGAGCTCTCCCGCGAACACCTCGGCGGCGAGCGCCCCGTCCGTGAGCGGCTCCAGCGCAGGGTCGGGGAGCTGCCCCAGCGCTGCCGCGGCGCGGGCGCCGAGGCCCAGCAGCACCACCTGGCCGGCGTGGTGGGTCACCGTCCCCCGGCGGTCCCAGCGGACCACGGGGGTCGCGCGCTCGCGGGCCAGGGCGACCACGACGTCACGAACGCCCGCCGGATCCGCGCCCACGACCGACTCGAACGCCGGGGCCAACGCCTCGAGCGGTCGCTCGTCCTCCTCCGCGTAGGCCAGCAGCACGGGCACCGCCGCGGCACCGAGCCCTGCGAGCTTGCGGACCACCCGCGCGCGATCACCGTGGGGACGGCGCGGTGCGCCGAGCGTGGTCGAGACGGTCGCGCCCTCCAGCTCCCGGACGATGGTGGGCCCTCCTGCTCCGCTGCCGAGCGCGTTCCCGAGGGTCCGCCAGGTCTCCGCGCCGTCCCAAGCGGCGTCCAGCACCGAGCGCGAACGGGGGAGGCGCAGGAAGGTGCCGAGCGCGTCCGGGCTGCCCGGAAGGCCAGCGCGCTGCAGGGCCTCCCACGCATCGGGCGTCCCGAGAGCATGCGACTGCGCCACGAGCCGAGCCAGGGCGGCCAGCGGCGGCGGGGTGGTGGCGAGGTCGGGCCAGCCCCCGCGGGGTGGCAGGCGCGGGTGGGCGGCAGCCACGGCGAGCGGGAACGCAGCGCGTGCAGTCGCCGGCGAGGCAGCGTGGGCCAGCCTCGACAGCGCGGACGCTGCGTCGGGAGCGGGCGCACCGGCGACGAGCGTGGCCAGGATCAGCGGGAGCGAGTCGCCTCCGAGCCACGGGCACGCCGAGGCTGGTGGGAGGTTGGTCGCGAGCCGCGCCGCCGTGGGGACGTCGTGGGCCCGATACGCCGCCGCCGCCGCGACCCACGGCTCGGGGTCTCCCAGGAACAGCTTCGGCGCCCGGCTCCCGAGGGCCAACCCGACGCGCACCACGCCGTCCGGATCGGGGGGGAGCTCGTGGCCGAGGCCGAGCACCACCAGGACCCGGCCCGCGCGCGCCCGGATCGCCGGGGACGGGTCGGTGAGGAGGGCGCGGAGCGCGGGCAGCTCCTGGGTGAGCGCCCCGAGCACCGCGTCGACGGCAGGCTCCCCGGCCTGCGGGTCCCCGCCGCGGAGCAGCCACCGATCGGCGTCCCCGACCGCCAGGTCCGCGAGGAGGTCGAGGGCCCAGCCCCGTTCGGGCTCCTCGGTGCGGACGGCGATCGCCACCAGCGCCGGGATCGCGGCCGCCGACGCGGGGTACCGGGTCCCCTGGTGACACAAGGTCGCCCGGAGCCAGTACCGCGCGTCGGCGCGGTGGGCAGCGGTTGCGCTCGACAACGCTGCGAGCAGGCCCGGGACGTCGTCTGCGGCGCCGTACGCGTGGGAGAGAGAGGCCCAGTCCATTCGGGGGAGGCTACCCCCACTCGAAGTGTAAGACGAAGCGACATCAGTGCAATGAGAGAGTCATACATTGGCACCGTTGACCTGCCTGTATCCCTCGGGGTAGCAAGGCCAGGTGAAGCTGGTCCGCCAGACCGTGCTGCAGTTCCGTGAGGGGACGAGCGACAAGGTGTACGAGATCGACCTCTGCGAGCTCGGTCCGGAGTCGTACGTCGTCAACTTCCGCTTCGGACGGCGCGGCAGCAAGCTCCAGGACGGCTCGAAGACGCCGCTCCCCGTCTCGCGCGCGCAGGCCGACAAGGTCTGGGACGCCCTGGTCCGCGAGAAGACCACCAAGGGGTACCGCGCCGCCGACGCTGCACCACCGGCCGAGGCCGCTCCCGCGGTCACGGTCCGGGTGGAGGACGTGGAGGATCCCCGTCACCGGCGCATCGTCGCGCTGATGGCCGGAACGGAGCGGGGGTGGACCCGCGACCAGGACCACCTGGTGTGGCGCGCGGGGGAGCTCCGGGTGCGCGCCGCTGCGCCGCTCGTGGTGGCGCTGATCCCGGGCGCGACCCAGCGGCGGGCCTGGCACCTCGCCCGCGCGCTGCTCCGGATGGGGGAGCCGACCACCTCTCCGGCGCTCCATGGGCTGTGGGAGTCCTCCGCCACGGCGCCCCACGTGCGCTCGCTGGCGGCGCACGCGATCCTCGCGGTCTCGCCCGACGACGCCCGCGACCGGTTCCGGCGCCGGCTGGCTGCGTCGGTGCCCGAGTCCGCCCTCGCTGCGCTGGCGGCGCCCGGAGAGGCCGCGCTCTCGCACCTCCTCGCGGAGTGCGCCCGCGAGCCGGGGCTGTTCGACCAGCTGTACCTCGCTCACGACTTCGGGCACCTGCCCAGCCTCCTCGCGCTCGCGGCCGCGATCCCGTTCGCCGACCCCACGTTCCTCGGGGTCCGCCGCGTGTTTCAGGCGGCCGAGGCGCGCGGAGACGGCGCCGTGTGGGGCGCCCTCGCGCTCCGCGTCGAGACCGAGAAGCCGGCGGTCGCGCGGGTGATGCGGCGTCGGTCGGGCGGCGTCGCGGGTGCGTGGTCGTCCGCCAGCCGGCGGTGGTTCCGCCGGCGCGTGTGGCGCACGCTGTTCCGGCTCGGGCAGGCCGGGCTCGCCGACGACTACACCGCGCTGGCGCAGGGGCTCCTGGCCGCGATGCCCGAGTCGCTGGCCCCCACCGGGGGCGCCCACTGGGCCGTCGGCCACACGCTGTACGCCGAGGCGCGCGGCGCGTCGTTCGACGCCCGGAAGCTGCGGTGGCGGGCCACGCCCGGGACCGGTCGCGACGAAGCCTTCCCCACGTTGTGGGACCAGCACCCCGAGCGGCTGGCCCAGCTCCTGTCCACCAGCCGGAACGCTGCGGTCCACACGTTCGCCGCCCGCGCGCTGCGGGCGAACCCCTCGGCGTGGCCCACCGTTCCGCTCGCCGACCTCGTGGCGTGGCTCACCTGCCCGTTCCCCGGCACCGTCGCTCTCGGGGTCGAGCTCGCGGTGGGGCGGTACGACCCCCGCCACCCGGATGTGTCCCTCGTCACCGCGCTCCTGGCCTCCGGTCATGCGGGCGCGCGCGACACCTCCATGGGCTGGGTCCGCGCCGATCCGGCGCCCTTCCTCCGCGACGCCGAGTTCGTGGTGGCCGTGGTGCTGCACGCGGTCGCGGAGGTCCGCCGCTTCGCGCTCGAGCTCCTGTCCACGACCACGCTGCCGCCCGACCGCGCGCGGGTGGTGGTCGAGGCCGTCCTCGACGCGGCCCTCCGCACCCGCGGCGACGATGCCTCGGCCACGGACCGCCTCCGCGACGCGGCTGCCGTGTTGAGCACCGCGTTCGCGATCGAGGTGCGGCAGGTCCCGCTCGAGCTCGTGCGCGCGCTCCTGGGGCACGCCTCCGCCGGCGCCGCCGAGCTCGGGGCCCGCCTCCTGCTCACCCACGCCGTGCGCCCGCCGGACCTCCCCGACGACCTCCTCGCAGCCGCCATGACCTCCCCGCACGCCGCCGTTCGCGGCATCGGGATCCGCCTGTACGGCGAGCTCTCGGACGCCACCCTCGCGGAGCGCTTCCGGGTGTTGCTGGCGCTGGTGGCGAGCCCGCTCTCGGACGTCCGCGCTGCCGGCTGCCCGATCGCCGCCCGCCTCGCGCGCAGCAACGCCTCGTTCGGCCGCACCTTCTTGCGGGCGCTCCTGCCCACGTTGGTGCGCGAGGCGCCTGCTGCCGGCGTCACCGGAGACCTCCACCGCGACCTCGTGTCGTTCCTGCGCGCAGACCTCGCGTCCTTCGGCCCCGCGTTCGACGCCGCCGCGGTGTTCCAGCTGCTGCGCGCCCGCGAGACGGTGGTGCAGGAGCTGGGTGGGGACCTGCTCCGCACCAACGTCGACCCCGCCACGCTGCAGGTGGCCGAGCTCGTCGTGCTCGCGCGGTCGGACGTGCTCGCGGTGCGACGCAGCGGCTGGGCCCTCCTCGACCAGCGCGTGGAGCAGGTGCGCGCCGACCCCGACTCGCTGCTGCCGCTCCTCGACGCCCCGTGGGAGGACACGCGGCGCTTCGGGTTCGGGTTCGTCCGCGACCGCGTGGGGGCCCAGCACCTCGGCCCCGCGACCACCATCGCCGTCTGCGACAGCGTCCGGGACGACGTGCAGGCGTTCGGTCGCGCGTTGTTGTCCACTCGGTTCGAGGCCGAGGACGGGCCCCGGTACCTCGCGATGTTGGCCCAGCACCCGGACCCGTCGATGCAGGTGTGGGCCAGCGCGTGGCTCGAGGCACACGCTGCAGGGCACGTCGACCGGCTGCAGGCGCTCGTCCCGTTCCTGGCCGCCGTGTTGCTGCGTCCCAACCGGGCGAAGGTGGCGAAGGCGCGCGTGCTGGCGTTCCTCGGCCGCGAGGCGCTCCGGGACGAGGCCAGCGCCCGCGTCGTGGCCGGGGTGTTGACGCCACTGTCGATGTCGGCTGCCCGCACGTACCGGGACGCCGCCGTGGCCGTGCTCGCCGCGATCCGCGCGCAGTTCCCCGCGGTCGAGACGGGCCTCCGCCTGGTGGAACCGGAGGTGCGCGGTGCTGTTTGAGTACCGGTACTTCGGGTCGAGCACGGTGACGTCCACGTCGGCGGCCACCGGGTTGTCGTTCGCGCCGGACACGAGCCGGGCGCCCACGTTCCTGCGCGCCGAGCTGCGCCAGGGCCTGGCCTTCCGCGAGTGCATGTCGGCCCTGCACGACGTCGTCGTGTCGGACCTGCGCTTCAAGCCGAAGGACCGCACCGCGTACTTCGCCTGGCGGTCCGCCCAGGACGAGCTCGACTGGGTCGTCGCCGCCACCGCCCAGCGCGAGTCCAAGGCCCAGCTCGACGCCGCCATGGCCGAGCTCGCGCAGCTCCGGGCGAAGCGCGACGGCCGGTGGGGCGCGTTCGGTGCAGCGAAGCGTCGGTTCTTCGACTGGTTGTACCGACGCAGCCTCGACGCCTGGTTCGTGCTCGACCCGGTCGTGACCGTGCACCCCGACGAGGTCTCGTTCGAGTGTTTCTCGCAGGACGAGTCGAGCTACGGCCGGCTGGCCTGTAGCCACGAGGTGTTCCGGCACTTGGGCGAGGTGGCGTGCGGCACCACCAACGTCGACTACAGCCAGGCCCTGTACGACGAGTTCCAGAAGATCCGCGACTACAAGTCCACCTCGCTCGTGGTGGACCCGGGCGGCTTCGAGGTGAAGACGGGCGCCGACGACGCCTTCCGCGAGGTGAAGATCGACCTGCCGGACAGCTGGATGCGCGGCTTCCTCCAGGTCGGCGCCGCGATGACGTTGCCCGGTGCGGTCCGGCTCCGGCTGCACCCGATGGACGTCCACAACCTGTGCCTGCACCTCCGGCGACGCCGCGAGAAGCAGGGGCCCCGCTCGCTCCGGTTCCTCCTCGAGCCGGGTCGGCCGATCCGCGTGCGCATCGAACCGTTCGACATCGTGCTCGAGTGCCCGCGGTCCGTCCACACCGGCCCCGCCGCCGAGATCCGGGTGTGGGGGCGGCGCCGGCTGCTCACGCTCGAGCGCCTGGTGCCCGTCGCCCGCCACTTCGACGTGGTGTTGCTGGGCTCGGGCATGCCGTCGTTCTGGCTCGCCGACTGCGGCGACCTCACGTACACGCTGGGCCTGTCCGGATGGACTGCCAACGACTGGTCGAAAGCGGGGAACTTCGATCTGCTGGCGCCCCGTGGCGCGGTGGACCCGGCGGCGGTCGAGGCGGTGTGGGCGGCGCTGTCGCGCGACTGGCGGGCGTCGACCGAGGGATTGTCGGCCGCGGTGGGTCGCGACCGCGGCACGGTCGAAGCGGTGATGCTGCAGCTGGCGCAGGCCGGGCGCGCCATGTACGACCTGCGGCACGGGGTGTGGCGCAAGCGCGAGCTCACCCGGGAGCCGCTGGACCTGGGCGGGCTCCGGTTCTCGAACGAGCGCGAAGAGGCAGCGTCGCGGCTCGCCTTCGCGAAGGGCGTGGCGGTGGGGGCGTGGCCGATGCCGGACGGCTCGGTGCGGCTGCAGGGGCGGGCGGGCGGCCAGGCGTGTTCGCTGGTGCTCGACGCGGATCAGCGCCTCCGCTCGGGCGAGTGCGGGTGCTCGTTCTACTTCCGCAACCGCCTCAAGCAGGGCCCCTGTGAGCACCTGCTCGCGTTGCGCCTCGCCCACGACC
>JBIKWC010000188.1:0-14791 GCA_044356535.1 Myxococcota bacterium
CGCATGGGGTGCGTTCACCCCGGCTGGCCTCGGCGCCGGGTGCGTTCACCGCCGCTGGCCCGACCCCAGCCACCCCGAACGCACCGCGACCACCGGCCCGGTGCCCGGCGAGGTGCCCACCCGTGCATTCACCGCCGCTGGCCCGACCGAGGTCAGCGCACGTCCAGGCCCGCGAACGCCCTGCTGCCCGCGCGGGTCGCCGGATCCTTGCGGAGCAGCGTGTGCACCGCGTCACACACCGCGGGCGGCGCGTCGCACAGGCGGTGCAGCGGAGCCGGCTCCTTCGCGACGTGGGCCTGCAGGATCTGGTACCCGCGGCCCTCGAACGGCACCGACCCCGACAGGGTCTCGTACATCACCACGCCCAGCGCGTAGAAGTCGCCCGCCGGCCCAGCCACCCCCTGGGAGATGTACTCGGGCGACATGTGGGTGGGGGTGCCCAGCCGAACGTCGGCGGCGGTGAGGCCACCAGCGCCCTCCAGGCTCGACAACCCGAAGTCGTACACCTTCACCCGCCACGCGCCCTGCTCGTCGATCGCGACCATCACGTTCTCGGGCTTGAGGTCGCGGTGCACGACCCCGACCGCGTGCGCAGCGTCCAGGGCGGCAGCGACCTGGCGACCGACCGCCACCGCCACGCGCCACGGCAGCGGGCCCCGCTCGTGCAGCAGCCCGGCGAGCGGCCGTCCCTGGAGCAGATCCATCACCAGGTAGGGCCGACCGTCGGAGAGGCGGCCGCCGTCGAGCACGCGCACCGCGTTCTCGTGCACGAGGCGCCGCCCGGTCTCCAGCTCCCGCGAGAACCGCGCGAGCAGCTCGGGGTCGGACGACAACCGGCCGTGCAGCACCTTCACCGCGACCACCTCTCCGACAGGGCCCTCGGCGCGCCACACCTCCCCCATCCCGCCGCGACCGATGCGGGACCGGAGTCGCCACCCGTCCACCTGGGTCCCTGCGTCGTCCATGGGTGGATGCTACACCGGAGCCACTGGGGCAGCGCGCCGCAGCCGAAACCACAACGCCACCGCCACCACCGCGCTCACGCTCCCGACCACCTGCGAGGTCGACACCCAGCCGCCGAGGTACACGCCGCGCTCTGCGTCCCCGCGGAACGCCTCGAGGCAGGTGCGCAGGACCCCGTACACCGCCACGAACGCGAGGGCCGCGCTCCCCGGGACCGGGCGGCGGGCGCGCAGCGAGGACAGGCCCACGAACAGCACGAGCGCGCCGAGCGCCTCGTACAACGGCGTGGGGTGCAGCGACGTACCGAGGAGGGGCTCGGGCAGGTACCCGCGCGCGTAGGCCCGCACCCCCCATGGCAGCGCCACCCCGAACGGCCACGTGATGGGCTTGCCCCAGCAACAGCCGGCACCCAGGCAACCCAGCCGACCGAACACCAGTCCCAACGCCGTACCTGGCGCGAAAACGTCGGCCAGCGCCCACGGGTCGAGCCCGTGCCACCGCGCCCACCGCCACAACAGCAATGCGCCAGCCCCGAAGCCGCCGTAGAACACGAACCCGCCGTAGGCGTAGGCCACCGCGGCCCACGGCTCCATCGCGTAGAAGCGCGGCGCGACCCACACCACGTGGAGCAGCCGGGCCCCGACCAGCACGGTGGGGACGAGCCAGACCACCAGGTCCATCACCACGCCCACCGGCAGCTCCGACCGCAGCGCCTCCCGTCGCACGGCGAAGGTCGCTGCCCACAACCCGACCGCCAGGCAGGTCAGGTACGTGGGCAGGTGCACCCAGTCCCCGTGGTAGACCCACGGGTGCATCAGCTCGCGGGCGGCGACGCCGGTGGCGACGTGCCCGCCGGGGGCTCCGTGGTGGCCGTGCCGACCGCAGCGCCGGGCGCGGGCCCCGCCCCCAGGAACAGCTCGTGGAACACGTACATCACGATGCCGACCACGAGCCAGGTGTCGGCGACGTTGAACGCCGGGTACTCGTTCGTGCCGAAGGTGGCGATGGCCCACTGCTTGAGCGAAGCCGGCTGCTCGACGTGGAACCGCAGGAAGTCCGTGACCCACCGCTGCCGCACGCGGTCGATCGCGTTGCCGAGCGCGCCGGCCATCACGAGGCCGAGCACGAGCGACATGTACCAGTCGCTCTCCTTGAGCTTGCGGAACATGTCGAGCACCACGCCCACGGCGACCAGCGTGAAGCCCACGAACACGAGGTGCCGGTACTCGAACTCGCGCAAGAAGCCGAAGGCGGCGCCCGGGTTGCGGGCGTGCACGAGGTCGAAGAAGCCAGGGATGATCTCGATGCCGCGCGACCCGGCGTCGGGCAGCGTGTGCACGATCCACGCCTTGGTGGCCTGGTCGGCGGCGAGGCCGAGGACGGTGACGACCGCGAAGATGACGTTGCGCCGGTTCACGCGCGCTCCTGTCGAGCCGGGATAGGTCCAGGCGGCGAGGCCACGTGTATCCCATCCTGTTCGAGGTCGGCTCCTTCCCCATCCACACCTACGGCGCGATGGGCGCCCTGGGCTTCCTCGTGGGCTGCGTGGTGGTGCTCACGCGGTGCTGGAGCCTCGGACTCGACCTCAACCGCGTGTCCGACGTGATCTTCTGGGGCGCGATCTCCTGCCTGCTCGGCTCGCGCCTGGTGTTCGTGCTCCAGAACCCGGAGAGCGTGCGGTCGGTCGCGGACTTCTTCGACCTGCGCAGCGGAGGCCTCGTGTTGTACGGGGCCTTCTTCACGGGCCTCCCGGTGGGCTTCGCGCTGATCCGCCGCTTCCAGCTCCCGGCGTTCCTGTTGTGGGACGTGTTCGCCACGGGCCTGCCGGTGGCCCACGCCTTGTCGCGGCTGGGGTGCTTCGCAGCGGGGTGCTGCTACGGTGCCCCCACCAGCGGCCCCTTCGGCGTGACGTACCCGCTCTCGAACGCCCTGGCGCCCCACGACGGCCCGGTCCACGCGGTCCAGCTCTACGAGGCGGGCGCGCTGCTGGTGATCGCGCTCGCCACCAACCTGTTCTTCCGCCACCGGCGCTGGGACGGCCAGGTGTTCCTGCTGTACGCCCTGCTCTACGCCTCCGCGCGCGCGGTGGTGGAGCTGTTCCGCGGCGACGCGGAGCGCGGCTGGTTCCTGCCGGACGTGTTCGGCCAGGTCCTCACCTTCTCGCAAGGCATCTCGGTCCTGTTCGCGGTCGGCGCGCTGGCGTTGTTCCTGGGGGTCGCGCGCCCCCGGAAGCCGGCGGCCAAGGCCTGACGGCAGTCAGCGCGCGGCGCCGGTCACGCGGAACACGAGCTCCTGCCACCCGGGGCGGTCCACGTCCGCGGCGGTCTCGAGGAGCGCTACGTCGGCGCCGTCGTACCAGCCCCGAACGGCGTCCTCCGGCAGTGACCAGGGAGGGCCGAGGCCGTCGCCGCGCACGATGGTGGTGAGCAACACCACGCCGTCGTCGGTGAGGAGGTGCCGCGCGGTGGCCACGTACCGCGCGAACCGCTCGGGGCCGACGGCGACGAAGGCAGCGCGGTCCCACACCGCATCGAACCGGCCCACCAGCGCGCGGGTGACCGCGAACCAGTCGCCGACCCACACCGTGACCCCGGCCGCCTGCACCACCTCGAACCCGTCGCGGACCGAGACCTCGGGCGTGAGCCCCGCCTCGGCGAACAGCTCGTCGACCGCGGTCCGCACGAGCTCCACGCCGACCACCTCTGCCCCCTGCCCCGCCAGCCACCACAGGTCGAGGGACTTGCCGCACAGCGGGACCAGCACCCGCCGCCGCCCCTGCAGGACCTCGCCGTGGCGCAGGAGCGCCGGGTGTACGGCCGACCGGTGGAACGCGAGCTGGCGCTGTTGCCAGCGCTCCCGCCAGAACTCGGGATCCATCTGCCTCTCCTCGACGACGACCAGGCGCCGGTGTCAGTCACCACACTGCGCAGGGACGGCCCAGCCTACGTCGACCCGGGTCCCCGGGGCCAGTGGCTCCTCGACCGTGAGCAGGCCAGTGGCCTCGCTCCACGACACCGCCACCCGCCGCCCGTTCACCCGCGCGTCGATCGAGGCCTCGACCGCGCCGCCCGCCAGCGGGAACCGCGCCGGCACCGCCACCACCACGTCCGCCAGGCCCTCCAGGTCGCCTGACCACCCAGCCGAACACAGGTCCACCGAGCGACCGCCCGTGGCCGCGATGGCGTCGTCGTACCCGCGGTCGCCGCCGTTGCACCGGCCCGCTGCGTCCACGATGCCGGAGACCACGACGTCGTCGGCATAGTCGTAGAAGTCGTCCACCCAGAACGACGCAGGACGCCCGGACTGTTCGGGCTCGTCCGACACCACCACCACGTGCAGCTGGGCGTCGTCGCGGCGGAACGAGCCGTTGCACTCGGTGGGTGCGTTCTCGGCGAGCGCGCGGCTGGCGAGCTCGAGCAGGCGCTCGTCGAAGGGGTGGGGGGCCCCGGAGAAGGCGTCGCGCCCCAGGTCGTCCGCGGCCTGGCGGTCCCCCTCTTCGTAGACGGGCCCATCCGCGCACGCGTCCGCCGCATGGACCAGGATCAACCTCCAGTCTGCGGCGGCGGAGAGCGCATCCAGCCACCCGCCGAGGCCGCTCGCGAGGTCATCCGCGTAGTCGTCGGGCATGTTCCCCGACTGGTCCACGGCCAGCACCACGTCCACCTCGGGCTCCTGGACCACGAACGTGTCGGTGCGTGGGTCGCCCCAGGTGCGCTCCCCTTCGACCACCACCTCGAAGGTTCCGATCTCGGTGACGACGCTGAGCGTGCCGCGGGTGGGTCCCGGGACCTGGCCCGCGTCGCGCAGCGGGACCTCCATCGACCGGTCGGGCTGCACCACCTGCGGCAACACGAGGTCCCAGGGATCGAGCCGCACCTCGCCCTCCGACGCGACGAACGCCACCGACTCGATGCGGTGCTCCACCTCGTCCTGGTTCACGATCGAGACGGTGCGGACGTGTTCACAGGGGATCGCGCCCACGCCTGCGTCCGCGTCGCCGAGGTCGAACCCGAGAGCGGGCGGGGGGGGTGGCGGTGGCGGTTGGGTCGCGGAGGGGTCTCCCGCTCCACACCCCAGCCACGTCCCGACGATCCAGGTCATCCGCGCTCCGCCCACCGATACTAGCAGGACCGCGTCACGTTGCTGCGGGGATCAGGAACCCGAACGAAGCGCCACCCGCCGCGCTGGCCCCCACGTCGATCCTGCCTCCGTGCGCGACGGCGATCGCCTTCACCATCACGAGGCCGAGCCCCGTGCCGCCTTCCCGGGTGGACCGGTAGCGCGAGAACAGGGAGGGGAGGTCCTCGGGGGTGATGCCCGGCCCGGTGTCGTCCACGCGCACCCAGGCGAGGCCCTCGGTGACCCCGACCGCCACGTCCACCCGGCCGCCCTCTCCCGCGAAGTGCGCGGCGTTCGACAACAGGTTGCGCAGCGCCGTCTCGATGCGCTCGGCCACGGCGTGGACCGCGACCTGTTGCCCGGTGACCGCGAACGAGACGCCGGCCCACCGCGGATCCGCCGCCATGCCGTCGGTCAGGGCCCGGGCCATCGCCGAGAGATCGAACCCCTCGCGCTCGCGGCCGGGGAGCCCCGCCTCCGCGCGGGCCAGGTCGAGGAACTGCTGCACCACGACCTCCATGCGCGCAGTGGCGTCGCCGAGCACGCGAACCAGCCGCTCCTTGCGCTCCCCTTCGACGGGGCGGTCCGTCGCCATCGCCTCCACCGCCGCCTTCACCGCCGCCACCGGGTTCTTCAGCTCGTGGGCAAGGTCTGCGGCGAACACGGCGTTCGCCTCGTCGCGGGTGCGGATGGCCGCGAGGAGCTCGTTGAACGCGACCGCCAGCTCACCGACCTCGTCACCGCGCTCGAGCACCACGGGCTCCGTGGACACGCCGTCGCGCACACGCGCCACCACCTGGTCGCGCAGCGCCTCGATCGGGCGCACCATGCGGAAGCCGATCCACAGCGCCAGCAGGCCGCCGAACCCCAACACCCCGAGCGTGATGGCGCTGAGCTGGAAGCGCTGCTCGTAGAGCGACCGGACGAGCCGGGGCGAGCCGCGCTCCACGTGCAGCACCGACCCGTCCGCCACCCGGACGCCCGCCGCACACAGCAACAACAGGCCGCGGTCCATGATCTCGCAGTCCGCCACCACCTCGCCCTCTGCACCCTGCGCCTCGGTGCGCTCGCGGACGGGCGGCAGGCCGCCATCGAACGCGCGCAGGTCGGGGATCCCGCCCGGGCCATAGAACGGGTCGGTGACCGGCTGGAGCATGCGCAGCGGAGCCGTGTGGTCGTAGTCCGCGACCACCTCTCCCGCCGGGTCCACCACGCGGAGCCGCACTGCGTACCGCGACGCGACCCGCTCGAGGTCGGCCCCCGAAGACCAGGCGCCGACCGCTGCCGTCGCAGCCTCCTGCAGCGAGCGGCGCAGGTCCCGGATGGAGCCCGTCTCGAGCGTGCCCGCAGTCCACACCCACGCGAGCGGCAACACCACCACCAGCACCACGACCAGCAGCGCGCGATAGCGGAGGCTGCGGAGCCGCGACTGCTTCGGCGCGGTCAGCGGTCGCGCCACCGGTAGCCAGCCCCCACCAGGGTCTCGATGCCGTCGAACGAGGCGTCGAGCTCCTCGATCTTGCGGCGGAGGCGGCGGACGTAGGTGTCCACCAGGCGGTCCACCACCACGCTGTCGTCGCCGCGGATCCGCTCGAGGAGCTGCTCGCGCGTGAAGACCACGCCCGGGCGCGCCGCCAGCACACACAGCAGCCGGAACTCGGTGACCGTGGTGACGAACGCCCGACCGCCGAAGGTCGCCTCCATCCGCTCGGTCGAGAGCTCGAGGCCGCCCGCGCGGATCGTGGTGTCAGCGGGCTCGGGGGCCTTGCGCATCTGCTCGCGGCGCAGGAGCGCGCCCACCCGGGCCAGCAACACGCGGGTGCTGAACGGCTTGGTGACGTAGTCGTCGGCGCCGAGCTCGAGGCCGAGCGCCTGGTCGATCTCGGTGTCGCGCGCCGTGAGCAGCACGATGGGCGCGGAGATCCCGGCGTCGCGCAGGCGGCGGCACAGCGAGAAGCCGTCGAGGCCCGGCATGTTCACGTCCGACAACACGAGGTCGGGCTGGACCTGCTGCGCCTTCTTGAGGCCGACCATCCCGTCCGGGGCGGTGTGGACCTCGTGATCGGCGTCCTCGAGCGCCAGCGAGAGCATGTCGAGCAGGTTCTTGTCGTCGTCCACGAGCAGGATGCGGGCCATGGCCGACGGTAGCACGGGCGCCGAACGGGAGATCGGATCCGAGGTGTAAGCTCCGCACGCAGACGGCCGTTGGCTCGACGCACGGGAGGAAGTGATGGTGTTGATGCTCGCGCTGCACGGCTGTCTGAACGGAACCACCCCTGACGGGACCACGGACGGAGCGCCCCCCGGCGGTGGCGCCGCCGCCCTCCACGGGGACACCGTGGACATCGCCACGACGCCCTACCGGGGCGAGTTCCTGCGCGCGCCCGTCCGCCGCGGCTCCGCGCCGCGCGGCGAGGTGGTGGTGCGCAACTGCTACGGGGAGGCCGAAGGGGGCCAGTTCCGGGGCGGGTCCACCTCGGCCCGCGCCCCGAGCAAGCCGAGCCCGTCGCCCAGGCCGGCGCCTTCGCCCTCGGGCAACTTCTGGTCGAAGCCAGCGGCCGAGAAGGCACCCGTGGCCTCGGCAGACGCCGCCCCACCCCCGGCGGCCGCGCCCCCGGTGGGCGCCTCCACGCCGGCCGCCGAGCCTCCGCGGGAGCTCGCCAAGCGCAAGGGCAACGACGACCCCTCCTCCGGAGCGCTAGGGCAGGGTGCATCCGGCGAGGGCGCCGCGGGTCGCCAGGCGCCGGCCGCGCCGGGTGGTGGAGCCGCCGACGGCTTCGCGAGCAAGGCGGGGAAGAGCAAGGGACCACCGCGCCGCGAGCGCGTGGAGGACCTGAAGACGGTCGGCGACAGCGAATACGATCGCCCGGACGAGGAGCAGGCGAAGAAGGAGGTGGTGCGGGCCTGGGACTACGGCGCGCGGCTGTTCCTCTCGAACGACGACTCGATGAGCCTCGCCTCCGCCCAGCGCATCCTGTGGGCGCTCCAGCGCAACGTACCCCTGCGCACCAACGAGATCCGGCCCCACGAGCTCCTGAACTACTTCAGCTTCGACTCCGTGGCGCCTGCGCCCGATCGCACGTTCGGCGTGCTGGGCTCGGCCACCCAGGACGGCGACACCATGACCGTCGCGCTCGCCGTGCGCGGGGCCAACCCCGAGCGCCAGCCGCTCGACCTCACCCTGCTCGTCGACCGGTCGTGCTCCATGTCGGCCGAAGGGCGGATGGACTACACGAAGCGCGGCCTCGGCCAGCTGGCCGGGAACCTCCAGGACGGAGACCGCATCGATCTGGTGTTGTTCGACTCGAGCGTCTGCACGCCCGTCGAGAACTTCGTGATCGGCCGCGACGATCCAGCGATCCTGAACGGCGCCATCGCGCAGATGCAGCCGCACACGGGCACCAACCTCAACCTCGGGCTCGAGGCGGCGTACGGCATCCAGACCGGCCGCGACGCCGCCGAGGTCCACGACCGCAACCGCCGCGTCCTGCTGGTCACCGACGCCCTCCTCAACGAGGGCCAGGTCGAGCAGAGCCTCGTGGCGCAGGTCGGCACCAACCTCGAGACCCACGACATCCGCCTCTCCGGCGTGGGGGTGGGCCGCGAGTTCAACGACAAGATGCTCGACAAGCTCACCGAGAACGGCAAGGGCGCGTACGTGTACCTGGGCTCCGAGGCCGTGGTGGACCGCGTCTTCGGCCCGATGTTCGACGCGCTCGTCCGCACGGTCGCCCACGACGTGCACTTCTCGATCGACCTGCCCCCGTCGCTCGCGATGGAGAAGTTCTACGGCGAAGAGGCCTCCACCAACCGCGAGGACGTGAAGCCGATCCACTACTACGCCGGCACCACGCAGCTGTTCCTCCAGGACCTGCACGTCCGCGAGACGGGTGCGGTCCGCGAGGATCCGATCACGATGCGGATCGAGTACCGTGACGCCCTCACCGACGAGCCCATGGTGCAGGAGCTCAAGACCACGGTCGGGGCCCTCCTCGACGCCGATCCCCACAACGTCCAGAAGGGCCAGGCGCTGATGGCGTTCTCGGATTGGGTGCTCGCAGGCTCCATGGGCACCGACCCGTGTGCCCAGCCCCTCCAGGTGTACCGCGAGCGGTCGTCGGCGCTCGAAGGCGACGCGGAGATCGGGTTCGTGAACGGCCTCGTGGGCCAGCGCTGCGGCGTGGCGATGACGACCGTGGTGTCCCGCGGTGTGCAGCTCAAGCTCAAGCTCGACACCGACCAGCCCATCGCGAACGTGTCGCTGGTGTGCGCCGGGCGCACCGTGCGAGAGACCCTGCGGCCCGGAGACTCCGTGGCGCGCTTCGGCTCCGTGGAGCCCGGCGACTGCACCGTGCAGCTCGAAGGGCAGATGCCGATGTCTGCGGCGGTGAACGTGCCGGCGACGGGCGGCGACCTGCGCTGCGTCGTGCGCGGCGGCCGGGTGTCCTGCTCCTGATCGGAGCTGCCTGGCAGGGAGGAGTTAGTCGGGCCGATGCGCCCGATCCCTCCCCTCCGCCAGGCCGCGCTCGTATGGGCGCAGATCGCCGCCAACTCGTTCGGGGGGCCGGCTGGCCAGATCGCGGTGATGCACCGCACCCTCGTCGAGGAGGAGAAGTGGCTGTCGGAGGAGCGGTTCCTCCACGGCCTGAACTTCTGCATGTTGCTCCCCGGCCCGGAGGCCCAGCAGCTGTGCACCTGGCAGGGCTGGGTGGGCTGGGGGTACCGCGGCGGCCTGATCGCGGGGTGGCTCTTCGTGAGCCCCGCGTTCTTCTCGATCCTGTGGTGGTCGTTCCTGTACGCCGGCTACCACGACGTCCCCGTGGTCGCGGCGGGGCTCCTGGGCGCGAAGGCCGCCGTGTTGGCGGTGGTCGTCGAGGCGGCCGTGCGCATCGGGCGGCGGGTGCTCGGCAGCCCCAGCTCGCTCGGCGTGGCGGTGGCTGCGTTCTCGGCGCTGTTCTTCCTCGACCTGCCGTTCCCGCTCGTGATCGCGACGGCCGCCGCCCTGGGCGCGCTGTTCCCCGCGCGGTTCCCGGCGCCCGTGCCCCCCGTGGCGAAGACCGCCGCCGAGGCGCCGCTGCTGGACGCAGCGATCGACGCTGGCGCGCTCCCGCACACCGCTCCGA
The DNA here is from genome assembly GCA_044356535.1 of Myxococcota bacterium. GTDB lineage: Bacteria > Myxococcota_A > UBA796 > UBA796 > JACKER01. Next base: position 10,206 of record JBIKWC010000188.1, read on the forward strand.
ACCTGCGCCGCGATCTGCTGGTGGGCAGCGGGCTCCTCGCGTTTTGGGCGGCTCCGACGGCGGTGTTGTGGTGGTTCGGGCCCTCGGTGTGGTTCGACGTGGCCGCGTTCTTCTCGCAGGCCGCGGTGGTGACGTTCGGGGGCGCGTACTCCGTGCTCGCCTGGGTCGTCGACCACGCGGTGACCCAGGAGGGCTGGGTCACCACCGCCGAGACCCTCGACGCCCTGGCCCTCGCGGAGACCACGCCGGGCCCGTTGATCCAGGTCGTGCAGTTCATCGGCTTCCTGGCCACGAGCCGCGACCCAGGCCCGTTCCCGCCGATGGTCGCCGGCGCCCTGGGCGCGGTGCTGACCACCTGGGTGACGTACTGGCCGTCGTTCGCGTTCGTGCTCGCTGGGGCCCCCTGGGTCGAGCGGCTCCGCCAGATCCGCCGAGCCGCGAGCGCGCTGCGGGCCGTCACTTGCGCCGTGGTGGGCGTGATCGCGAACCTGTCGGTGTGGTTCACCCTGCACGTGTGGTTCGGAGAGGTCGCGGTCCGCGACCTGGGACCGGCGCGCCTGCTCGTGCCCACCTGGTCGACGTTCGACCCCCTGGCCGCCGGGATCGCTGCGGGCGCCGCCGTGCTGCTCCTGTGGCGCAAGTGGCCGATGTTGTTGGTGCTGGCGCTGGGCGTCGCGGTGGCGGTCGCTGCGCACGGCGCGCGTATACTGCTGTGATCCCGTCCCCCGGAGCCTCCATGTTCGCGTTCGTGCTCGCTGGCTGTACTCCGGAGGGCAGCGGCAAGGGCGACGCCGACCCCACCACGGCCGAACACACCGGCGTCACCACCGACGACACGGACTCGACCCCGATCACCACGGAGACCGACACCACCCCCGAACATACGGGCACGTTCACGGACCCGGCCGACGTGGCGTGTGCGCCGACCCTCAACCCGCAGGTGTTTCGCTGCACCGTGACCCTGCCGGCCCCCGGGCCTGCCACGCTGCGGTTCTCCGCCGCCGGCGCCGACACCCGCACCTTCACCGACGACGCCGAGGTCACCGTCCACGAGCTCGTGGGCTGGGGGCTCCTGCCCGGGATCACGTACGACGTGTCCGCAGCCGGGGGCTCCACCACCGTCACCACCGGCGCCCTGCCGCCCGCGCTGGCGGCCGCCACGTTCGACGTCAGCGGGACGCTGTTCGGCATCGACGCCGTGTTGATCTACGTGAAGTGTGGGTACTTCGTGATGGTCGACGGCGAGGGCCGGATCGTGTGGTACCTCGAGACGGAGCTGTACGACGGCTTCACCGACGGGATGCGCTGGTCCCAGGCGGATCGCTCCGTGCTCGCGCTGAAGGACAGCGCGATGACCTTCGGCGAGAGCGCCGTGGCCGAGATCGACGTGGAGTGGACGGAGCAGCTGCGCCTGAACACCGGCGACTTCTCCCTGCGGCTCACCCACGACGCCGACAAGTGGCGCGGGTACACCTACCTGCTCGGCGAGAACGGCCAGCGGATGGGCGGGTTCGAGGTGTTCGACGGCACCACCCACCTCGGCACCTGGATGCTCGACGACAGCTTCTCCGGGGTCCCGGGCCTCGCGAACGCACACGTGAACGGCCTGACGGTCTCCGAGACCGGCGAGGTGGTGATCTCCGCCCTGAACCTCGACGCGGTGTTCGCGGTCGACGGCGACCCGGCGTCCCCGACCTTCCTGCAGCTGCTCTGGCACGCAGCGGGGTCCGCCGGCGCCAGCGACCTGCCGAACCCGGACTACGCGCCGACCTCGGGCTCGGTGTTCCGGGCCCAGCACAACGGGAGCCGGGTGGGCGACGAGCTGTGGGTGTTCGACAACGGCAGCGAGCGCACGGCGCGGGCGGTCCGCTTGCAGATGGACCTCGTCACCGGCGCGCTGACCGAGCTCGACAGCTGGTCGACGAACACGACCTGCCGCAACCAGGGTGGCGCCCTGCCGGTGCCGGGCGGTGCGCTCGTCACCTGCGCGAACAGCGACGAGGTGGCGCTGTTCCGCGACGCCACCGCCAGCCCGGACTGGCAGCTCCAGGGGCAGTGCGGCAGCGCGCGGATCGGCGGCGCCTCGACCCGCGCCTACCCGGTCACGATCGAGTAGTTCACTCCGCCGGGCGCTGGGTGGCGGCGGACTCGGCGAGCGCCTTCAGGTTGCCGAGCCCCGTCTGGAAGTCGGCGCCGAGCATGGCGTCCATGTCGAGGAACACGCCGGCCATCTTGCCGCCGAAGGCCTGATCCTCGTCCATGGCCCAGACCACGCGGGTGGCGTCGCCGTCGGGGACGAACGTGAACGTGATGAGCGCCTTCGACTGCCACGGCTCGAAGAACTCGAGGTCGTGGGTGACGCGGTCGGGGCTGACGGAGAGCACCTCCATCCGGCCGCGCCCCACCTGGTCGTTGCCGTGCCACGTGTACCAGGCGCCCACCCCGGCCGGTGGCGACGACACCTCGCGCTGAGCGCCGAGATCGTAGGCGTTCCACGGGTTCCACAACAGGAACGCGTTCATGTCGGTGACGTAGGGCTGCAGCGCTTCCGGAGACGCCGCGATCCGCGCGCTGCGCTCCACGTGCAGGTGCCCGGGCTTCATGGCCACCCACCCGGCGAACCCGGCCATCCCCACCGCCACCAGCGCCACCACCCCCGAGAACCCGACCAACAGCCTGCGCATGGACCCCTCGCGCGTCCCTCCTAGCGCGGCTCCGCCTCCTCTTCGGCCGACGATCGACGAGCCACGTAGAGGGCCCCCACGACACCGAGGCACATCACGAGGCCTCCGACCCCGCCCGCCACGAACAACGGGTCGATCGAGGCGGCGACCGGAGCGCGATCGTTCATGCGAATCATGGGAAGCGCACTCGCGGGTGGCGGGTCATCGAGCTGGTGTTCGACCCGTACCGACGCAGACCGAGCCCGCGTGTCCTCTTCGAGCGAGGCCGTGAACGCATACTCGAACACCGTCCGCATCCCGAACGCCAACAGCACGAGGCCGACGAGCGTGAGCGGCCGGTCGGAGAACGCCCTGATCGCTGACCCGATCCTCATCGTGTACCCCCTGTCGGCGTACGACGCTCCGGCTCCCGGGATTGCATCCGGTTGGGTGAAGGATCGCCCTCGCTCCGACACCCACCCGGTGGAGGTCCGATGCGAACCTTGCCGTGGCTGTTGGTGATGTGTGCGTGTGCCGAGCCCCTCCTCGCCGAGGGTGGAGCAGCGACCTACACGTTCCGTTCGGCGGAGGCCGTCGACGAGACACGCCTCGCCGCGTGCCCCGACGGCCTGCGCGAGGGCCTCTCCGCGGGGGCGACGTTGGCACGCGACGGCGCGGACGACGTGGAAGGCACGCTGGGCCTCCTCGGGGAGGTCGTGCCCGTGCGCTTTCACGACGGCGACGAGAACGAGCGGCCGGGGGTGTACCCGCTGGACTTCGCGGCGGTGCACCACGTGGGCGAGGTGGGCTGGTATCTGCTCGAGGCCGAGCCGGTGTCGGGGGGCCTCTCGGTCGTGATCGAGGCAGAGCGAGGGGAGTGCGTGATCCTGGCCATGTTCGACCAGGGCTGACCCCCCACACGACACCTGCTCCCCGAGCGCAGACGGTGGGGCAAAGGTGCGGGCATGGCGGTAGCATCGCTCCAAGCCATGAGGAGGCCCACCTGGCCACCATGCTCCTGCTGTTCGGTGGTTGCTACCAGGACTGGGTGTGGTCGCCGGAGCCACCGCAGCAGGGCCGCGGATACCGTCCGGGCATCGCCAACTGCGACCTTCGTGAGCCACGGGCTCGTGGATCCCGCGACCACGGACGGCGCGGACACCGGGCCCGTCCGGGACCTGTTGCAGACGCCCCGGGAGCTGGACCTCCGCCTGGAGGAGTCCGACCCGCCCTGGGTGGTGACCCTGCAGCTCGCCGTCGACCCGGTCGGGGTCGGGGTCGAGGTCGAGGCCATCGAGTTCGTCCCCGAAGCGGACAGCGAGCCGACCTGTGGGTTGGGCCGGTACTTCGGAGCCACGTTCCACACCCAGGTGCGCTCCGCCGACTTCACCGCGACGGGTGAGACGATGGTCACCTGGCGCACCACCGCGACGGAGGAGCTCGAGGTGTTCGTGCGCGGGCAACACGCGCTCACGCCCTCTCCCTCGCTTCGTGACGACGTGTTCGCCGAGGCGGAGGAACACGGCTGTGACCCCGCAGACTGGGAGGCAGCGCCCGACGACCAGTTCTGGCTGTTCCTCGGTGACGGTGACAGCGACCTGACGGGCCCGTTCCCCGGCGGGACCGTGACGGTGGAGTTCGACAACTGCAAGACCTACCAATTCAACTTCGGGTCGTGGAACTCGGAGCGCGGGTACTGACTCCGCCCCGCGCGCGGGTTGATCCGGTCGTCCCGCGCCTCGGCCGCGGATCCGAGCGCGATGCGGTATTGGTTCCGCCGACTGTCGCCAGGACCCCTGCCTGCGCCCTCCGCGATGTTCAGAACGATCGAGTCGGCGGCACGCACCAACTGGTCGCGCAGATGCTTCCGGTGCCCAGGAAACACCTGCATTGCCGCCCACCGGCTCACCTGGACCGCCAGCT
>JBIKWC010000189.1:0-14786 GCA_044356535.1 Myxococcota bacterium
CGACTTCGTGTTCGTCGGCGGTGACGCCCGCAGCTGGACCGCCGAGTCCGACATCCTGCGTCCCGACGACTCGTACTGCTCGAACTCGCAGCGGGACACGTTCTCCGACCACCGCCCCGTGCGCGCCCGGTTCGAAGTCCCGGCTCCCTGAGCTTCACGAGACTTCATCTTCCAGAAACGCACCCGACGCTCCGGTGGGTGAAGCTGGAGGGGTGGAGGCGAGATGGGCGCAGCGACCGACGGGGTGATCGCCGTGCGGAGGTTCGGGCTCGGGGCCCGTCCGGGCGAGCTCGCGGCCTGGAAGGAGCCGCGCGACCGGTTGCGCGCTGGGCTCGACGATCCCGCGCGCTACGCGCTCGACGATCGGGGTCTCCCGACCTTGCAGGACGCGGTGGCCCTGCTCGAGGACGTGAAGGCGCAGAAGGCCGCCCCGACGGGGACCGCGGATCGCGACCGGCGCCGGGACCTGCTGGTGCCCGATGCCACCGCCCGGTTCCGGCGCGCGCTGGTCACCTCCGACGGCTTCGCCGAGCGGCTGGTTTGGTTCTGGTCCAACCACTTCACGGTGGCGGCGACCAAGGCGCAGTGTGCCCCGTTCGTCGGGCTGTTCGAGCGGCAGGTGGTGCGCGCGCACCTCGCGGGCCGCTTCGAGGACCTCCTGTTGGCCGCCGCCCGCCACGCTGCCATGTCGACCTACCTCGACCAGGCGAGGTCCATGGGCCCGGACTCCCTGGTCGGCCAGGCGCGCTCGCTCGGGCTCAACGAGAACCTCGCGCGCGAGCTCCTCGAGTTGCATACCCTCGGGGTGGGCGGCGGCTACGGCCAGGGCGACGTGGAGGAGCTGGCCCGGGCGCTGACGGGCTGGACGGTGTCGGTGCCGCGGTTCGCGAAGTTCGTCGGCAACGCGCCGCCTGGCACGCCCGTGTTCGTGCCGGCGCTCCACCAGCCCGGCGCACGGGTGGTGCTGGGCGCCACGTACGTGGACGGCGGCGCCGAGCAGTCAGAACACGTCCTGCGTGCGCTCGCACACCACCCGGCCACCGCGCAACACGTGGCCACGAAGCTCGTCCGGCACTTCGTCGCCGACGTGCCGCCGCCGGACGCCGTCGCCGCGGTGGCCCGGGTGTTCCTGGACACCGGGGGCGACCTCCCGGCCGTCCACGCCGCCGTCGTCGGGCTCGACGCGGCCTGGGATCCCGAGCCCCGCAAGCGCCTCACGCCGATGGAGTGGCTGGTGGGCTGCCTGCGCGCGCTGGACGCGGTCCCCGAGGAACTCACCCCGCTGCTCAAGGCGCTGGCGCTGCTGGGGCAGCCACCGTTCCGCGCGCCGTCCCCTGCGGGCTGGCCCGACACCGCCGCCGACTGGGGGGGGCCCGACGCCCTGGCCCGCCGGCTGGACGTGGCGCGTCGCCTGGCCAGCACCTTCGTTCTGCCGGGCCGACCGGAGGTGGTGTTCGCCGACGTGGTGGGGCCGCTCGCCCGCCCGGAGACGTCGCTGGCCCTCGGGCGCGCCGAGTCCGCCGAACAGGCGGCCGTGCTCCTGGTGATGTCCCCGGAACTACAGTGGAGGTGACGCCGTGCCGACCCTGAACCCCACCCGTCGCTCCCTGTTGCTGGCTGGCGGCGCACTCGCCCTCGTCGGCTCCGCTCGCGCCGCCCCAGCCGTCCCTGCCCCGCTCGTGGTGATGATCCTGCGGGGGGGGTTGGACGGTCTCGCTGCGGTGCCGCCCACGTCCGACCCCGCGTACGCCCGCCGCCGGGGCGCGCTCGCGATCTCCGGCGCGCTGCCGCTCACCCCGGACTTCGGCTTGCACCCCTCCCTCGCGTTCCTCGGGGAGCGATTCGCTGCGCAGGAGCTCGCCGTGTTGCACGCGGCCAGCACGCCGTACCGGGATCGCTCGCACTTCGACGGTCAGGACGTGCTGGAGAGCGGCGTCACCGAGGTGTTCGGCGCGGGGACGGGGTGGTTGTCCCGAGCGCTGGCCCAACGGGGGAGCAGCGGGGTCGCCGTGGGATCCATGGTCCCGCTGCTCTTGCGGGGGCCGGGTGAAGCCACGTCGTGGACGCCTTCGAAAGCGGGTCCGCCGAACGACGACACCCTCGCCCGCCTCTCCGACCTGTACCGCAGCCACCCGGTGCTGGCCGACGAGCTCGCGAAGGCGCAGCAGACGGCGGCGCTGCTGGAGGGCGTGTCGACCGGGAACGAGCCAGCCGAGCTGGTGCGCGCGTGCGCCGCGATGCTGCTCGCGCCCGGCGGCCCGGAGGCAGCGGTGATCTCGGTGTCGGGCTGGGACACGCACGCGAACCAGGGGGCAGGGGAGGGAGCGCTCGCCAACCGCCTGAAGCAGCTGGATGCCGGCCTCCGCACCCTCCACGACGCCCTCGGTCCCGCCTGGGCGCAGACCCAGGTGCTCGTGCTCACCGAGTTCGGTCGCACGGTTGCGGTGAACGGGACGAAGGGCACCGACCACGGCACCGGCACCGTGGCGTTCCTGGTCGGAGGCGCGGTTCGGGGCGGCCGGGTGCTCGGGGACTGGCCCACCCTCGCGCGGCTCCATGAGGACCGCGATCTGGTGCCCGCGAACGACGTCCGCACCCTGGTGGCGGGGGTGCTCGCGGAGCACTGGGGCGTGGAGGGAGCCTTCGACGGCGTCCGCCCCATGACGGGCCTGGCAAGAGGCTAGGCCCGGCGGCGCAACCAGCGAGCCTCCGCGAGCTCCACGTCGTCCCGGCTCATGCCCAGCCGCTGGCCCACACCCACCGCGTGCTCCCGCGCATGGACATCGTGGCCGTGCGCGAGGATCCCCTCGAACAGCTGGTCCAGGCAGTAGGTCCGCGCGAGGTCCCGGGCCTTGTCGCGATCCTGCTGGCGGAGCTGCAGGGCCTCGCCGAACGCCTGGAGCTTCTGGCCCTCGGCGGCGTCGAACTTCTCGTCTGCGTACGCCAGCGTCCACGCCAGCGCGAGCAGCGTCACCCGCGTGCCGCCGGCCGTCGCTTCCCCGAGCTCGGCCTTGGTGAGCGGCGGGCGCTTCGCGAGCAGCTGGAGGCTGCCGATCTCCGGGTCCATCACGTCTTCGAGCTGGATGCGCTCCTCGTCCGTCACGCCGCCCGACGCTGCGGCCACCTCGTACAACATCCGCGCCGCCAGCAGCCGGTCGTACCGGTTCACCAGCGGGAACTCCGCGAGCTGCGCCTCCATCCCCGACATCAGCTGCTTCGCGCCCGAGCCGTGGACCCACTCGCGCCCCGTCCACGAGAACTGGGAGGACACGGTCTTGAACGCTTCGACGATGCCGTACTCCTGCTCCTGGGGGCTCAGGGAGGCCGCTGCGGACGCGTACCCGGTGCTCCCGGGGGCGGCGGCGTACATCGCGCTGTCCATGGCCTGCGACGCGATGCGGCCCGCCATGCCGTGGCCGAGGGCGGTGGCCATCATCGAGTGCGCGGTCCGGCGGAGCTCGTACCACATCGACTGCTGCACCCCGCGCCCGAGCGCCGAGGCCACGCCGCTCTGCTGCGGCGCAGACCACCGCGCGTTCACGTGTTTGCGGGTGGCGCGGCAGGTGAACGTGACCACGAGGTGGCGGCCCGTCGGGTTCATCTGGCTGACGAGGGGACGGATCGCGTCGATCGTGAACCGCGGGTCGGACATGGGCGGGGCCTCCGGTGGAGCAGGGTACCCCGACGCGGTCCCCGAACGGGATAGGCGGAGCCCCCGAGGTCCCCGTGAAGTTCACCATCACCGAAGAGATCGCCCACCCCCGCGAGCGCGTGTTCCGCACGCAGCGCGACCGGCTCGTGGAGCTCGTCCCGTACATCCCCAACGTCGAGAAGGTCGTCGTCGAGGAGACCCACGTCGAGGGGACCTCCGTGCGCTTCCTCAACCGCTGGACGGTGGCGTCGGCCGACATCCCCACCGCGGTGAAGGGGTTCCTCAAGCCGGAGCACCTCACGTACATCGACCGCGCGAAGTGGGACGAGGCCACCTGGCGGTGCGAGTGGGAGCTCGTGATCACCGCGCTCCCCGACGCGGTCACGGCGCGCGGCATCACCTCGTTCACCGACGAAGGCGACGCCACGATCGTGCGCCTCGACGGCGAGTTCATCATCCACCCCGACCGCGTGCCCGGGGTCCCCGGCTTCCTCGCCCGCACCATCGCCCCGTCCCTCGAGAAGTTCGTGGTCGGCCTTCTCCAGCCGAACCTCAAGAAGACGGCGCACGCCGTGGGTCAGTTCATCGACGACCACGGCTGACGTCCCGTGTCCGTCGGGGGCATCGTGCTCGTCGTCGGCGTGCTATTGTGGGCCGATCGGGGGAGGCAGGATGCATTTCGGACACACGCGCAGTGGCTGGTACACGATCGCCGGGCGCGTCCTCGTGGTGGGGATCGGGCTCACCGCCCTCGTGGCCTGCAACGGTGAGCCCGAGCCGCCACCGCAGGGAGAGCCGAGCATCGAGCCCGACGTCGACAGCGACGGCGACGGCCTCTTCGACGTGGACGAGCTCAACATCCACGAGACCGATCGGTTCGACGCCGACAGCGACGGCGACGGCCTGCCGGACGGCGACGAGCTCGAGCTGTACAACTGCAGCCCGCTCGCCCCCGACACCGACTTCGACAACCTGTCGGACTACGACGAGGTCATGGTGTACGGCACGGAGCCGTACCTCGTCGACAGCGACAACGACGGCCTCCGCGACGACGACGAGTTCCTGATCTACGGCACCGACCCCCGCACGGACGACACCGATGGCGACGGCATCACGGACGCCGACGAGATCAACGAGTACCAGACGGACCCGCTCGACAACGACACCGATCACGACGGGCTGTTCGACGGCCAGGAGATCGGCCGCGGCACGGACCCCCGCGGCGACGACACCGACTACGACGGGCTCTCCGACCGCGACGAGGTCCGGGTGTACTTCACGGACCCCACCTCGGCGGACACGGACTACGACGGCCTCTCCGACGGCGAGGAGCTCGACGAGACCCACACGAACCCCAGGGAGCGCGACACCGATCGCGACGGCCTGATCGACCCGGACGAGCTCGCTGCGGGCACGAACCCGTTCCGCGCCGACTCGGACCGCGACGGCCTCGTGGACGGCGTGGAGGTCACGTTCGGCAGCGACCCGCTGGACGTCGACTCGGACGACGACGCCCTCGACGACTCCGAGGAGTACGCACTCGGGACCGACCCGCTCGACGCCGACTCGGACAACGACGGCCTCACCGATGCGCAGGAGGTCGGGTTCGTGGGAACCGACCCGAACGTCGGAGACACGGACGACGACGGGCTGGAAGACGGCGAGGAGCTGGGGACCACCGACACCGACCCGCTCGACCCGGACACCGACGCGGACGGCCTGATCGACGGCACCGAGGTGAACGTCGAGCTCACGGACCCGCGCGACCCCGACTCCGACAACGACAACCTCGTCGACGGCGACGAGGTGCTGTTGTACGGCTCCGAGCCGCTGGTGCGCGACACCGACGGCGACGGACTCGACGACGGCATCGAGGTCAACCTCGTCCGCACCCAGCCGGCGGTCCCCGACACCGACGGTGACGGCATCCGCGACGGGCGCGAGGTGATCCTGACCTTCGACCCGCTCGATCCGGATATGGACGACGACCTCGCCCTCGACGGCGAGGAGCTCGACACCTACGGCAGCGACCCGTACCACCGCGACACCGACCTCGACGGCCTCACCGACGGCACCGAGATCTACGTGACCTCGACCGACCCCACCCTCGGCGACAGCGACGGCGGCGGCACCTCCGACACGGTGGAGGCCGGGCGCGGCGGGGACAACACGAGCCCTGCGGACGACGCCGACTGCGGGACCTGGCCCGTGGTCGATCGCCAGAGCACGAACCCCGCCGTGGGCCCCCTCGAAACGCCGGTGTTCGTGCGCATCTCGTGGGACGGCGTGCTCGATGGCGGCACCGTGCGAGACTTCCGGCTCACCTCGGCCCGCAGCGCCCGCATCGTGTTCGAGTTCTCGGACGCCGGGAAGGCGCCGATCTGCTCGGTCGACTTCGACCTCTCGGCCTCCGTGTCGGCCGCGAACGTGTGGGCGGCGGACTCGGGCGCGGACCTCTGGGTCCAGTACGAGCTCGCGCTGGCGAACGGCGTGTCCACCTGTGGCCCGATCGATCCGGTGGCGTACGGCGGGTACGACGATCTGCGCGACATCATCACCGACATCGACGGCTTCGGCATCGCGTTCGGCGAGCTCGTCGAGCACGCCTCCTCGCTCGAGAACACCCAGTCGGGCCTCGGCGAGGACTGGGCAGGGGACTGGGAGCCGTACGTGTTCGGCGCGTACCTCACCTTCGACGACGCGCTGGCCACCGAGGTCGGGTACGCCTTCTCGCACGAGACCGCGTGTGAGGTCGTCGACCCTGCGCTGGTGCGTAAGCCCCGGCCGGCTTTCGCGTTCGACCAGGGGTACCTCGCCACGACCCCGCTCGACTACCTCACGGTGGTCCAGCTGATCGAAGCGGCGGATTGATCGGGAGGGAGCTTGAGCGATCGGGTGCCGCTCCCAGATCCCGGCCAACCGGATACGGGGCAGTCCCGCCTGGAACGCCGAGGCCTGGAACCCGCCCGACATCGACAGTTTCGCGTGCAGTACTGCCTCGGTCGCGGCGGGTATGGAGAGGTCTACCGCGCCACCATGGTGTCGCCGGGGGGCCTGCGGGCCGAGGTGGCAGTGAAGCTGCTGCGCCTCGACATGAGCGCCCACGACGACGCCGTACGCCGCCTGCGCGACGAGGGTCGGATGCTCGGGTTGCTGCAGCACCCCGCCATCCTCAAGGTGTACGACCTCGCCGTGCTCGAGGGGCGGGTCGGGCTCGTCACCGAGTACGTCGACGGCGCGGACGTGCTGGCCGTGTTCGGAGACCTGCCCCAGCGCGCCCTCGTCGAGGTCGTCGCCCGGGTGGCCGAAGGGCTCGACGCTGCCTGGAATCACGTCCCGTCCGACGGGGAGGCCCCGCTCCGCCTCGTCCACCGCGACATCAAGCCGTCCAACATCCGCCTCGGCCGCCACGGCGAGGTCAAGATCCTCGACTTCGGCATCGCGCGATCCACGAGCGATCGCGCCGATCGCGAGGCGAAGACCGGCACGGGCTCGACCGTGGGTTCCCTGGCGTACATGGCCCCGGAGCGCTTCACCCGCGCCCCGCCTTCACCCGCGTCCGACGTCCACGCCCTCGGGTGCGTGTTGTACGAGGGCCTGGCGGGACGCCGGCTGTTCGAGGATCCGGTGCCGGTCGAGATGTTCCGGCTGGCCGCCGACCCGATCGCGTACGAGGACCACGTGGAGGCGGCGTGGAAACACCTGCCCGAGCTCTCTCCCGGGTTGTCGAACCTGTTGGCGCAGATGGTCGCGCACGCCCCGGGCGATCGCCCGACAGCGCTCGAGGTGCGTCGACTGGGCGAGGAGCTCGCGGAGCATCTGCCCGGCGCCTCCCTGCGGACCTGGGCGCGCGACTACCAGTGGCCACGGGGGGGTGCACCGTCCCCGGCGGGGTTCCTCGACGGCCGCACCATCACCGAGGGCTCGCAGTCGGAGCCAGGGATCCAGCCCGTGGTCCCGTCCGACCACGACGACGACCGCTCCTCCGACACCTTCCGGATCGAGGTGCCCGGGACCCCCACGCCGGCTCCCGCCGCCCTGCATCCCGTCCTTCCTGCGGGGCCCCTGGTCCCCGAGGAGGCGCCGCCGAGCCGGGTGGGGTTGACGGTGGTCGCCGTCGTGGTAGCGCTGCTGGCCCTCGTTGTGGTGGGGTGGGTGGCCTGGACCAGCAGCCAGGTGTCGTCGGAGCGGGTCGTCGATCCTCGCCCCGCGCCCGTCGCCGCTCCGGCTCCCGTAGCGCCACCAGCTCCCGTGGTGGTGCCCGCGCCCGTGATGGTGCCTGTCCCCGCTCCGGTCGAGGTGCCGGCTCCGGTGGTTCCCGCTCCGCCGTCCCCCCGTCCGCAGCCCGCGCCGGGACCTGCCCCCGACCCTGTACCGGAGCCCGTCCCCGAGCCGGTCCCCCCTTCGCCGGTCGTCGCCGTCCCCGGACAGGTCCGAGTGGTCAACGCCCCGAAGCTCGTCGTGCTCCGCCGCGCCGGCGAGACCTTCCAGGTCCCCGGGAACGTGGACCCGGCCCCGGACTACCAGCTGTGGGTGGACTTCGGGACCGGGCTCCAGAAGCTCGCCATGTACGTGCCGGTGGTGTCCGACCACGTCACCGTGATCCGCTGCAACCCGATGAAGTTCGACTGTGCCCTGGATTGAGTGGCTCGCGGTCGCCCACGCCGCTGCACCCGCCTGCGAGGCCATGGACGAAACCGCGTTCCGTGCGTACGTGTTCGACGCGCAGTCCGCGATCGATCGCGGGGACGTCGAGCTGACGACCGCCATCGTCGACGAGGTCACGGCGCGGCTGCCGTGCCTGTCCTTCTCGCCCGAACCGTCGCTGTGGGCCGACCTCCTGGTGTCGATGTCGATCGTCACCTACTCGCGGAGCGGGGCCTGGCAGGAGCCGCTGTCCGCCGCGCTCCGGATCCGCAAGGGAATCGACCGCGGCGTGGGCCCCGGGCACCCGATCTACAACTTCGAACCACCACCGGAGCCCTCGATGGGCGCCCCGGTGCCCCCGAACGCCCGCCTGCTCATCGACGGTCGCCCGTCGCCGGTCCTGCCTCCGGAAGAAGGTCTGTGGCTGGTGCAGAAGACGGATGGCCGGTACTGGAACACCCTCTTGCTGCAGGACCAGCCGCTGCCCGAGGACTGGGCCACCGCGGCCGTGGTCGCGCCGCCGCGGATGGTGGCGTGGGCGCGGGTGGGTGGTTCGTTCGGGGTGGGCGCCCTCGACTCGGTCGCCTCGTTCAGCTCCCCCCGCTTCCCGCTCCAGTCGAGCGACACCGGGTGGCCCATCGGCGCCCAGGGCGATCTCCACGCCACGTTCTACTCGCCGTTCGGGTTCCTCGCCTCCGGACGCGTGAGCTGGTTCCCCGACTCGCCGGGGCTCGACGGGCGGGTGTCGGCCATCGCCGAGCGAGGCCTGGTCACGGTGGGAGCGGGCGTGGGCCTTTCCACGGTCGACGTCGTCGTGCAGCAGGCCGACCCGGTGGTGCCCGGTGCGATCGAGCGGACCACGTTGTCCCCGGGGGTCCAGTACGGGGTGGGCACCCTCGTCCTGCACCCGCGGCACCGCCCACCCGCGGACGGCGGCCGACCGTTCGACACCTCGCTGGCGGTCGGAGGCAGCGCCCAGGGCTACCTCGTCGACCTCGACGCCGGCATCGCGACGCGCTTCGGTCAAGACCAGCTGCTCCGGTTCGGCGCGCTGCTCGCCGTGAGGTCCGGCTCGTTCGTGTGGACGAGCGTCCCGGGGAGCACGGTCGACGCCTCGTCGTTCCGGCTGCTGCTCCGGGCCGACTTCGTGTTCGGGGAGTATTGATGACCCCCACGACAGACACGGAAATTGGGCTTCGCTCCTGCGAAGCGCAAGCGAGGATCGATTGAGTCAGGTGACCTTGTGTACATCGGGCTGCGACTACCCCACGATCACGGCTGCCCTCGCAGGGGAACCCGCCGGAGAGGAGCTGGTCGTCACGCTCGAGGAAGGGGTGTACACCGAGCCCGGCACCGTGCAGGTCACCGGTCGCGCGCTCCGTCTGGTCGCGGGGATGGGCGCCTCGGTGTCCGTCACCAGCGCCGGGCTCGGGCCCGTGTTCCAGGTGGAGAGCGGCGCTGCGCTCTCCCTGACCGAACTCTCGGCCGTGAAGGTCGGGAACCGGGTCTTCGACGTGTCGGCCGCGGACCTCTCGATCGACGGCGGCGTGTTCTTCAGCCTCGGCCTGGTGAACCAGGGAGGGGTGCTGCGAGCCGTCGGTGGACGGGTGACGGTCGCCGGGGCGCGCTTCCTGTCGAGCATCAGCACCGGGGGGGGCGGCCTCGTGTCGCTGGACGCGGTCGAGTTCACGGCGACCGACACCACGTTCGTGGACGGGTTCGCCTTGCGCGGCGGCGCCGTGTCGATCGAGGGCGGTGGGCTCCCGGTCACGTTCGACGGCTGCGTGTTCGAGGGGAACGAGGCGCTGGACGCGGGGGGTGCCATCGCCACGTCCGCCGAGGCGCTGGTCGTGATCCGCGACTCCACGTTCACGGGCAACCGCGCGGCGCGGGGTGGGGCCGTCGCGGCCCTGGAGCGCACCAACGCGCAGCGTCTGCAGGTGGACACGTCGGAGTTCCAGGAGAACCAGGCGACGAACCTCGGTGGAGCGGTGTACCTCGAGCGTCGGGACGCGGTGCTCACCACCTGTCGCTTCGTGGAGAACCAGGCGGGCTACGGCGGCGCCGTCTCCACATCCGGCGCGCGAGCGGACCTCTTGGACGGGTTCTTCTGTCGGAACGAGGCGTCCGCGGACGGCGGCGCCATCCACCTGAACAGCGCGGTCCGGCACGAATGGATCCACACCCGGTTCGTCGACAACGTGGCGGAGCGAGGGGGGGCCGTCGCCGTCGACCCGGGTGGTCGGCTCGACCTGTCCTTCTCGTCGCTCCTCGGGAACCGGGCGACCCGCGGCGCCGCGGTGTTCCTGCGGGGACCGCTCGCAGATCAGCCGTTCCGCGGGTACGGACTGCTGGTCGCCTGGTCTCGCGGGGACGCCGGCCTGCGCTTCGAGGCGGCCGAGAGCGACATCGACCTCGACCGCTCGCTCTTCTTCGACAACCCGCTGGGCGACTTCTCCGGCCCCATCCTCGACCTCGACTACGTGGTCGGTGACCCGCTGCTCCGGGCGTACACGCCCGGAGGCCCCTGTGATGCGCTCGACGACCGGTACCCGCCCGAGTCACCGCTGCGGGACCTGGGGGGCCCGGCGTTCTCCGATCCGGACGGGACCCGGGCCGATGCAGGGATGTGGGGGGGCTACGGAGAGGCAGGAGTCGGCGCGCTCCCCGAGGTGTGGCTGTCGGGCGATGGGGATCCGGTGCCGGCGCTGTACGACTGCGACGACGACGACCTGAGGATCTACCCGATCGTGTACGGCGCGGAGGACCCGGAGGTCTGGTACGACGGGGTGGACCAGGACTGCGACGGTGGCTCCGACTTCGACTTCGATCGGGACGGCTTCGATGCCGAGGACGAAGGCGCCTGCTCCGACAAAGACGCCGACTTCAACCCCGCTGCGGTCGACACCCTCGAAGAAGACCGCAATTGCGACGGGATCATCGACGCCGACGGCGACGGCTTCTCGCCGCCCGCGGACTGTCGGGACGACGACCCGGCCGTGTACCCGGGCGCGACCGAAGACGACGACCTCACGGTCGATGCAGACTGTGACGGGTTCCCGGACCCGGCAGGAACACTGCTCCCCGGGCGCTGCCAGACTGCGCCGGGACCTGCCGGATGGACCCTGGTCGCCCTGGTGTGGCTCCGCCGTCGGCGTTGACGCCGCGGTGGGTTCGGTCAGCGGCTCGCACGCTCGGGGGCGGAGCCGAAGGGGCTGATCGGACGCTCGCGCTCGCACATTGCAGGCGCATCGAGACCGATCAGCCCCGCGGGATCACTTGGCGACGCGCTCGCGGAGGGTCTTGCCCGCCTTGAAGTACGCGTGCTTCTTCTTCGGGATCTTGATCTTCTTGCGGGTAGCCGGGTTGGTTCCCGTGCGGGCGGCGCGCTCACGGGTGCCGAACGTGCCGAACCCCGGGATCACGACCTTGTTCCCACCGTCGAGTTCGGAGGCGATGATGCCCTCGCCCTTCTCGGCGCCGAAAATCGCGTTGAGAATGTCCAGAGACTTGGCCTTCGACAGACCAGTCTTGTCCGCCAACTTAGCCGCCATTTCACCCTTGTTCATCCTGCCTCCTGAGCTGAGGTGCGCGGCAAGCATATGCCGTCGGATCGTGTCTGCAAGCGGATCGTGGGGTCCCGTTGGTCTCAGGACGTGGACGATTGCTTGATCGGCGGTCGATAGTATTGGTGAAACCTAAGGTGTGGCGGTGACGAAAAAAAACGAGCCGATGATCGAGATCACGTAGTCCCCAGGCTCACCCTCGCGCAGCAGTGTGGTGCGATCAGGCGCCACCCACGAGATACGCGGGGTCATGGCCGGTGTCTTGTACGTGGTGCCGACCCCGATCGGCGACGAATCGGACGGGTCCCTGCGGGCGCGCGAGGTCCTGCGCACCGTGGATCTGGTGGCAGCGGAGGACACCCGCATCACGGCCCGGCTGCTGGCCGAGTGGGGCATCGGTCCCCGACCCCTCTGGTCCACGCACGACTACAACGAGGCAGAGCGCGCAGTCGCCATCGTGGGGCGGGTGCTCGCCGGGGAGTCTGTGGCGCTCGTGTCCGACGCGGGGACACCGCTCGTCAGCGACCCTGGCTACCGCGTCGTCTGCGCCGCCGTGGAGGCGGGCGCTGCGGTGGTCGTGTTGCCTGGCCCCTGCGCGGCCATCACGGCGCTGGTGGGGTCGGCGCTGCCCCCCGACCGGTTCGTGTTCCTGGGCTTCCTGCCGCGGGACGCTGGCCCGCGCGACAGCCTGCTCGGCGAGCGCAGACACGAGCCCGCGACGCTCATCGCGTACGAAGCCCCTCACCGGATCGTCGACACCCTCCGCGCGGTGACGCGGGTCCTCGGCCCACGCCGGGTGTCGGTGGCACGCAGCCTCACGAAGATCTGGGAGGACTACCTCCGCGGTGTCCCGGACGAGGTCGCCGACCGCCTCGCAGCGGAGGGAGAAGTGAAGGGAGAGTTCACGCTCGTGATCGAGGGCTTCCGCGGCCCCGCGGGCGCAGCGGACGAGGCCCGCGTCGAGGCGCTGGTGCAGGGCCTCGTCGCAGCAGGGGTCTCCGTCGCGACCGTTCGCGACGTGGTCGCGGGTGTATATGGGTTGCCCCGGCGCGACATCTACCAGCGCGCCCTCCTCCACCGTGACCGGGAGCGCCAGTGATTCCGCCCGTCTTCGACGAGACAGAGCTCCCCCTCCGGCTGCGCAACCTGCTCGCGCTGGAGGTCGACCGCATCACGACCGACCTCGAGTACCGGAAGGGGTTCCTGCTCGAGGTGTGGAGCCGCCACCGCGACCGTGGGCCGTTCCTCGACACCGTCTTCTCCCGCTGGCGCACCCTCGCCATGTCGGACCTGGCGCTGATGGAGCTCGAGTGCGTGACCTCGTGTGAGGCCTTCTACCGGGAGCTCGACGAGCTGCGGATGTACTTCCAGTTCACGCAGGACATGCCCACGACGATGGAGTCCCGCTACGACGAGTCGGTACGGCGGGTGCGCGCCTATGCCAACCTCGCCATCCAGCTGCTCGGCGGCGTGCCCTCGCGCCCGATCGTCGACTTCGCCCAGGTGCCGATCCCGGTGCCGTCGCGACCCCGGCTCACCGACCACCACCTCGAGCCCGAGCCCGAGGTCGCGGTCGAGACGGTGATCACGGCCGAGGGCAGTCGCCCGTTGGACGCCGCCACGGACGTCGCCGACTCCTGATCAGCGCTCGTCGGCGCCGATGTCCGGCTGTCCGTCGGCCCGCGGCTCGCCGTCCAGGTCGACGGGCACCGACGCCGTCGGGTCTCCCTGGTTGATCGCCCAGGTCGCGCCCGGCGCCGTGTGGAAGTCGCCCTGGGCCGGGAAGTACCAGCTGTCGAACGGCGCGTTCTCCACGTTCGTGTGTGCGTCGGCGAGCGCGCCGTCCACCCGCACGACGTCGTGAGAGACGAGGTTGTTGGCGATCACGCCCGTCGTCGTCGCGTAGCCCTGGCGGATGGCGCCGAGCACTGGCTCGTTCCCGCCGTAGACCGAGTTGTGCAGGATCGTGGCCCGGCACGACGACTCCGCCCGGATCCCGACCGTGAAGCCGTCCGCGCTGCCGACGAGGTCGTCGTCGGCGCCGAACACGATGTTGTTCGTGACGGTGCAGTCCACCGCCTGCAGGGATGCCGCCGTGCTGCACGGGTCGTCGGACCACGGGCGCACCACGGTGTCCTCGCCCTCCCCGATGACGATGCCGGTGGCGGCGTCCGCGAGGATGTTCCGCGTGATGGTGATGTCCCGGCTGCCCCGCCAGAAGCGGATGCCCACCAGCGCGGCGTCGTCTTCGCACCAGAAGCCAGTGAACGTCGAGTCGCGCACCACCACGTCCCGGGCGCCGTACGCGTCGATGCCGCCCGTCTCGCACTCTCCGGGGATCCGCACGCGACCTGCGGCCGACAACGAAGCGTCGACGCACGCGATCTCGCTCTCGTCGAGGCCGAAGCCGGCGGCGTAGTCCCCTGTCGCGACGATGGCCACGCGACCCGGGTCGGTGATGGCCAGGTCCCACAGGGAGATCCCGGAGCGGCTGCTGGTGTCGGCCACGATCGACACGGCGTCGAGGCCGCTGTTCGCCAGGGTGAGGTGGGCGACCGTCACGTCGGAGGCCCGGATCTCGAGGAGCGCGCCGCCGCGCTGGTCGCCGTCGAGCACCACGTCGCCGCGAACGCCGGTGCTCGACCGCAGGGTGAGGGCCTTGTCGAGCACGAGCGGGGGAACGACGGCGTACGTGCCGCTCTCGAGGAGCAACGTGTCGCCCGGCTCGGCCTCGGCGACCGCGAGCGCGAGGTCGTCGGTGAGGCCGACGTCGACGACGGTTCCGGTGGGCGACACCGTGGGGCAGGGCCCGGTGTCGGTGTCGGTGTCGGTGTCGGTGTCCGCATCGGTGTCGGTGTCGGTGTCCGCGTCGGTGTCGGTGTCGGTGTCGGTGTCCGCTTCGTCGGGGGGCGGCTCCGTCT
>JBIKWC010000449.1:0-4228 GCA_044356535.1 Myxococcota bacterium
TTCCGCCAGCCGGGGAGATTCGACGACGAGCAGGTTCCCGGCTGGGTCCTCGACGAGGGACACCACGTCGGGCGCGGTGTCGGTGGCGACGAGCACGGGGGCCGGCCGACGCGTGCGTTCGGGAGCTGGGCGGAGGCGGGTGACGTCGATCGAGCGCATCGGACTCCGTATCCCGTGCGCGGTCGAGCTTCGGGCGGGAACGTAGGGTCCGCGTCGTGTTTCAGTGTGTCTCAGCCGTGTCTCGGGCCCTTCCGCGGGCGAGGACCCCAGGTTCTGTGGTGGGTGTTGTTCGGGCGCTTTCGCTCGACGCTCTCTGGAGGTCCTCGTGATCGTGTTCAACGCCGCCGCTGTCGTCCAGGCCGTGCTCGCCTTCGTCCCTGCGCTTCCGTTCTTGTCGATGGGCGTGATCTTCGGGTCTCCCGCGCTGTTCGCGTTCGGGGTCGCGGTGTTCGGCGGCGCCTTCAGCGTCGTCGACCTGCGGTGGCGCACCCGCCCGGCGGAGGGAGACGGCGCGGCGCGCCTGCTCCTGCCCTGGAAGGGAGGACACGTCTTCTTCGTCCCGAACTGGCTCGGCGGCGCTGCGCTGGGGCTCGTCTGTGTCGCGGCCTCGGTCGGCACGCTCGGCTACACCCCCGAGCCACCGGCCCCCGGAGAGGCGGCCTTCGACGCAGCGGACGACCAGCTCGACGGCAACCTCCCGGGCGGAGCGGTCCACGGCGACGCAGCGGCGCTCGCTGCGGCACAGCAGTTCAGCGATCGGATGCAGCTGTTCACGACCGTCGCGATCGAGGGCGGCTCCCGCGACGAGGTCCAGACCTACGTCCACGTCTCGGGCGACACGGCGGTGTTCCTCGCGAAGGTCCCCGGCCTCCGGAAGTACACGTCCGAGGCGAAGCGCGAGACCAACAAGTTCGCGTGGTTGGCCGCTCAGCGCGCGGTGGAGGAGCTGAGCCCCCGGCCCACGAAGCTCGTCGTCGGCGTCCGGGGCTTCGCGATGTACGACGACGTGCAGCTCGGCGAGGTCGTGCCCGAGGGTGCTCCCACGGACGGCGTCGTCCGCCATGGCGACCGCGCCGACCTGTACCGCTACTTCGCCGAGAGCCCGGCCACGACGACGGCGATGGCGGACTGACCACGATGGGGGAGCGGCCCCCCAGCCCCTGGGTGGGAGGTCACACCCGCTGCTGACCCGCCGGCGACAGGTGCCAGCCGTCCTGGCGGCCCGTCGTGAGGAACCCCTGGGCCACGGTCGCGAGCTGGGCCGCGACGCGCACCACGAACGCCAGGTGTCGGCCGTCTTCACAGGTGGCCGCGCCCTCGCCGCCTTCGTCGATCGTGAACGCCGGCGCCCACATCACCCGCGCGTAGCCGCCGTCCGCGGCCACGGCCCCGTGCAGGCAAGGCACCCCCGCCGTCGCAGCGGCCGCCGCGAGGGTGCGTCGGGTGGGGGCGTTGTCGACGCAGTCCACCACCAGCGCAGCCCCCGCCAGCAGCGCGGCGGCGTTGTCCGGGCCGAGGCGGTGGGGCACGGCCTCGACCTTGAGGCCCCACAGGCCGGCCATCGCCTGCTGCAGCGCGACGGCCTTGTTGCGGCCCACCGACTGCTTCGTGTGGAACTGGCTCTGCAGGTTCTTCGCCTCGACCCGATCGAAGTCGACGACGGAGAACGCCACGGGCCAGTTGCGCCCGAGCAACACGAGGTGGGAGCCGAGCGCCCCGGCGCCGACCACGACCACCTTGCGGGCGCTCACGCGGCACCGAACGGGGTCTTCGGGCGCACGAACAGCCGCGGCTGCGGCAGCTCCGCCGTCGCCGGGAACCGGTCGACGACGAAGTCCGTGAGGTCCACCTCGCCGCGCGGCTCGACGCCGGCGATCGCGCGCGACCGCACGGCCTCGGTCGCCCACGCCCGGATCTCGGCGTCGGTGGCCTCGAACGGCACGGGCTCCCACAGGTCGCCGTTCTGGCCGTCCCACGTGACGTTGAGCCGCGCCAGGAGCACGTTCTGGTTGCGACCGTTCATGGCGACCTCCCTGGGCCCGACGCGAGCCCGAACCCCGATCGCCGCCGCAGCTCTTCGAGCCACGGCGTGGGCCCCGGGGACACCGCTCCGTACTCGGTCCGGCCCGGACCCGTCCATTCCACGGCGATGACGCCGTCGGCCGTGGCGATCCACCACCGCAGCCGCCGCCCCAGGCCCGCCTCACACGCCGCGAAGGTCGACAGGTCTTCCGACGAGGGGGCGGGCGGCCCCGACCCGGGGTGGGAGTGCGCCACGCCCAGCAAGCCGTCGCGCGCGGCCCACAGGCACTCCCACAGCCCCCGGTCGTCGGGTACGGACGCCCCATCGCCGGTGGACCAGCGCAGGACGGCCCCGTCCGCCCCCACCACCGCGACGACCTCGCGGGTCACTCGCCCTCCGCGTGGCGGAACACGACGAGCTGGTGGGTCCGCAGCGCCTCGTCGATGACGGCGGGCAGCGACGCCAGCGTGAACAACGTGTCCCCCTTGGTGCCGTGTTCGTAGTCGTTCAGGCAGATGCCCGCGTCGACGATGCGGAGGTCGGCGTCGACCACACACTCGAACCGCCGCCCGCGGAACCGGAAGGTCACCACCAGCTCCCCCGGCTGCCACCCCGGCCGCTGGTCCACGAGCTTCGCTCCCGAAACGGCGAGGGCCTCGTGCAACAGCTCCTCCCCACGCGCCCGGCGCTCTGCGCGGAGCTGGTCCTGCGCCTCCCGCGCCCTGCGCTCCCGCGCCTCCTGCCGGCGGCGGTCGGCGTGTTCCCGCTGGTCGACCGCGAAGCGCAGCGCGAGCTCCAGCGCCGGCGGCACGCCGGGCACCGCGGACACGTCGGCCGGGCCCTCGGTGAACGCGGTCACCACGGCGTCCTCGGGGCCGAGCGGGAACTCCTCGCCGGCGAAGACCCAAGCGGCGCCCACCTGGGCGACCCGCGCCCGCTGGAACCGCGGCAGCGCCGGGGGCACCAGCGCCACCACCAGCGTCTGCGCGACGAACCGCTCCGGGTCGGTGACCAGCGCCACGTCGTCGGGGACGAGCCGGCCGCCCACCATCCAGCCGCGTCGCCGCACGCGAGCGTCGTCCCACCCGGGCTCCGGCTCCGCAGCCGCCACGAACCGCGCCTTGCGGGCCGTGTCGACGGCGAACGTGCACCACCCGTGTTCGTCGGGCAGCGGGCCGTCGATCGTCCAGCGCCGCGGCCCGTCGGTGAGCTCCCGCCCGCCGAGCCAGGGCAGGACCCGGTGCTCCGGCCCCGTCGCCAGCAGGTCGCGCCAGCTCACCGGCCGGCCCACGCCGGCTTCTGCAGGAGCGGCGCCCCGAGGATGACCTCCACCAGCGAGGGACCCACTGCGCGCTGCCCGACCGGCGTCGCCGCCACGAGGTCGCGCAGCACGCGGGTGACCGCGTACGTGTCGCCGAACATCCCCTCGTCGATGCGGAAACACGGGATCCCGAGCTGCTTCGCGGTCTCTTCGACCGCGGTGCCCTTGGTTCCCCACGACCCCACGACCTCGAGCAGCCCGAACGCCAGCGGGTTCAGGCCGGAGTCGCGCACCGGCTGCACGAACGAGCCCCGGCCGTCGGCCTGGTCTCCGACGAACAGGAAGAGCACGTCCTCACCGGACTTCGGCTTGAGGTGCTGGAGCGCCCGGACCCCCGCGCCGTAGACCGTGCCGCCCCCGGCGGTGTGGCCCTTGAACGCGTGCTCCACGCCCGCAGCGGACGCGTGCTTGATGGTGACCTCCGCGCCGACGGTGTTGAACACCGCCACGTGCAGCCGCTCCAGCGGGAACCCCTGCAGGAACCGCGCGAGGTACACCTTGGCGCGCTCGATCGCGCCCTCCATCGAGCCGGACTTGTCGACCATCACGTAGACCCGCAGGTCCTTCGTGACCTCGGAGAGGGCCGTCTTGACCGCGTTGTCGGCCGCGTCGCGCAGCACCGCGGCGGTCGACTCCGACCGCACTCGCGCGGCCACGTTGGACGCCCGCTGGTTCTCGGTTCGCTTCGTGGCGGCCTCCCACCGCGCCCGCAGCGCCGGGACCTCGAGCAGGCCGAGCTCCTCGAGCGTGGGGGTGTACAGCAGCAGATCGGTGTCGGACAGCGATCCGGCCTCGATCGCGGCGGCCACGATGGCGGCGGTCAGCCCAGGCTCCTTGGGCAACAGTCCCACGAGTCGCTTCAGGTCGGGCTTCGTGGCCACGAT
>JBIKWC010000190.1:0-14769 GCA_044356535.1 Myxococcota bacterium
TACAACGAGCTGGCGCTGGCGGTGGACCTCGTCGCCGAGCGCATCCGCGCCCTGGGCTTCCCGGCGCCCGGGACCTACCGGCAGTTCTCGGCGCTGTCCTCGATCGAGCAGCAGGACGGGATCCCGAAGGCCCAGGACATGATCCGGCTGCTGGTGCAGGGCCACGAGACGGTGGCTCGCACTGCGCGGAGCGTGTTCGTCGCCGCAGAGGCCGCGCGGGACCAGCCCACCTGCGACCTCCTCACCCAGCGGATGCAGGTCCACGAGAAGACCGCGTGGATGCTGCGCAGCCTCCTCGAGTGACGGCCTCCCCTCGTCGGCGGGAGCTCAGGCCGGCGCGGCGCGCACCGCCGGGAACCAGCGCTCCGCGAGCTCGCTGGGGAGTACCTGCACGAGGTACTGGGCGCCGTCCAGGCCCTTGAGCTTGAAGCGCCCGAGCGGCGTGGCCGCCACGTCCTCGGCCGCCTTGCCCACGGCGTCCCACACCTCGCCCGAGACGAGGATCTGGCCGCCGTGCCCTGCCTGCGACACGCGCGCCGCGCGGTTCACCATGGGGCCGAAGTAGTCGACGGTGTCGCCGTCGGCGCGGACCTCGGGCTCGCCGACGTGGACCCCCATCCGCACGCGGACCCCGCGGAAGCCGGGCGCCTCGGCGGCCTCGGGCAGGGCCAGGAGCTCGGGGCTCCAGGGGTGGTCGTGCAGCTGGCGCTGGGCGTCGAGGCAGAACTTGACGGCGTTGAGGGCCGTGGGGAACGCGATCATGAAGGCGTCGCCTTCGGTCTTGACCTCGTAGCCGCCATGGCGGTGCAGCGTGCTGCGCATGACGGCGTCGTGGGCGCGGAGCGCGTTGCGGGCCAGCTCGGGGCGGGACTCCCAGATGCGGGTCGAGCCCTCGATGTCGGTGAACACGAGCGTGACCCGCCCGACGGGTGCGTTGCGGGCGAGGCGCTTGGGGCGCTCGGCGCTGCCCCCGAACCACAGCTCGGCGACGGCCTCGGGGCTGGGCGCGCGCTCCTTCGGGTCCACCACCAGGGCAGCGCGCACTGCCTCTGCCCAGCGCGGCGGCGTCCCGGGTGCGGCGTCTCGCAGGGTGGCGTACCGACCCGTGCGGAGCAGCGCGATCACCGAGGCGCTGTCTGGGCCGTCGAACGGGAGGCGGCCGGTGCACAGGTGGTACAGCACCACCCCGAGCGACCACACGTCGGCGCGGTGGTCGACGGCGTCGCTGTCGACGGTCTGCTCGGGTGCCATGAACTCGGGCGTGCCGAACACCCGGGGGGCCTTCTTGCTGGGCGGAACGGGCTCCCCGAGCACCCGGGCGAGGGTGAAGTCCGTGACCTTCGGCACCACGGCCGGCCCGGCGAGGTCCACCAGCACGTTCCGGGACTTGAGGTTCCGGTGGACGACGCCGTTCTGGTAGAGCCAGCCCACGCCCTCGAACAGGCCGTGCGCGAGGCTGTCGACCTCGGCCTCGGTGAGGTCGTGGCTCGTGATGACCTCCTCGAGCGTGGCGCCTTCGACGTGATCGAGCACCACCGCGGCGAACCCACCGAGGTCGAGGACGTCGGTGGCGGCGACGACGTGGGGGTGACGGAGGCGGGCCTGGATCCGCGCGCCCGCCACGAGCCGGTTGCGCAGCGCCTGCGCGGGGCCGTTCTGCACCATGAGCAGGTGCAGGGTCTCGAGCGTGGTGTGGCGCACGCGGTAGCTGGTGGCCAACACGCCGGCCTGCATGCGCGCCTCGACCACGTACCGCTCGATACACGTCCCGGGAACGAGCTCCATGGGGGCCCCCGCGCCCAGGCTAACGCTGCGGCGGGTGTCCGGGTCGTCCGCCGGACAGCGCGTGTTAGGGTCCGCCCCCGGAGGCGCGGGTGTGGATCTGGGCGGCGGCCCTGGCAGCGGAGCCCGAGGCCCCCACCTGGGGGTTCGGCGCAGGGGCCGGGCCCTGGCTCGTCGTCAAGACCCCCAACTACCGCGTGGTGCCCGACTTCGACGCCGCGCTCGCCGGCCGGGTGGGCGTGGCCATCCGTCCGCCGCTGTGGGTGGAGCTCGAGGCCCCGCTCGGCCTCGCGAACGGCGGCCTGCGCTGGGCACCGCGCGCGCAGGTGGCGATCGTGAACCCCGACCCGCGCTTCCGGCCCCAGGTCGCCGCAGGCGTGTCGCTGCAGGGCGCCTCCAGCACCGACCCCACCGTGACCTCCGTCACCAAGGTGCTGCCACACTGGGGCCTCGGCGCCTCGGTGAACGCGGGAGGACCCTGGTTCCGGGTCGACGTGCGCCACACCATCGACCTCCAGGACGCCGCCAACCCGCTCCACCACGTGGTCGGCACCCTGGGCCTCGAGTGGTTTCCCCACCGCGAGGTGGAGGTGGTCGCGGTAGAGCCACCCCCGCCGCCAGCACCAGCGCCGGCCACACCACCACCGGCGTTCACCGTCACGCCCGCGGACGAGGTGTGGGTGTCGCACCCCATCTGCGCCTGGGTCACCGCCGCGGAGGCACCCGCCCTGATCGCCACCGCGCCCGGCCCGGTGACCGTGGTGGCGGAGGGTTTCCTGCCGGTGGTCGTGGATCCGCGCTCGGCGACCGACCTCGTCCTCGTGCCCGCGCCCCACGGCGGCGCCCTGGTGGTGGCGGTGGCGCCGGGGGACCACGTGTTCGTCGACGGCGTGGCCGCGCCCGTGTCCCGCGCGGGCCAGGTGGTGATGAACACGGATGCCCCCCTCGTGAAGCTGCGCATCGAAGGGGGTGGCCGCCGCGTGGAGACCGAGGTCGCGCCCGCCGACGGGTGGGGCGTCTGGTACCGGGCGACCACGCTACCGGTCCTGGAGATCCGGTTCCAGCAAGGGTCCGCGGAGCCCGGTCCCGATGCGGCCACGCAGGTCGAGCGGCTCGTCTCGCTCGCCGGGGACCGCCGGTACCGCCTGCAGGGCAGCTACTCCCCAGAGGGCCGCGAGGTGGTGAACCAGGAGCTCGCCCAGCGCCGCGCCGAGCGCGTGCAGGAGCTGCTCGTCGCGGCAGGTTTCCCACCCGAGCGCATCGAGGTGCTCCCCGTGAGCCCCCTCACCTCCGACGATCCGGCGCAGGCTCGCGTGGTGCTCGTCTCGTCCGCGGCCCCGGAGGCGCCCTGATGTGGTGGATCGGAGCCGCGCTCGCGGCGGAGCACCTCGTCCGCGCGGACGACTCGCTGCAATCGATCGCCGTGCGGTGGGGCACCGACGTCCCCACGCTGCAGCGCCTGAACGGGCTGCGCGGGGCGAACCTGCCGCCGCCGGGGTCGAGCCTGGTGGTCCCGGACCGGCCGGGGAGCGCACCGGTGCCGGCGGTGTTGGCGTCGGTGGTGGGCGAGGTCCGCGCGTCGGATCCGAGCGGACAGGCGGTGGTGGCGCGGATCGGGACGGTGCTCCCGGTCGGCTCCCAGCTGTGCACGGAGGCGGACAGCTACGCGACCGTCCGGCTCGCAGCCACGGGCGGTGGCAGCCACGACGACCTGTACCTGTCGGCGTCGTCGTGTGTGAAGGTGAAGGTGTCGATGGGCGCGAGCGCCGGGTCGGCGGGGCGGCAGTCCCGGGTGGACCTCACGGCGGGCTCGCTGTCGGTGCGCGCGGGCGAGGTGCCCGGCGAGGTGGTGATCGACACGCCGAGCGGCCTCGCGACGGGCACGGGGGGCGGCTTCCGCGTCCACCTCGAGGAGCAACGCACGCGCCTCGAGGCGACGGACGCGATGGTCGCGGTGATCGGCAGCGGCAGGGAGCAGGTGGTGGAGGCGGGGTTCGGCACCCGGGTGGCTGCAGGCCGCGCCCCGGAGAAGCCCCACGCGCTGTTGCTCCCGGGCACCCCTGCGTTCCCGGACGACGGCACGGCGCTGCTGGAGCCGGTGTTCGCGTGGCTCCCGGTCGAGCGCGCGCTCGGGTACCAGCTGGAGTTCTCGTCGGCGCCCGACTTCTCGGAGATCGTGTGGTCCGAGGAGGTCGACGGCACCGCGTACACGCCGGAGCTCCTGTTCCTGCCGTTCCGTGTCCGGGGCCTGTGGTGGCGGGTGGCGTCGTTCGACCGCACGGGGTTCCTGGGGCGCGCCTCCGAGCCGCGATCGCTCACGTTCCCGGCGGGGATCGGGCCGTAGGTGGACGGTCAGCGGCTCCAGACGAACGGCACCTTCTGGCCCCGCCCGTCCTCGAACGAGCCCTGGAAGCGCTGGTCGTCCGGAGACAACCGGGCCCGGTAGGTACCGGCGTCTTCGGCGGACTCGACGTCGCGGAGCGTGAGCGTGCGCGTGGAAGAGTCCCAGGCGCCGGTCACCGCGTTGGACACCTCGTTCTGCCCGAACCGGACGCGGACGGTCCCGGCGAGCGCTTCCGGGCTCCCCGTCAGCTCGACGCTGGAGGGCCGCCCCCGGAACGAGCCGCTCCAGCGGCCGAGGGGGATGGGGCCGGCCCGGAGCTCCGGTGCTGGCTCGGGGGCTGGCGCAGGCCGGGGCACGGGCCGGTCCGCGGGCGCGACCTCGACCGGCGCTGGCGCGACGACCACCGCAGGAGCGGGGGCTGGTGCTGGGGAGGGGCCAGGCGGCGGCGCGGGGGTGGGCCGGGCGATCGGGGCGGGGACCACCGGCGCGGGCTCCCAGAAGGCGCCCAGGGCGAGGCCGGCTCCGAGCGCGCCCACCGCCGCAACGAGCGCCACCAGCAGCAGTACCGGGGCCGTCCACCGCCTCCCCGCCGGAGCCCCGCCCGTGACCGGGAGGGCGGTGACTGCGTCCGGGTCGGTGGGCGTGAGGGGCCTGGCGACGGAGACCGGGGTCGGATCCGTCACCACGAGGGTGGGGGTCCTGGCCCGCGCTGGGCGCGCGACAGCTGGCGCGTCCTCCGGCAGCTCCCGGGCCGCCTGGCGCAGCGCCTCGGCCATGGCCGCTGCGGTGGGGAACCGGCTCGTCGGCTCGTAGCGGGTGGCGCGGAACAGCGGCGCGCGGAGGGGCGCAGGGAGCCGCTCCCACCGGGCCGAGTCCTCCGCCGCCGCGAACAGGTCGATCGGGTTCCAGCCCGTCACCAGCCAGTACAACGAGGCCGCGACGGCGTATTGATCGGCGGCTGGCGTCACCCCCCGGGCGTCCATGCGCTGCTCGGGCGCCATGTACGCCATCGTGCCCATCGTCATGCCCGTCCGGGTCGACCGCATGACGTGCGGGTTGTCCGCGACCTGCGCGATCCCGAAGTCCGCGAGCAGGATCCGCCCGTCCGCGCCCACGAGCAGGTTCGACGGCTTCACGTCGCGGTGGATCACCCCGGCGTCGTGGGCTGCCTGGAGCGCGTCGAGCACGTCCGCGTGGAGCTCTGCTGCCTCGCTCGGCGGCAGCGGTCCGGCGGCCTCGAACCGGTCCTCGAGCGAGCCCCCGGGGGCCAGGTCCATCGCGATCCAGTCGACGGCGCCCTCGGTGCCCACGTCGATGACCCGGAGCACGTTCGGGTGCTGGACCAGGGCCATGGCGTGGGCCTCGGCGCGCAGCCGGGCGCGCAGCTGGTCGCGCATCCCGTCGGGTACGTCGAGCAACTTCACCGCGCACGGCACGTGCAGCGTGGTGTCCTCGGCGCGGAACACGCGGGCCATGCCCCCTTGACCCAGGGGAGCGCCGAGGTGGTATCGGCCCTGGCCGAGCGTGGCGGGAGGTGTGTCCGTGGCGGCTCCGGGCGCCTCCTATCAGAGCCGGGATACCAGCGCAGGGCCCATGGGGCCGGAGGTCGTCGTGGGCGGACTGGCGGGGCTGGTGCACTTCCGGAGCGAAGCGCCCGCGCCCGACCTCGTGCAGCGGATGGTGGAGCGGCTGGCGCACCGGGGACCCGACAACGCCGGCGCCTTCACCGAAGGACCAGCGGCGTTCGCGCACCGGCAACGGCGCATCACCCCCGGCGCCCGGCCGCAGCCCTGCGTCACGCCCGGGTTCGTGGTGATGCTCGACGGCTGGATCTACGAACACCGGGCGCTGGGCGACGAGCTCGGTGGCCCGCCCGGGGCGACCGACACCGAGGTGGTGGCGCTCGCGTGGGCGCGCTGGGGCCTCGACACGCTGCCCCGGCTGGAGGGCGAGTTCGCGCTGGCAGTGTGGGACCGCGCCCGCCGGAGGCTGGTGTTGGCGCGGGATCGGCTGGGGGTGCGCCCGATGTTCTACGCCACCCAGACCGACCACTTCGGCTTCGCCAGCGAGCTCGGCGCGCTGCTTCCGCTGCCCTGGGTGTCCCGCGACCTCGACCGCACCCGGCTCTCCGAGTACCTCTCGTTCCAGGTCGTGCATGCCCCGCGCACGCTGCTGCGCGATGTCCACCAGGTGGAGCCCGGCGGCCTCGTGGAGGTCGACGTGGACACCCTGCGGTCACGCCGGTGGTGGCGGCTCCGGTACGCTGCCCCCGACGCGCCCGAGCCACCCCAGGGCGATGTCGTGGACGCGCTGCAAGCGGCCGTGGACCGGGCGGTACAGAAGCGGGTGCCTCCCGGCGTGGCTGCCGGGCTGTACCTCTCCGGAGGCCTCGGCTCCGCCGCGATCGCCGCCGCTGCGCGGAGCCACCACCTGGCGCTGCCCGGCTTCACGGTGGCGTTCGCCGACGACGAGTTCCCGGAGGCGCCGTTCGCTGGCCGGGTGGCGCGCCTGCTGGGCCTCGAGCACGAGATGGTGACCGTGGGCTCCGCCGAGCTCGCGGACAGCTTCGACGAGGTGGTGCAGGCGCTGGGGCACCCGGTGGGCCACCCAGGGTCGCTCCTGCAGCTCGCCCTGGCCCGCGTCGCGAGCCGGAAGGTCCGCGTGGTGTTGTCCGGGGACGGAGGGGAGGAGCTGTTCGGGGGTCGCATGCTCGACGCCCTCGACGCCCTGCCCGTCCCGTCCCGTCTCGCCTCGTTCCTGCCGCCCCGGCTGCGGCGGAGGCTCCCCGGGGGGCGCGTGACCACGGCCCAGGTGCTGGAGGCCGGCATCGGAGGGTGGGACCTGTTCTCGACCGAGGACCGGAACCTGCTGCTCCGCGACCACGCCCTCGTACGCCCGCAGATCCGGACGGAGGTCCTCGCGCCGTTCTACGAGGGGCTCGACACCGACCCGGTCAACCTCGCGCTGCACGGCTTCCTCCGGTCGTCGCTCGTGGAGGGCGCTCTCACCCGGTCGGACCGCACGGGGTGCTGGTCGGGCCTGGACGTTCGGATGCCGCTGCTCGACCGCGAGGTGGTCGAGGCCGCCGCAGCCCTCCCGGGGCGGGTGAAGCAGGTGCGCGTGGGCGGGACCCTGCACGTCCGGTGGCCGCTCAAGGGGGTGCTCCAGGGCGTCCTGCCCCCGACGCTCCTCGACCGACCCAAGCGGGGCCTGCCCACCCCCCTCGGCGCCTGGCTCGCGGGTCCGGGGCGACTGTTCCTGGAGGACCGGATCCGCCGGCTGCTGCGCGATCCCCACGGGTTGTGGCGCCCCGACCAGGTCGAGGTGCTCCGACGGGACGCCACCCGCTCGAACGCGGCGGGGAACAAGCTCTGGTCGCTGTTCCTGCTCGACGCGTGGCTCGAGGGGCTCCAGCGCCCTTGATCGACGGGCTCCGGCGGCCCGAGCCGTGATAGCGTTGGCGGATGTGGATCCTCTCCCCGCTGATCCTTCTCGCCTGTACCCCCGAGCCCGAGTGCCGCGCGGACCTCCGCGTCTACGAGGACCTCGACGGCGACGGGTGGGGCACCGTCGAGCTCGAGCCCGTGTGTGAGCTCGGCGCCGGCCAGTCCGAGCAGCCCCTCGACTGCGACGACGCGAACGTCGACGTCCACCCGGAAGCGACCGAGCGGTGCGACGGCACGGACGAGAACTGCGACGGCTCGATCGACGAGGGCTTCGACCGCGACCTCTTCTACCAGGACAGCGACGGCGACGGCTTCGGCGGGTCGTTCCCTGCCGAGCTCGCGTGCGAGGCGCCAGGCGGCAAGTGGGTCCGCAACGCGGCCGATTGCGACGACGAAGACGCCGACGTGAACCCCGACGCGCGGGAGCGCTGCAAGGGCGGCGACGAGGACTGCGACGGCCTCGCCGGCGACTTCGACGACTCGGTCGACCCGGACACGTACGACACCTTCTTCCGCGACGCGGACGGCGACTCCCACGGGAACCGCAACCGGACCACGGAGGCCTGCGACGCCCCTGCTGGCTTCGTCCCCTTCGGAGACGACTGCGACGACGACGACCCGAACTTCTCGCAGAACCTGTACTACGAGGACGCCGACGACGACGGGTTCGGCGACGCGACCGCCCAGCGCTCGGGCTGTACGCCCCCCGCGGGGACCGTCTCGAACCCGGACGACTGCGACGACACCGACAGCGACATCACGAACGAACACGACTGGTTCACCGACGCCGACGGCGACGGCTTCGGCGAGGGCGTGTCCCTCGGGTTCGGCTGTGTGGCGCCGTTCCCGGATCTCGTGGCGTTCGGTGGCGACTGCGCGCCCGCCGATCCGGACGAGAACCCGGGTATCCCCGAGGACTGCCAGGACAACCTCGACCAGAACTGCAACGGCCTCGTCGACTGCGCGGACGGGGACTGCTCGCTCGATCCGCTGTGTGTGCCGCCCTGCGCCGACGACGTGCTCGTCGGGTCGCTGCCGATCTCGGTGGCCGGGAGCACCGTGGGCCAGGGCAACGACGAATCGGGCACCTGCGGCGGGTCGTCCGCTGCGGAGGTCGTGTTCCAGTGGGTTCCCGACACTTCGGGCACGGTCACGATCGACACCGTGGGGTCGGCCTACGACACGCTGCTGTACGTCCGCGCCGGGTGCGGAGGCGTCCAGCTCGCTTGCAACGACGACGCCGTGGGCCTCCAGTCGCGGGTCAACGTCAACGTCACCGCCGGCGACGCGATCATCATCGTGGTGGACGGCTACAGCGGAGCGGGCTCGTACGTGCTCAACGTGCAGTGACCCGACGAGTCCACCCCGGGCGCGCCCGTCACCAGGGGTGCGGGTTACGGACGGCACGTGTCGTACCTCGCCATCGCCCGGAAGTACCGCCCCGCCACGTTCGCCGACATCGTCGGGCAGGAGCACGTGGTCCGGACGCTCACGAACGCCCTCGAGGGTGGACGGATCCACCACGCCTACCTGTTCTGCGGCGCGCGGGGCGTGGGCAAGACGACCGCGGCGCGGGCGTTCGCGAAGGCGCTCAACTGTGTCCGTGGTCCCACCGCCGCTCCCTGCGGCGAGTGCCGCTCCTGCACCGAGATCGGGAGCGGGACCTCCCCCGACCTCATCGAGATCGACGGCGCCTCCAACAACAGCGTGGAGGACGTGCGGGAGCTGCGCGACACCGTCAGCTACCTCCCCACCGCCGGGCGCTTCAAGGTGTACCTCGTCGACGAGGTGCACATGTTGTCGAAGGCGGCGTTCAACGCGCTGCTCAAGACCCTCGAGGAGCCCCCGGCCCACGTGGTGTTCCTGTTCGCGACGACCGAGCCGAACCGCATCCTCGACACCATCCTGTCGCGGGTCCAGCGGTTCGACTTCAAGCGGATCCCCCTCGAGGCCACCGCCGCTCGCCTGCAGGAGATCGCCACCGCCGAAGGGATCACCCTCTCGGACCACGCCTGCCGGATGATCGCGCGGTCGGGCGAAGGCTCGATGCGCGACGCGCAGAGCCTCCTGGACAAGGTGATCTCCACGCTCGGCCGCGCGGAGGCGGCCGCCGATCGCGACGTCGCCGCCACCCTCGGGCTCGTCGACCGCAGCGTGTTGTACGACTTCCTCGGCGGCCTCGTCGGTGGCGCTCCGGAGCGCTGCCTCGACGCGGTGGCCGCCGTCGATCTGTACGGCCACGAGATGTCGGAGTTCACGACGGAGCTCCTCGAGCTGCTCCGACACGCCACCTTCGTCCGGCTCTCGGCGGAGGCCCGCCGCCACGTCGACCTGTCGGCCGACGAGCTCGAGCGCCTGGCCACGCTCGTCGCGGGCGTCCCCGTCGACCAGCTCACCCGCTTGTTCCACGCCCTGCTCGACGTACACGACCAGGTCTCCCGCGCCACCCGCCCGCGCATCGTTCTCGAGATGGCCGTGGCCCGCCTCGCCACCGTCCGGCCGGCCGAGCCCGTCGCACAGCTGCTGGCGAGGCTCGAAGACCTCGAGCGCCGCAGCCGCACCGCCGGGGGGACCTCGGGTGGGTCCCGCTCGCCCGAACCGCGCCCCGCAGCCCCGCGCACCCGCTCCGGTGGCGGCCCCGCGGGCTTCTCGGACGCCGCGGCCTCGCCCGCGCCGGCCCCCCCGGTCGCGCCGGCTCCCCCTGCGTCCCGCCGCAGCGAGCCGCCCCCCGCCGAGCGGCACCGGCCCGAGCCGCACCGGCCCGAGCCCACCCCACCCGCCGCGGTGGCGCGGCCTGCTCCGGCCCCCGTCCAACCCCCCCCGCCCGAACCCCAGGCTGCTCCGCCACAGGCCCGCCGCGTGGCCCAGCCTTCCGGGCCGCCGGAGCCCCCCCCCCGCGACGACGCACCAGGGTGGGGTGGCGAGGACGACGACGACGACCCGCTCTCCGCCTGGCGCCGGATGCTGCCTCGGGTGGCCACCCTGCCGATGGGAGGTCCGATGCTGGCGGTGGGTCGGCCCCGCGTCCGTGGGCGGACGCTGGTGGTCGCGATCCCTTCGGGCCCCGCCCTCGCGAAGGCCCGGCGCACCAGGGATACGCCCGAATTCCAGGGTCTCTTCCGGGCCGCGCTGCCGGGCTGGACCTTCGACGTGGAGCCGCAACCAGGGACCGCGTCTCCGCAGGAGGCCCAGCGGGCGCTCGAGCAGGAGGTCCGCGCGGACCCGCAGCTCCAACGCATCATGACCCGGCTGGGCGCCGAGCTCGAGTCCGTGATGACGCTCCACGATCCCGCCGCTGCGGCGCCGGGGACCGAAGCAAACTCCGAGGAGGGAACATGAGCGGGTTCGATCTGGGCAACCTGGGCGCCCTGATGGGCGGCTTCCAGCAGCGCATGGCCGAGATGAAGCAGCGGGCCGCGGCCGCGCGCTTCGTCGGCGAGGCGGGCGGGGGCATGGTGAAGATCACGATGACCGGGGAGTACCAACCGGTCGAGGTGGTCATCGATCCACGCGCGATGGGGGACCGCGAGATGCTCGAGGACCTCCTGAAGGCGGCCACCGCCGAAGCGGTGCGGAAGGTGAAGTCCGACATGGAGGCCTCGTTGCAGCAGCTGACGGGCGGCCTCCCCATCCCACCGGGTCTCCTCCCCTTCTGAGCGCGACGCCCGAGAACACGACCATGTCGAAGCCGGACCCCATCCGCGAAGCGATCCGCCAGCTCAAGCGGCTGCCGGGCATCGGCGAGAAGTCCGCTGCCCGCCACGTGTACCACCTGCTGCGCAGCAAGCCGGGCACCGCGCGTGACCTCGCTGCGGCGCTCGTCGCGCTCGAGGACGGCGTGCGCACGTGCTCGGTGTGCTGCGACCTGACCGGGTCCGATCCGTGCGCGCTGTGCGCCTCGAACCGCGACTCTGCCACGATCCTCGTGGTGGAGCACCCGCCGGACATCGCTGCGTTCGAGCGCTCCGGCGAGTTCCGGGGCCGGTACCACGTGCTGCACGGAGCGCTGTCTCCGCTGGACGGGGTGTCTCCGGATCAGCTCCGCATCCGGGAGCTCCTCGCGCGCCTGCGGGACGGGGTCGTGCGCGAGGTGGTGCTGGCGACGGATCCGGACGTGGAGGGCGACGCCACCGCGTTGTACCTCGCGCGGCTCCTGCAGCCGCTGGGGGTGAAGGTCACCCGCCTGGCGCACGGGATCAGCGTGGGCACCGAGATCGAGTTCGCCGACGCGTTGTCGTTGGCGAGAGCCTTGCAGAACCGGGTGGAGGTCCGGTGATCCGTGTGTTCGTGAACGGACGCGACCTCGAGCTGCCCGCGGGCAGCACGGTAGCCGACCTCCTGGTGAAGCTCGGGTTCGGCGGAGACGGAGTCGCCGTCGCGGTCTCCGGGGTGGTGGTGCCGCGGAGCACCCACGCCGGGCACCTGCTCGCGGACGGTGCGCGCGTCGAGATCCTCCGGGCGGTGGGCGGCGGGTGAAGGTGGTCTACCGGGACCGGTGGTTGATCGTCGTCGACAAGCCGGCCGGCCTCCCCACCCAGGCCGCCCGAAGCGGCGGAGACAACCTGTTCGACCAGCTACGCGCGGTGGAGACCTACGTGGGCCTGCACCACCGCCTCGACACCCCGGTCTCGGGGCTCGTGTTGTTCACCCTCGATCCGGTGGCGAATCGCCCGATCGCGCAGGGGTTCCAGCGCCACACCATCGAGCGGACCTACCTCGCGGTCGCGGAGGGCGAGGTGGTGGCCTCACGCTGGGACCGCCCGGTGGACGGCGCCCCGGCGCACACGCGGGTGGAGGTGGTGGGCCACGGACCCGGCCTCACCGCGCTGCGGTTGCGGCCGGAGACGGGCAGGAAACACCAGCTCCGCGTCCACGCTGCCCTGGCGGGGTGCCCGCTCCTCGGGGACTGGACCCACGGTGGCCCTGCAGCCCGCGGTTGGCCGCGCCTCGCGCTGCACGCCACGCAGCTCCGCCTGCAGCACCCGATCGAGGATCGCGTGCTGGAGGTGGTGAGCGTGCTGCCGGACGACCTGGCAGCGCTCTGGGCGAAGGCGACGACTGGTCCACCGGCCGGGAGAGGACCGGGGTGACCCACACCCCGGAATGACCGCTACCGTTGCTTTCTTTCGAATCTGGCGGGGTTCACGGGTCCCGGTTGCAGGGCCCCGGCCCTCACCGGGCAGGTGGACGGGTTCGTCGACGATTTCAAAGGAGAATGGCGGAGAGAGGGGGATTCGAACCCCCGGTGAGTTGCCCCACACATGATTTCCAGTCATGCACCTTCGACCACTCGGTCATCTCTCCGCGCAAAAGGTGCGGGAACTCGGACGCGGAGGAGGGGGGATTCGAACCCCCGGTACCCTTACGGGCACAGTGGATTTCGAATCCACCGCCTTCAACCACTCGGCCACCCCTCCGAAGTCCTGTTCCGCTTCCGGGCCCGGAGGCCGCGGAAGAAGTCCTGGAGGCGCTGCGAACATGCGTCCGCAAGAACCCCACCCTGCACCGCGTACCCGTGGTTCAACCCGGGGAATCGCGAAAGATCAGCCAAGGTGCCCAGGAACCCGCCTTTCGGATCGGGACAACCGAACACACACGACTCGACCCTCGCCAGCACCATCGCGCCGGCGCACATCGGGCAGGGCTCGAGGGTCACGTAGACCCGACAGCCCTCCAATCGCCAGGAGCCGAGCGTCGCTGCAGCAGCGCGGATCGCGAGGAGCTCGGCGTGGGCGGTGGGGTCCTGGTGGGCCTCCCGCCGGTTTCCGGCTCGCGCGATCACCTCTGCACCTCGCACCACCACGGCGCCGACGGGGACCTCCCCGAGGGAGGCAGCTTCGTCGGCCATGAGCAGCGCGAGCCGCATGTAGGGCTCGTGTTCCTGGTCCGTCATCGTTCCATTCGTGCATCAAAGAGCGCGCGGCGCGAGCCCGCGAGACCTGCACCACTAACCAACGCTCCCGGAAGTGTCGAAGGGGTCCGGAGTCGTGGGGCCCATTCGTCTCTATCGTCCCGGTCCCGCCCACGACCTTGACCGGTACCCAACGGGGCCGTACGGTAGGTCGTCGGCCCACGGTGGCTCGGAGGTGTGCATGTTCGGCATGGCGCTGGTAGCTGCGGCGATCGCGGGCCCCGTCACTCTCACCACGGCGGACGGCGTGACGCTGTCGGGCCAGACCTGGGGCACCGGAGCGCGCGGAGTGCTGCTCGTCCACGACGAAGGTCGCACGCGCGACGACTGGTCCTCGTTCGCGCCGCGGCTGGCGAACGCCGGCATGCAGGTGTTGGCGATCGACCTTCGCGGTCACGGCGCCTCGTCGAAGGTCACGCTGACCGAGGCGGACTGGGTCAAGCTCGAACAGGACGTGGCAGCCGGCGTGAAGTGGCTCGGAAGCCACGGGGTCACCGAGCTTCACGTCGTGGGTGCGCGCCTCGGCGGCTCCCTCGGGCTCCAGGTCGCAGCCAAGAACCCCGAGGTGGACGATCTCGTGTTGTTGTCGCCGGCGGCGTCGATCCACGGCGTGAAGGTGTCCACGGCGGCGGCCGGCTACTCGGGCAGACCGCTCCTCGTCGTGACCACCGGCGAGGACCCGATCGGCATGAAGACCGCCGCCTTCCTGGACGGCAGCACCACGGGGCCCCATCGCCTGGTGAGCTACCCGAACGCCGGCTCCGGCGCAGCGATGCTCAACACGGTGGCTCCCCTCGAGACCGTGTTGTTGGCCTGGTTGGGTGGGGAGTTCGACCCCAAGGCGCAGGATCGCGCGGGGCTGCAGAACGCGGTCAAGACCAACGTCAACGACCTCGAGACCACCGGCACCCGGCTCGAGGAGCGCTGAACCTGTCCCCGCTCGCGGTACCCGGCCCCGTCCGGTGGCTGGGAGGCGTCGTGTCCGCCCGCGGGGGTCGCGCCTTCCTCGTCGGAGGGGGCGTGCGCGACCACCTCATGGGACGGCCGGTGAAGGACTGGGACGTCGAGGTGTTCGGCCTCCCGGTCGACGCGCTGGTGCACCTGCTCGAGCAGCGAGGGCGCGTCAGCGCCGTGGGGCGGTCCTTCGGGGTCCTCAAATGGCGCGTTGCGGGCGTGGACCACGAGGTCGACGTCAGCATCCCGCGCCGCGACTCCAAGGTGGGGCCCGGCCACCGGGGGATCGCCGTCGAGGGCGACCCGGACATGACCCTCGAGGAGGCCACCGG
>JBIKWC010000191.1:0-14740 GCA_044356535.1 Myxococcota bacterium
GTGGTGCGCCATCGGCACCGTGAAGTCGCAGATCGGGCACACCAAGGCCGCCGCCGGGGCCGCCGGGCTGTTCAAGGCCGTGATGGCGCTGCACCACAAGGTGCTCCCGCCGACCATCAAGATCGAGAACCCGAACCCGAAGCTCGAGATCGAGAAGTCCCCGTTCTACCTGAACACGAAGTCGCGGCCCTGGATCCGCGGCTCCGACCACCCGCGGCGCGCCAGCGTCAGCTCGTTCGGGTTCGGCGGCAGCAACTTCCACCTGTCGCTCGAGGAGTACACGGGCCCCGCCGACCACGCGCCCCGGCTGCGGACGTTCCCCGCCGAGCTCGTGGTGTTGTCCGCCGCGACCCCGGCAGAGCTCGCCGGCAAGGCGCGCGCCCTGGCCGAGCGCTCCACGCTCCCCGGGTTCCTGAAGTTCGCCGCCACCTCCACCCAGGCCAGCGCCGACCCCGCGCTCCCGGCTCGCCTGTCCGTCGTGGCCTCCGACGAGCGCGAGCTCCGCCAGAAGCTCGAGCAGCTCGCCGAGCGGATCGCGAAGGCCCCGACCGAGCCGTTCCACCTGCCCACGGGCAGCTCGTACCAGGCCGGCGAGCAGCCCGGCAAGGTCGCGTTCCTGTTCCCCGGCCAGGGGTCGCAGTACGTGGGCATGGGCGGCGACGTGGCCATCCACCTCGACGTGGCCCGCGGCGCGTGGGACCTCGCGGCCGACCTCCCCATGGGCGGATCGAGCCTGCACGCCACGGTGTTCCCGCGCCCCGTGTTCCACGCCGACGCCGAGAAGCGCCAGGAAGACGACCTCCGCCGCACCGAGTGGGCCCAGCCCGCCATCGGAGTGGCCTCGCTGGCCCTCCTCGAGGTGATGCGCGCCGTGGGCGTCGCGCCCGACATGGTGGGCGGGCACAGCTATGGTGAGATCACCGCGCTGCACGCAGCCGGTGTGTTGTCCGCCGCCGATACCTTGCGCATCGCCCGCCGCCGCGGCGAGCTCATGGCGTCGGCGTCTCCCGTGCCGGGCGCCATGACCGCAGTGCCTCGGACCCTCGAGATCGTCCAGCCCCACGTGGACGCTGTCCCCGGCTGCGTGATCGCGAACCACAACGCCCCCGAGCAGGTGGTGGTGTCGGGCCCCACCGAGGCCGTCGCCACGCTCGAGCAGCGCCTGCTGAAGGCCGGCATCGAGGCCAAGCGCCTGCAGGTGGCGACCGCGTTCCACTCCCCCCTGGTCGCGGGCAGCGTCGAGCCGTTCCGCGCGTTCCTGGCCGATGTCTCGTTCGGCGCCAGCAGCATCCCGGTGTGGCACAACCCCACCGCCGCCCCGCACGGCGCCGACGTGCGCGAAGCCGTGGCCGCCGCCGTCGCGAAGCCCGTGCGGTTCGTGGACCAGATCCGCGGCATGTACGCCGCCGGCGCGCGCACCTTCGTCGAGGTGGGCCCCGGATCGGTGCTCACGAACCTCGTCACCGAGATCCTCGGCGCGCAGCCGCACGTGGCGGTGGCGCTCGATCGCCGCAAGAAGAACGGCGTGGGCCAGCTCCTCGCCGGGCTCGGCCGGCTGTTCGTCGGGGGCCACCCGGTCGCCTTCTCCGCGCTGTCGGCCGGCTACGCGCCCGAGTCCGATCCGCATGACAAGCCCGTGCCGAAGATGGCCATCAAGCTCGACGGCGCGAACTACGGAAAGCCGTACCCGCCGAAGAACGGCGCCCGCGGCCTGAACAAGCCGAACCCGAGCCGCACCGGCTTCGCCGCCTCCAAGGGTGGCGGCGCCGAGCGTGTCGTCGAGAAGATCATCGAGAAGCCCGTCTACGTGGAGAAGGTGGTCGACCGCCCCGTCTACGTCGATCGGCCCGTCCCCGCCGAACCCTCCGGAGCCCCCATGTCGTCGCAGCACCCGTCGCCGCCGCCGTCCGTCCCTGCCGACCCCTGGGTGATGGCGTTCCAGGAGGCCCAGCGGGCCACGGTCGAGGCGCACGCCGCCTACCAGCGGTCGATGGCGCAGAGCCACGAGCAGTTCCTGAAGACGCTCGAGGTCTCGTTCCACGGCCTCGCGCGGATGGTCGGCGGCGCCGGCGCCCCGATGCCCGCACCCCAGTACGCAGCGCCCGCCCCGGTCTACGCGCCGCCGCAGC
Organism: Myxococcota bacterium; assembly: GCA_044356535.1. Lineage (GTDB taxonomy): Bacteria > Myxococcota_A > UBA796 > UBA796 > JACKER01. The sequence continues at coordinate 2,130 of JBIKWC010000191.1, forward strand.
CCGTGTTCGCCCCGCCTGCCACGGTCTACGCCGCCCCGGCCCCGGTGTACGCGGCGCCCGCGCCCGTCCAGGCGCCGCCCGCACCCGTCCAGGCGCCGCCTGCGCCCGTCTACGCACCGCCGGCCCCGGTCCACGTGGCAGCCGCTCCCGCGAGGCCCGCGCCCGCCGCCGCGGTGGACGTGGAGAAGCTCCTGATGGAGGTGGTCGCCGAGAAGACGGGCTACCCCGCCGAGATGCTCGGGGCCCACATGGCGCTCGAGGCCGACCTCGGCGTCGACTCCATCAAGCGCGTCGAGATCCTGTCCGCCGTGCGCGAGCGCGCCCCGGGCCTGCCCGAGGTGGACGCCGGCGAGATGGCCAAGCTCCAGACCCTCGGCCAGGTCGTCGAGCACCTGCGCTCCACGCTCCCCGCCGGTGCGTCCGCGCCCACCGCCCCCGCCCCCGCCGCGCCTGCGCCGTCCGGCGTGGTGAACGTCGAGCAGCTCCTGATGGAGGTGGTCGCCGAGAAGACGGGCTACCCCGCCGAGATGCTCGGCCGGCACATGGCGCTCGAGGCCGACCTCGGCGTCGACTCCATCAAGCGCGTCGAGATCCTGAGCGCCGTGCGCGAGCGCGCCCCGGGCCTGCCCGAGGTGGACGCCGGCGAGATGGCCAAGCTCCAGACCCTCGGCCAGGTCGTCGACCACCTGCGGTCCACCCTCCCCGCCGGAGCCGGCGTCGCGCACGCCTCCGTGCCCGCGCCCGTCGCGATCCAGAGCTTATCCCTTCCCTCCCCCGCCACGGCGCCACCGAACCCCCCGGGGATCGGCCGCTGGGTGCTGGACGTGGTCCCCTCCCCGCCCACCGGCCTGTCCCAGCCCGGGATCGGTCCGAAGGCGCGCGTGGCCGTGCTCCCGAAGGGCCCCCTCGGTGACGCCGTGGTGCGCATGCTCGCCGCGAAGGGCGTGCCCGCCGCCACGGTGGACAGCCCCGCGCCCGACAGCGACGCGGTGGTCTTCCTGGGTACGGGCGATCCGGCCCACGCCCGCGAAGCCCACGAGGCGGCGTTCGTCGCGGCCCGGGCCGTGGCCCCCCGCTTCTCCCGCGAGGGCGGTCTGTTCGTGACCGTGCAGGACACGGGCGGCGACTTCGGCGTCTCCGGCGCCTCCCCCAACGCCTGGGCGGCCGGGTTCCAGGGCCTCGTCAAGACGGTGGCCCAGGAGTGGCCCGCGGCGCACGCGAAGGCCATCGACGTGGACGTCGTCGGCGACGAAGCCCGCGCCGAGCGGATCGTGGCCGAGCTCCTCGGCGGCGGCGACGACCTCGAGGTCGGCCTGCGCCGGGACGGCTCCCGCGTGGTGTTGCGCTCGGTCGCTGCGAGCCCGGTGCCCGGCGCGGCCCCGTTCGCCCGCGACGCGGTGATCGTGGCCACCGGCGGCGCCCGCGGCGTCACCGCCCACACGCTCCTGGCCATGGCCCGCGCCTACGGCGGCCGGTACGTGCTCCTCGGCCGCACCGCCCACGAGACCGAGTCCCCCACCACCGCCGGCGCCACCACCGAGCCCGCGCTCAAGAAGGCGCTGCTCGTCGAGGCCCAGCAGAAGGGCGAGAAGGTCACCCCCGCCGACATCAACCGGCGCGTGGCCCGCGTGCTCGCGAACCGCGAGGTCTCCAAGACCCTCGCCACGTTCGCCGGGCTCGGCGTGACCGCGAAGTACCTGGCCGTCGACGTGAACGACGGCGCCCGGCTCTCCGCAGCCCTCGACGAGGTCCGGCGCACGCTCGGCCCCATCGCCGGGCTCGTGCACGGCGCCGGCGTGCTCGCCGACAAGCTCGTGGCCGACAAGACCGTGGAGCAGTGGCGCTCGGTGTACGACACCAAGGTCCGCGGGCTCGAGTCGCTCCTGGCCGCCACGAAGAGCGATCCGCTGCAGCTCCTGGTGATGTTCGCCTCGGTCGCCGGGCGCTGCGGCAACCGCGGCCAGGCCGACTACGCCGTCGCGAACGAGGTGCTCGCCAAGGTCGCCGCCCGCGAGGCCGCCACCCGCAAGGGCTGCGTGGTCAAGGCCCTCCAGTGGGGCCCGTGGGAGGGCGGCATGGTCACCCCCGAGCTCGCGCGGCAGTTCCACGCGATGGGCGTGCCGCTGATCCCGCTGGACGTGGGCGCGCGCATGCTGGTCGAGGAGGTCGCCGACCACACGAACCGGGTCGAGATCGTGCTCGGCAACGAGCCCGTGATGGGCCCGCTCGCAGGTCACGCGCCGGGCGCCGAGGCCGCTGCCCCCCCGCGGAAGAGCTTACGGGTCCGCGTGGGCCCCGAGACCCACGCCTTCCTGCTCGATCACACGGTGGCTTCGGTGCCGGTGGTCCCCATCGTCCTGGTGATGGAGTGGTTCGCCCGCCTGGCGACCGCCGCCCGCCCGGATCTGCTGCTCGCCGGCCTCAAGGACCTGAAGGTCCTGCGGGGCATCAAGCTCGACCACTTCACCGAGGGCGAGTGGTTCGACGTGTCGGCGCGCGAGCTGACGAACGGCGCGGGCGCCACGTTGGCGCTCGAGCTCAAGCGCGTGGGCGGCCCGCTGCACTACACGGCCCAGGCGGTCCTGGTGCAGCACCGCACGGCGCCCGGTCGCACGGCGGCCCCGCCGGAGACGGCGGCCTTCGTGGGCGAGGTCTACGACGGCGCGGTGTTGTTCCACGGCCCCGCGTTCCACGTGCTGGGCGGCGTGGACATCGGCGACGGGGGCGTCGTGGCCTCGGTCACCGGGACCAACGACCTGCCGTGGCCGAAGGAGCCCTGGGCGACGGACCCGGCGGCGCTGGACGGCGGCCTGCAGCTGGCGCTCCTGTGGACGCGGCGGGTGCTGGGGGGCGCGTCGATCCCGATGGGCGTCGGCGAGCTCCGGACGCACCGCGCTGGGCCTCCGTCGGGCGTGTCGCGGGCCATCCTGCGCGGCGAGAAGCGCGGGAAGGACCGCACGGTGACGCAGGTCACGTTCCTGGACGGCGCGGGCCAGGTGTGGGCCGAGCTGGTGGGCATCGAGGCCGTGCTCCGCCCCTCCTGAAGCCGACTCCGCGGTCGTCACGGGGTCGCGGGTGCAGGCATGCAGGCACGATGGTACGGTCTTGCATGCAGCTGACGATCCGAGCGGACGATCCGGACCTTCACCGACGGCTGAAAGCCCTGGCGGAAGCGCGCGGCGTGAGCCTGAACACGCTGGTCGTAGAGCTCCTGGCCGACGCCGTCGACATGGACGCCAGGGCCAGTCGGCTCCGCCGGTACGCGACGTGGACCCAGGACGACGCCGCCGAATTCGAGCGCCACCTCGCTGATCAGCGGCAGGTGGACCCCAGAGACTGGCGGTGAGCGCTCGGCTCGTGGTCGACACGTCCGCGTACGCCGGCCTGATGCGGGGACATTCAGGCGTGGTGAGCGCGCTCGGCAGGGCGACGGTGGCGCTCGTTCCATCCATCGTCCTCGGTGAACTGCACGGGGGCTTCGTCCTCGGGTCTCGTCGCGCGGCCAACGAGCAGGCCCTGTCGGAGTTCCTCGCGGAACCGTTCGTCCGCGTCGCTCCGGTCACCCAGGAGGTGGCGCTGCGCTACGGCGAGCTCTGGGCTTCGCTCCGCCGAGCGGGCACGCCCCTCCCGATCAACGACGTGTGGATCGCGGCTGTAGCCCTCGACGCGGGGGCGACAGTGCTCAGCTTCGACACCGACTTCGAACGGGTACCGGGTCTCGCCCTGCTTCGCCTGCAGGGTTGACGAGGCTTCTCATTGCCGAGGTCGCGGCGAGGACCACGGCGAACCCCGGGCACCTGGAGCGCGCTAGCGCGTCGTACCACTGCGGCCGCCACCCACTGGGAGGGAACTGGTCGAAGCGCCTGCTGCCCGTGAGGCTCGACCGGTCGGGAGCTTGGGAGCGGACGGTGCGGGGAGGAGTGGAGCCGAGAATCGGACTTGAACCGACGACCTGCTGATTACGAATCAGCTGCTCTACCAACTGAGCTATCCCGGCCCGCGGGCGACACCTATCGCACCGCTCCGGGGCCGACAAGCACCTGCCTCGCGGACCCCCGTCCCGGGGCCTCCGCCGCCCGGTTTCGCGCCCATGCGCTCTGCGCTCCCCGTTCGGGGGGCTTTCCCTTCCCCGCCTCCGGACGCATCCTCCCGCCGTGAACCCACCCGCCCGCCCCTCCTGGAACCGCATCGTCGACCCCCTGCGCCGGGGAGCGCAGGTCTTCCGCTACACCGGCGCTGCTGCGCGCCTCGTCGCCGACACCAACCGCGGCCTCCTCGTGTCGCTCGGCACCTTCACCGTCGTCGCCGGCCTCGTCCCCGTCGCCGTCGCGTGGGTCGGCCGCGGGATCGTGGACGCCGTCGTCGCCGGGACCGTCACCCGCGAGGTGTGGCCCGCCCTGCTGTGGATCGTGGCCGAGTTCGGGCTCGTCACCGCGATGTCCGCGCTGCAGCGCGGGCTCGACGTCTCCGAGTCGCTCCTGCGCGTCGAGCTCGGCCACCGCATCAACGTGATGATCCTGCAGAAGGCGCTCACGCTGGACCTCGTGCAGTTCGAGGACAGTGAGCTGTACGACCGCATGACCCGCGCCCGGCGCGAGGCCTCGTCCCGGCCGCTGGCGCTGGTGCGCAAGACCCTGGGCCTCGTCCAGAACTCGTTGTCGCTCCTGAGCTTCGGCGCCGTCCTCGTGTGGTTCGACCCGATCGCCGTCGTCGTCCTCGCCGTGGCCGCCATCCCCGCGTTCGTCTCGGAGACCCGCTTCGCCGGCGAGGCGTTCCGGCTGTTCTCGTGGCGCGCCCCGGAGACCCGCGAGCAGGCCTACCTCGAAATGGTCGTGGCCCGCGACGACCACGCGAAGGAGGTCAAGCTGATGGGCATCGGCCCGCTGATGGTCTCGCGGTACGACGGCATCTTCCACAAGCTGTACGGCGAGGACCGCGCCCTGGCCGTGCGGCGGGGCATCTGGGGCACCGTGCTCGGCGTGGTGTCGGCGGCGGCGCTGTACGGCGCCTACGGCTCCATCGCGATGGCGGCAGTGGCGGGCCGCATCTCGCTCGGCGACATGACCATGTTGCTGCTGGTGTTCAAGCAGGGCCAGTCCGCGTTCTCCGCCAGCCTCCGGTCGATCGGCGGGATGTACGAGGACAACCTCTACCTGTCGAACCTCTACGAGTTCCTGGACATCCCCGTGAGCCGGCGCGTCGGAGGCGCGGTCGCCGGCGCGATCCCCGGGGATGGCCTGCGCTTCGAGGGCGTGTCGTTCAGCTACCCCGGCGCCACCACCCCCGCGCTGCGGGAGGTGAGCCTGCACCTGGCCCCTGGTCGGCGCCTCGCCCTCGTGGGCCACAACGGCTCCGGCAAGACCACGCTCGTCAAGCTCCTCACGGGGCTGTACCAGCCGAGCGCGGGCCGCATCACCTGGGACGGGACCGACCTCAAGGACTGGGACCCCGAGGTGTGGCAACAGCGGATCGGCGTGATCTTCCAGGACTTCGTGCGCTACCAGTTCAACGTCGGCGAGAACATCGGCATGGGCGACGTGGCCCACGTGGACGACGAGGAGCGCTGGGCCGAGGCCGCCCGGCGCGGGATGGCCGACGACTTCGTCCACGACCTGCCCGACGGCTTCCAGACCCGCCTCGGGAAGTGGTTCCGCAAGGGCACCGAGCTCTCGGGCGGCCAGTGGCAGAAGATCGCGTTGTCCCGAGCGTTCATGCGACGGGACGCCGACGTGCTCGTGCTCGACGAGCCCACCTCCGCCATGGACGCCGACGCCGAGGCCCAGGTGTTCGAGCGCGTGCGGGCGATGGCACCGACCCAGATCGCCGTGCTCGTGAGCCACCGGTTCTCCACCGTCCGCATGGCCGACGAGATCGTGGTGCTCGAGGCGGGCGCCATCGAGGAGCGCGGGACCCACCAGGAGCTGATGACCGCCGACGGCCGGTACGCGCGGTTGTTCGCGCTCCAGGCGGCCGGCTATCGGTGATCGGCCACCGCCCATGGTATGGACTCCGCCTCGCATCTCGGGAACCGGAGGCAGCGTGGCGGAGTTCAAGAACCTGGTCGACCTGTGCAACCAGTCGGTGAAGAAGTTCGGCGAACGGGAGCTCTTCGGCACCAAGACCGCCGCTGGCTGGAAGTGGATGACCTACGCGGAGTTCGGCAAGCAGGTGGACGCTGCGCGCGCCGGCCTCGCCGCCCGGGGCATCACCAAGGGGGACCGCGTCGGGATGGTGGCGGACAACCGGATCGAGTGGGCTGTCGCCGCGTACGCCACGTACGGCCTGCAGGCACAGTTCGTCCCGATGTACGAGGCCCAGAAGTCGAGCGAATGGAAGTTCATCCTCGAGGACTGCGGCGCCAAGGCCGTGTTCGGCAGCAAGCCCGAGGTCGTGGGCAAGCTGAAGAAGCTGCAGAGCGAGCTCCCCGGGCTCACCCACGTGTTCGGGTTCGACCTGCCGGCCACCGATCCGGACTCGTTCGCAGCGCTCGTCGCCGCGGGGGCCGCCGCGCCCGTACAGCCCCAGGAGCCCGGCTGGGACGACGTCGCCGGCTACATCTACACGTCCGGCACCACCGGGATGCCGAAGGGCGTGTTGTTGTCGCACGGAAACATCTGCTCGAACGTGAACGCGATCCACCAGGTGTTCACCTTCAAGCCCGAGGACCGCTCGCTCTCGTTCCTCCCCTGGGCCCACTCGTTCGGCCAGACCTGCGAGCTGCACGGCCTGTTGTCGATGGGCAGCTCGCTCGCCCTCAACGACGACATCCCGAACCTGTTGCCGAACCTCGCCGAGGTCAAGCCGACCATCCTGTTCGCCGTGCCGCGCATCTTCAACCGCGTGTACGACAACCTGAACAAGCAGATGGCCGAACGCCCCGGCGTCATCCAGAGCATGTTCCGCGCCGGGCTCGCGGCCGCCGCCAAGAAGAACGCAGGCGAGTCGATCGGCATGTGGGAGTCGCTGCAGCTCACCCTGGCCGACCGCCTGGTGTTCGGGAAGGTCCGCGAGCGGCTCGGCGGCAACCTCAAGTACGCCATCAGCGGGTCCGCGGCGCTCAACACCGACGTAGCGAAGTTCATCGACGCCCTCGGGATCGAGGTCTACGAGGGCTACGGCCTGACCGAGACCTCCCCCATCGCGACCGCCAACTTCCCAGGCGCGGGGAACCGCAAGATCGGGTCGGTCGGCAGGGCGATCCCCGGCGTCCGGATCCACATCGACAACCAGATCACCGGAGACGCGGTCAACGGCGAGATCGTGGTGTACGGTCCGAACGTCATGAAGGGCTACCACCACCGCGACGAAGAGAACAAGGCCGTCCTGATGGCCGATGGCGGTTTTCGCACGGGCGACATGGGCAAGGTCGACCCGGACGGCTTCCTGTTCATCACCGGCCGAATCAAGGAGCAGTACAAGCTCGAGAACGGCAAGTACGTGGTCCCCTCCCCGCTCGAGGAGGAGCTCAAGCTCAGCCCGTTCGTCGCGAACGTGATGATCTTCGGCAGCAACAAGCCGCACAACGTGGCCCTCGTGGTCCCCGACAAGGCCGCGGTCGAGAAGTGGGCGAAGGAGAAGGGCCACTCGCTCCCCGGCGACTGGTCGAAGGACCCGACGGTCCTCACGTTGTTCAAGAACGAGCTCGACGCGCACTCGAAGCAGCTGTTCAAGGGCTACGAGAAGCCCCAGGCCTGTGTCCTCACGATGGAGGACTTCACCACCGACAACGGGCTCCTCACCCCGACGATGAAGCTCAAGCGCAACAAGGTGATGGAGAAGTACGGCGCCGCGCTCGAGGCGCTGTACAAGTAAGCCGGCCAGGCGACGGGTCCGCCGGACGGAGCGCCCCGCCGCTTCCGGTGGCTACAGCCCCGGTGGCTCGAACACGGGTCTCCGGAAGACCTCTTCGCCTTCCACCACGGTCCACAACACCTGGGTCGTCGAGAGCTCGGTCGTGGTGAAGACGTCCCGGTCCACCACGACGAAGTCCGCACGTTTGCCGACCTCCAGCGATCCCACGAGGTCCTCGTGGCGCAACACGTACGCCGCGTCGATGGTCATCGACCGGAGCGCCGCCTCGCGGCTCGGCAGGCTCTGGTCCCCCCGAGTGAGGGCGGCGTTCATGCTCGCGAACGGTGACATCGGGCCCACGTCGTAGTCGCTCGACAACACCACGCGTGCTCCAGCCTCGTACAGGTCTCGGACGCGGTACGCCCGCTCGTCCACTCTCGCGCTCCCCACGAGAAAGTCATTGTCGTGGAGGTTCTGGGGCCGGGTCCACGCGCCCGCCAGCTGGAAGTCCGCCGACACGTTCAGCTCCGCGAACCGCCCGATGTCCTCGGGCGCGATCCACTCGAGGTGAGTGAGGCGGTGACGGGCGCCCAGGTTCCCGTTGACCGCCCGAGCCGCTTCGATGGCGTTGAGCGCCTGCCGGACGCCTCGGTCACCGATGGCGTGGATGTGGAAGTCGAAGCCAACAGCCTCGAGCTCCGTCACGTACCGGGTGAGGCGGGCCTCGTCGAAGTACGTGAGGCCGGTGGGGTCGCCGAAGGTGCGGCCCTGGTACGGCTCCAAGAGGGCGCCGGTGGTGAGCCACACGATTCCATCCGAGTAGACCTTGATTTCGCCGAACCTCAATCGCGCGTTCGGTGCCGAGTCGAACCTGGCGGTGAGCTCGGCGAGCTGCTCGTCGTCGTTTGCGTCCGGGTAGGCCCACAACGGGACCATCGCGCGAAGGGTCAGGCCGCCGGCGGCCTCGATCGCCCGCCAGGCTTCCACGTAGCCCCGCTTCCAGTAGCCCCGTCCGTCTCCGACCGCGGTGATGCCGTTGCGCGCTGCCTCCGCGAGTCCGAGGCGGAGGGCCTCCTCGTTGAGGGGTCGCATCGCGGGACTGTCGGCCATGGCCATGTCCATGGCGAGCTCACCGGCTGCGTCGAGCAACAGCCCGTTGGGCACCCCGCGCTCGCGGACGATGACTCCGCCAACGGGGTCCACGGTGTCCTCGTCGATGCCGAGCGCCGCGAGCGCCGCGCTGTTCGCCCACACCGCGTGCGAGGTGGCCTCGAGGATGACCGCCGGCCGATCCGGGATGGCCGAGTCCAGGATCACCCTGGGGCTGTCGCCCACGCCGAGCGCGGCGGTCCAGAAGTCGAAGCCCCAACCGACGACCCACTCCGTCCCGATCTGGTCGTCAGCGCAGTCCTGGAGCTCGTCGACATGGGTCCGGAGTGGGGCGTAGCCGGTGACGATGCACGTCCCCGCGGCCGGCTGAAACGCCTCGAGGATGTGGTTGTGGACGTCGTGGAGTCCTGGCAGGACCTGCTGGCCGACCAGGTCCACGACGACCGTTGCGGGTCCGACCCAATCGGTGGGTACAGGCCCGTCGCCGACCCAGACGATCTCGCCGTCGAGGACGGCCATCGCCGACCTCCGCGTCCCCTGGGAGTCCATGGTGACGATGTCGCCGCCGGTCACCACCAGATCTGCCGTCGCCGACGCCGGGGTGGTCGGCGAGGTCGGGGTGGTCCGGTCGGTCGGAGTCGTCGGATCCGTCGGCGTCACGGGGCTGTGCGGTGGTTCGGTGGGGCCTCGGCAGCCGATCAGCACGGAAACCAGCAACCGCCACCCCCGCGAACAGAACATACCCCTGCGGCGCTTCTCGGGCGGCGGACCTGCGAGTGGGTTGTGGCGTACCCTACAGGGTGCGGAATCAATACCGCACCATGTCAAGCAACCACGTGGTGAACAGGATCGTCGCCTCGGCATGAACCATGCATTGGGACCCGCCGGGAGTAAACATGTCGTATACCGCGCGCGTGGTCTGGTCGTTGACGCTGGTCGCCTGCTCGGAGTCTGGCCTGGGCGCCCTGGAGTCCGACGACCCCACCGGCGCGTCGCCGACCACCGGGACCTCCTCGGAGGACCCGCCGGACCCGCCGCAGACGACGGTCCCCGACCCGACCACCACCACCACCGATCCCACGACCACCACCACCCCCACGACCACGACGCCCGCCGGGTACTGCTGGACCGAGGATCTGGACCCCTCCGCCTCCGTCTCCGACGTCGAGAACGGGTTTCGCGCCGGCACCGCCCGCGACGATGCCCTCGAGGTCCTGGACCGCCGGTGGCCCGCGGGGAGCGCCCTCCTCCGGGAGATGGCGCACGACCCCTACATCGACGTGTTCCTCGAGACCTCCAGCTGGTCGCTCATGATGGACAGCCTGATGACCGTGGTCCACGAGGAGACCCATGGCTACGACTACGAGAACAGCATCCACCCGACGCGGTTCTCGTACTTCGTCACCGGCGGGCTCACGCTCGAGACGCGGTGGATCGACGGGTTCCCGCGGTCGCGCATCGCGTCGCGCGTCGAGGGTGACGCCACCGACCTGTACGACAGCCTGTACCTCGTCGGGACGCAGGGAACGTACGGCTTCACCGAGCTGCTCGACGAGACCAACTGCTACATCAACGGGCTCGGTGGCGCGCTCGCCGGGGCGGACGCGCTCCCATGGACGATGTCGGCCTCGGACGGTCCCCTCGCGTTCCTGTACTTCATCGCGTTGTACCTGGAGGAGGCGCGCGAGGACGACCCCTCCCTGTACGCGGACCTGCAGAACGATCCCGACGTCCACGAGGTCCTCGAGACGTTCTGGCTCCGGACCCACTTCCTCCTGGAGTTCTCCGACCCGATCCCGGAGCTCGGCATCGAGGACCAGCGGATCCGCACGCTGCTGTACGACCACCAGCAGACCTGGGAGGACTTCCTCGGGGAGGAGCTCGACGCCTCTCCGTGCCTCCCCTGACGAGCGCTACAACGCCCCGTCGATCACGGCCACGGCCATCGCCACCACCATCACCAGCTGCAGGCCCAGCACCATGATCGCGTTGAAGTTCCCGAGGCGGATGGGCGTGACCCCGGCCAGCGCGGACTCGTCGCGGAAGATGCGGCCGCGCTCGATGCGGGACGCCACGATGGCGACGAGGGCCAGCACTGCGCCTCCGCAAGGCAACCACCACAGGAACAACGCGAGCAGGCCGAAGCCCCACGCCGCGCGAGCCAGCCCGGACGACGTTCCTTCCGTCGCCTCGCGCAGGAACAGCGCGAATGACAGCACGTTGTAGAGGAACACGAGCAGCCCGAAGCACGACCCGAGGGACCCGACCACCGAAACGACGAACTGGCTGCCGGACACCGGGCCCCTCCGCGGACGCATTGTAGACGCGGCGCGGGTGCAGCGCACCGACGAACCGCACGTGGCGCGGGGAACCACGATTCTCCGTCGTCGCCGCCCTGACGGGTCACCAGGGGCCAGACCGACCGACCGGTCGGTATCCGCCACTCGTGAACCAACCGACCAGTCAGAATTCGGATCGGCTGGGAATCGGCGACTTTTCACGGCTTTTCGGGTTGCGGCGCCGTGGTGACTGCCGTAGATTGCGGCACCCGCGGGTGATGTCACCAGCGGTAAGCACCCGCCCCGTCCTACACCGCTACCTTCCACCCGTTCGCTCCCCCCGCCGGTCCCGCCGGCCCGGAGCACTGGCCCGCGGGCCTACTGGAGCTGCGCCATGCAGAAAGACTTCCGCACCATCGCCGAAGCCGTCGCGAACGTCGGGAAGCACCACCCGGACCTCGGGTTCGTGTTCCAGGACCTCGACGGGAAGGAAACGGCGTACACGTTCCCGCAGGTCGAGCGGCAGACCGCCACCCGCGCCGCGAACCTCCAGGCCGCCGGGCTGCGCCAGGGCGACCGCCTCGGCCTCATCGTGATCGAGCCCGAGGACTTCGTCCTCACCTTCCTCGCCGCGGTGCGCATCGGCGTGGTCCCCGTCCCGCTCTACCCGCCGCTGTCGTTCGGCAACCTCGACGCGTACGCCGATCGCACGGCGAAGGTCCTCGAGAGCGCCGGCGCCCGGCTGCTCGTCGCCTCCGCCAAGCTCCAGAACGTGTTGTGGAACATGGTCGATCGGGTGCCGTCGCTCGAGCGCCTCATCGCGGCCGAGAGGCTCCGCGAAGACGCCGGCGAGCCCGTGTTCCCCACGATCGTCCCCGAAGACCTCGCGTTCCTCCAGTACACGTCGGGCTCCACCTCGGACCCCAAGGGCGTGATGGTGACCCACGCGTCGCTCGTCGCGAACTCCCGCGGCATCATCAAGGAGGGCCTCCAGATCTCGGCCGAGGCTGGTGACAAGGGCGTCTCCTGGCTGCCGCTGTACCACGACATGGGCCTGATCGGCTTCGTCATCGCCCCCATCTGCTGGGGCATCCCCGTGGTGTTCATCCCCACCATGCGGTTCATCAAGCGCCCGTCGGTGTGGCTCGACACCATCCACCGCCACCGCGGCACCACGTCGTTCGCGCCCAACTTCGCGTACGCCCTCGCTGCCCGCCGCGTGAAGGACAGCGACCTCGACCAGTGGGACCTCTCCTGCCTCCGGGTCCTCGGGTGCGGCGCCGAGCCCATCCAGGCCCCCACGATGCGCCAGTTCACCGAGCTGTTCTCGGCCCGCTGCAAGATGCCCGAGACCGCGATCATGCCGGCCTACGGCATGGCCGAGGCCACCCTCGCCATCACGCTCAAGCCGTCGCACCAGCACCTGCGCAC
>JBIKWC010000450.1:0-4220 GCA_044356535.1 Myxococcota bacterium
GACGCCCAGGGCAAGCTGCACGACAACGCCACGAACTTCGACTTCAACAACCGCAACCGCATCGGCGGCGGCTTCACGTACACCCGCTTCCTCGAGAACGTGGCGGGCAACCACAAGCTCAAGACGGGCGCCGAATACTGGCTGCTCGTGGCCGAGCGCGAGCTCGTGAACACCGGCGTCACCGAGCGGCAGTGGCTCGACACCGCCGGCAACCCCGACGGGCGCCGCGAGGTCGGCACGCAGTACCAGTCGTTCGACAACCCGGCCACGCCCGGCTTCGAGTTCCCGTGTACCAACCCCGACACGTCGGACTGCGGGCTCGTGCAGTACACCGAGAACGCGGGTCCCATCGGGAACCGGATCCACACCTTCCAGGGGTACCTGCAGGACGACTGGCGCCCCTTCCCGCAGCTCACGGTCAACCTCGGCGTGCGCCTCGACGTGGAGCAGGGCCTCTCGGACACCGGCGAGCGCCCGCCTACGGTCGACCCGAAGTCCTTCGCCGAAGTGGATCCGAAGGTCGGCGAGCTCGGCCCCCGGCTGATGCCCGCGCCCCGCATCGGGTTCGCGCTCGACCCCTGGAACGACGGCCGCACCAAGATCGCCGGCCACTACGGCCAGTACTACGACCTCGCGGGCGCCGGCATCTGGGAGTGGTCCAACAGCCGGTCCGCCAACAACTTCATGCGGTTCACGCGCGACGAGCCGGGCGGCGAGCTCAGCTGGCTCAACACGCAGGACACCGTCGGCTCGCCTTCGTACTACGCGCCCGACCTCCGGCCCGCGGTCCTCGACAAGATCAACCTCGGCGTCGAACGCGAGATCGCGGACGACCTCTCCGTCGGGGTCCGCGGCATCTACTCGCGGACCAGCAACCTGCCGGAGGACGTGGACACCACGTACCCGAACTTCTACATCATGAACGTGCCGATCAAGGAGCGCGTGTACCGCGCCCTCGAGCTCACGGTGCGCAAGCAGTTCGACGAGATCTGGCAGGTGTGGGGTTCCTACACGCTCTCCGAGTCGTTCGGCCACACCCCGGGCCAGTTCGAGCTCGCGCCGGGCGCCGAGTTCGGGTCCGACGGCAACAACGTCGGCGTCTACCTGGACGACATCGGCGAGCGCAAGGCCCGCGAGGACTACATCAACAACGGCCAGGGGTTCATCCTGGACCTGTTCTCGGGCCTCGGCCACTACTCGGTCACCGAGCCCGGCTACTACGACGAGGCCGGCTACTACGGCTACCTCCCGTACCACTCGTTCCACCAGATCAAGCTCAACGGCAGCTACACCGCGCCGTGGGGCAGCTCGTTCGGCCTCGTGTACGAGTTCGACTCGGGGCACGCCTGGGAGAAGCGGACGCTGGTGCCGCTCTACGGGTACGACGGCATGGGCCAGGGCCGCGGTTCGCGCTTCATGCCCGCGGTGCACTACGTGGACGGCCGCATCGCGCACGAGTTCAAGTGGGGCAAGTCGCAGTCGCTCGAGGGGACCCTCGACGTGTTCAACATCCCCGGGTTCGCGCAGGCCATCTCGTACTACACGGTGGACGCCGCGGGCTTCGGCTCCACGTTGTACCGCCAGACGCCGCGCTCCATCCGCCTGGGCGTGAAGTACCGCTACTGAGCCGCTGACCCAGGTCCTGCTCCGGCCTCTCTCGTTTGGGGTGGCCGGAGCGCCCCCTCACCCCGGCCAAGGCGTCGCCTGCGACTCGGCGCAGGGCCTGCGGAGTCCCCGAAACGAAGAAGCCGGGACGAGGGGGTGAACCCTGGTCCCGGCTCCGCGCCGCGAGCGGCGGTCAGCGAGTCAGTTGCACTCGTCGAGCACGCCGTACTCGATCTCGACCTCGTCGCCTTCACCGACCGGCGGGTCGTTGATGGTGATGGAGCTGCCGTTCACGTCGAAGTCGTTCGTGCGGTTGCCGTTGACGGTGACCGTGACCGAGGCCGGGTCCGGGGTGTCGGAGAGGTTGTAGGACCGGATGCCGGCCACGATCTCGGACGCGATGTCGCTGAACTGCGCGCCCCAGTTGGCGTTGCAGATGTTGAGCGAAGCGCCACCCGTGAGGTTGACCGCCTCGAGGTAGCCGTCGGGGCCGGAGCCGTCGCCGCAGTTCGTGTTGAGGTCGAGCACGCCCGACACCTTCAGGAAGTCCGGGGCCGACACGTAGGTCCCGAGCTGGCCGACCCAGTAGCCACCGGTGCGACCGGACTGCTCGCGCTCGTCCGACAACACCACGACGTGGAGCAGCGCGCCGGGGCGCAGGAAGCCTTCGTTGCAGCCGCCGGGGCCCGTCTTGGACAACGCAGTGTCGGCCAGGCGGAGGAGCGCCTCGGTGTCGTAGTTCCCGATGCCCTGCGACCCGGGGAACGCGTTGTTCACGAGCAGGTTCGAGATGTTGTTCGTGCTGGAGTCCATGACCCCGCCCGTGCCGCACCCGGCGTCCGCGCCGGCGTAGTCGGTGATCAGCATCAGCTGCCAGTCGGAGACGGCCTGGAGCTCGGTGACGAAGTCGGGGAAGCCGTTCTGCACGTCGTCGACGTTGTCCTCCTCCATCGAGCAGGACTGGTCGATGAGGATCATCACGTCCACGCCGGGGAGCGAGGGCTCGGTGAACGTCTCGGTGCGCTCGTCGACGTAGGTGCCTTCGCCGTTCTGATCGGCGGACACGGTGCCGCGCGGGTCGTTCGAGACCACGTCGAAGCGGCCGGTGTCGGAGCCCGCGGTGGCCGGCGTGAAGTCGACCGTGACGTTGGCCGTGGCGCCGATGGGCAGGATGAGCGGGAGCGGCGGGAAGTTCGAGTCGTCGAGCGTGAGGAGCCCGCCCGAGATGTAGTCGTAGTCCTCGATGACGAGGTCTTCCGTGCCGACGTTCTCGAGGGTGAGCTCGACCGACGAGCCGCAGGGCACGAAGGCGTCGCCGAAGACGTAGGACTCGGGGGTGATCTTGAGCTCGGGGACGGCGCCGTAGCCGAGGAGGCCGACGTTGGCCTCGGGCTGGTCGGAGTCGTCGGAGAAGACGGCGACCTCCCCGTAGTTCTCGTGCGCGCCCATCGGGGTGAACGTCACCTCGACATCGCGGGAATCGCCGGGCTCGAGGTCGAACACGGTCTCGGCCGCGGTGACCGAGAAGCCGAGGCCCGACTTGATGACCACGTTCTCGACGTGGAGGGTCGCCTCACCGATGTTCTGGACCGAGAAGACCTGCTGCTCCTCGTCCCCGATGGACAACGTGCCGTACACGAGCTGGGGCGGCGTGACGAGGATGTCGGGCCCGGGCCCCTGCGCTCCCTCGTCCTTCGGGACGACGGAGAACTCGCTGCAACCGACCAGCGCTACCGAAGCCAACACCATCGTGGACCAACGCATGAAAGCCTCCCCAAGGCACAGAACACACACACACTCGAAAGCCGCGAACAAAAAAACTGTCAACGCCCGGTCAAGGAATCTGCACACACCATACCAGCGTCCGAGATCGGAGGATCCTCGATCATCTCCCGGGACTGCGGAAGTTGTTCCGCACTGTGGCGTCCCACTGGCCCACCGCTGCCCCACCCCTCCACAAGCGCGCTCCGGATCCAGTTTCTCGCGATCCCGGGGTCCGCGTCCAGCCCCGAGGTGGGACATCGATGTCCCACCCGCCTCGCGTTCGTCACCTGGCCGCGGGGCAGCGTACAATCCCGCCCATGAACACCCGCGCATTCCTCTTCCTGGGCCTGGTCGCCTGCTCCGGCGGCGACGACAAGTCCGAGCCGACCTCCACCGGGCACACGGGCGCGATCCCGCTGCACTCGACCCCCACCACCGACACCGAGCCCACGGGCGCGTGCGGGCCGCCGATCGACTACGACCTCACGCTCACGGGCCTCGTGCAGGGCGCCAGCGGCGAGCCCGGCGCCGACACCACGCTCGAGGTGGAGGACCGCGGGTGGACCCCGGGCCTCATCCTCGGCACCGCGACCACCGACGCGTACGGCGCGTTCACCATGACCCTCACCGACGTCACGTCCGTCGAGGACTGCTGGGGCACGCTGCTGAACTACGTGTTGATCGGAGAACGCGACGCGTTCGGCGGCCCCGAGGCCGGTGAGCTCGGGATCAACACGCCCCTGTACAACGCCATCCAGGACGGCACGCTCCTGGCCGACCTCGGCGCGCTCCCCTTCACCCTCGAAGAGGTCAAGTAGTTGATCCAGGTTCGATGGACCTCGGTACGCGGG
>JBIKWC010000192.1:0-14686 GCA_044356535.1 Myxococcota bacterium
GCACGATGACGCCTTCGATCGTGTCGGTGAGCACCACCTCGCGGTCGATGTCCGACACCTCGACCGTCAGCGTCACTCGCTGCCCACCCAGCGGACAGATGTAGTCCAGGAGCACGTCCGTACCCCCCGGCAGCGTCGCGAGCTCGTCGTCGACGTACGCGCGGACCTCGTAGAACTCGCCATCACACGTGGCGTCGTCGTACGCGGCCAACACCGTGTACAAGGGCGACTGGTCCCCGGCGAGCTGGCGGCCGTCCAGCACCAGCGTGGCGTTCACCGCGACCTCGAGGGTCGGGATGGTGACGAGCCCGCCCACGTCGACGTGCCAGCCGCCCTGGGGCCCGTGGACGAGCAGGAGCTCCGCGCCCTCCTCGAGGGGCACCACGGGCTGGAGCCCCGTCCCGAGCACCACCTGCGGCTCGGAGGGGCAGGTGTCCAGCGGGTCGCCGTCCCCCGGGCCCTTCGAATCACCACACGCGAACCACAGCCAGGCGAACACGGCGCCTCCGCACCCATCATGCCCCGGCGAAGGCGTCACCGCACGAAGGCGTGGGCGTTCCGGAACATCCGCATCCACGGCGAGTCGCCGTTGGGGCCGCGGTGATCGGGCGGGCACCAGGACAACGTGTGCCAGCGGAACACGCGCTCGGGGTGCGGCATCAGGAGCGTGACCCGGCCGTCCGCCGACGTGACCCCCGCGATGCCCCCGGGGCTCCCGTTCGGGTTCCACGGGTACGTCTCGGTGACTTCGCCGCGACCGTCCACCGAGCGCGCGGCGACGAGGCCCTGCAACACGAGCTGATCGTGGTCCTCCTCGTGGTCGAACAGGGCGCGGCCCTCCCCGTGGGCCGTGGGCACCAGCAACACGCTGCCCGCCATGCCCTGGAGCAACACCGACGGCGAGGGCTCGATGCGGACGCTGGTGAGGCGCGCCTCGAACTGCTCGCTGCGGTTGCGCACGAACCGTGGCCAGGGCGGGGTCCCCGGCACGACCGACCACAGCTGGCTCATCATCTGGCAGCCGTTGCACACGCCGAGCGCGAAGGCGTCGGGGCGGGCCAGGAACGCGGCCACCGCCTCGCGGACGCGGGGCTGGAACAGGATGGACTTCGCCCAGCCCCCGCCGGCGCCCAACACGTCGCCGTAGCTGAAGCCGCCGACCGCCACGAGGCCCTGCACCGACCCCAGGTCGAAACCGGCTGCGAGCTCGGTCATGTGGACGTCCACCGGGGTCAACCCGGCGCGCTCGAACGCCGCGGCCATCTCGAGCTGGCCGTTCACGCCCTGCTCGCGGAGGATGGCCACCCGGGGGCGGGTGACGCCGATCGCGGGGGCATCGACGCTGACGCGGTCGAGCGGGAACGACACGCGGTGGGCCAGCCCGGGATCGTCGCGATCCGCGAGGCGGGCGCGCTCCTCGTCGGCGCAGGCGGGGTCGTCGCGGCGGCGCTGCAGGGCGTGGGTGGTGGCCGACCAGCGCTCGTGCAGGGTGACGCGGTCCGCCACCAGCACGTCGGCGCCTTCGTGGCGGAAGGTGAGGGTGTCGCCCGCGACCGGCCGGCCGAGGACCCAGGTGGGGAGACCGGCTTCGGCGAAGGCCTCGCGGACGGTGTCGAGGTGGGGGCGCCCGACCTCCAGCACCACGCCGAGCTCCTCGGCGAACAGGCGGCTCACGGCGTCGCCGCCGGGCTGGAGCTCGAGCTCGAGCCCGCACCGCGACGCGAACGCCAGCTCACACGCGGCTGCGAACAACCCGCCGTCGGAGCGGTCGTGCCAGGCCAGCAGCAGGTCCCGGGTGGCGGCGCGGGCGGTGAACAGGCCGCGGAGGCCGGCGGCGTCGTCGAGATCGGGGGGCACGTCGCCCACGCGCCCGTGCACCTGGGCGAGCGCGCTGCCGCCGAGGCGGTCGCGGCCGTGGCCCAGATCGACCAGCACCAGCACGGTGTCGTCGGCCGGGTGGAGCAGCGGGACGAGGGTGTTGCGGGTGTCCCCGACCGCGGCGAACGCGGTGGAGACGAGCGACACGGGGGCGCGCACGTCGACCTTCGCGCCGTCGGGGCGGGCCCAGGCGGTGCGCATCGACAGCGAGTCCTTGCCCACGGGGACCTCGATCCCGAGGGCCACACACAGGTCGCGGGCGGCGCGGACCGTGTCGTAGAGGGCGGCGTCCTGGCCTTCCGTGCCGGCCGACGCCATCCAGTTGAGCGACAACAACACGTGTTCGGGCCCCGCCACGTCGGCGGCGAGCAGGTTCGTGAGCGACTCCCCGATGGCCATCCGCCCCGAGGCGGCGGCGTCGAGCAGCGCGATCGCGGGGCGCTCCCCCACGGCCATCGCCTCGCCGGCGGTGGAGCGGTAGTCGACCGTGGACACGGCCACGTCCGCCACCGGAACCTGCCAGGGGCCCACCATGGGGTCGCGGGCCACCTGCCCGGTGATCGAGCGATCCCCGATGGTGACGAGGAAGGTCTTGTCGGCGACCGCCGGGAAGGCGAGGACGCGGAGCGCCTGCTCGAGCAGGTCGGCGTGGGGTTCGGGGCGCCAGCCGTCGCCCGTGATCGGCGCCCGGGTGGCGGTCCGCTGGATGCGCGGCGCCTTCCCGAGCACGATCTCGAGGGGCAGGGACACCGGGTCCTCCCCGAGGAGCCCGTCGCGGAGCAGCAGGTTCGGCTCGGTGGTGGTGTGCCCGACCACGGCGTACAGGCAGCGCTCGCGGCGGCACAGGGCCTCGAACGCCGGCAGCGCCGCGGGGTCGATCGCCAGGACGTAGCGCTCCTGGGCCTCGTTGCACCAGATCTCGAGGGGCGTCATCCCGGGTTCGGCGTTGGGGATCGCGCGCAGGTCGATGTCGCCGCCCACGCCGGCCCCGTGGACGAGCTCGGGGAGCGCGTTCGAGAGGCCGCCGGCGCCCACGTCGTGGATCGCGAGGATCGGGTTCTGGGCGCCCAGCGCCTGGCAGGCGTCCAGCACCTCCTGGCAGCGGCGCTCGACCTCGGCGTTGGCGCGCTGGACGCTGGCGAAGTCGAGCTCCACCGAGCTCGTGCCCTGGGTCATCGAGCTGGCGGCGCCACCCCCGAGGCCGATGCGCATTGCGGGGCCCCCGAGGACGATCAGCGGAGCGCCCGCAGGCACCGCCGCCTTCTCGACGTGGCCGTCCGAGAGGTTGCCGTAGCCCCCGGCGATCATGATGGGCTTGTGGTACCCCCACCACCGGCCGCCGAGCTCCACCTCGAGCGTGCGGAAGTACCCGGTGAGCGCGGGCCGACCGAACTCGTTGGCGTACGACGCAGCGCCGATCGGGGCCTCGAGCGCGATCTGGAGCGGGCTCGCCACGCGGTCGGGGCGGCCGGGCGCGCGGTCCTCCCAGGGGGCCGGGAGCTCGGGCAGACGCAGGTGGGACAACGTGTAGCCGGCGAGGCCCGCCTTGGGCTTCCCGCCGCGGCCCACGGCGCCTTCGTCGCGGATCTCCCCTCCTGCGCCCGTCGCTGCGCCCGGCATGGGCGAGATCGCGGTCGGGTGGTTGTGGGTCTCGACCTTGGCCAGGAGGTGCAGCGGGGCCGGCGCCGCGTACCGGTACTCGCGGGTCTCCGGATCGGGCAGGAACCGGCTGGCCACGGGCCCCTGGCTGACCGCGCCGTTGTCCCGGTACGCCGACAACACGCGCCCCACGCCGGAGCGCTCGCCCCACTGGGCCTGGGCAGCGTGGTGGGTGGCCCGGATCATCGCGAAGAGCGAGTCGGGCTGGGGCTCGCCGTCGATCGCGAACGCGGCGTTGAAGATCTTGTGCCGGCAGTGTTCGCTGTTGGCCTGCGCGAACATCATGAGCTCGGTGTCCGTGGGGTCGCGGCCCAGGGTCCGGAACGACGCTTCGAGGAACGCGATCTCGTCGGCCGACAACGCGAGCCCGAGCGTGGTGTTGGCCTGGGCGAGGGCGTGGAGGGGCACGGTGGCGCCGCGGCGGGGCCGTTCGTCGCGGAACAGGGTCTGCGCGTACTCGAGCGCGGGCACCACGGCCTCGGTCATGCGGTCGTGGACGAGGGGGGCCACGGCGGCGCGCTCCGCGTCCGTGAGCGGAGTCGGCCGATCGAACGACCACCACACGCCGCGCTCGATGCGCTCCACCGGCGAGAGGCCGGTGTTGTTGGCGATCTCGGTGGCCTTGGTGGACCAGGGGGACACGGTTCCCGGCCGCGGGAGCACCAGGAGTCCCGCGCCGTGCCGCTCCGGGGCGTGGGCCTCGGCGCCGTAGGCCAACAGGGCCTCGAGGCGCTGCTGCTCGGGCGCGGTGAGCGGGCCGTCCACCGCGACGAAGTGCACGAAGTCCGCCGTGGGGGTCCCGGCGCCGGGGACGGCGGCGCGCAGCGCGGCGAGGAGGGGCTCCATCCGGAACGGGGAGAGCGCGGGACCACCACGGACAACGAGCATGGCACGGCCTGGGTCGGGGGCCGACAGACCTAACCGGCCGGGGGCGCCGGGCGAGTGGACGTCGGTGTCCGTTCGCGGTGTGGCGGTCGGGGGTTGTCGGTCGGCCTGGGGTGCTTACCCGTTGCGCCCTGTCCGGTCCCTCGAGGCCGGACGCAAGGAGGTCGTCATGAAGGTGCGTCCACTCCACGATCGCGTGCTCGTGAAGCGCAAGGACCCGGAGACGAAGACCCGGGGCGGGTTGTTCCTGCCCGACGCTGCGCAGACCAAGTCGCAGCTCGCCGAGGTCGTCGCGGTCGGCAACGGGTACATGTCGGACGAAGGCAAGCTCACCCCGCTCAAGGTCGAGGCCGGCATGACCGTCCTGTTGTCCGAGTGGGCCGGGGAGCAGGTCAAGCTCGACGGCGTCGAGCACCTGATGGTGCGCGAGCGCGACATCCTCGCCGTCGCGAGCTGAGTCCTCCCCCCGGGGGAGCTCAGGTGTCGATCAGGACCGAGCGCCCGGCCTCTCCGGTCGGGCGGATCGGCCACCGCCGGAACCATGGCCGATCGGGCGTGACCGCGCGCTGCGCCAGCCACGGCACTTCTTCGCCGCGCATGCGCGCTGCGACGAGCTCCCCGGCCGCCCAGGCGCAGGTGATCCCGTAGCCGCCGAGGCCGCCGAACCAGTGCAGGCCCGGAACCGCAGGATCGGGACCCAGCAGCGGGCGGCGGTCCGGGGCGAACGTCCGCAGGCCCGACCACGCGTCGACCACCGCGAAGCCCGCCAGCGCCGGCAGGAGCTCGGCGATCTTCTCGCGCAGCCGTCCCTCGTCGCCGGGCGCGGGGAGCCCGGTCGTGTGGGCGCCCGGTACAGGGGGAGCCGGCACCTCCTCACACGCCGACAGGAGCCAGGTGTCGGCTTCGGGGCGGGCCCACAGGCCCCGATCGTCGATCCACACCCAGGGAGAGCCCGCGGGCTCGGGGCCCCGGACCCGGAACACGCTCCGGCGGAGGGCCGTCAGCGGGCGCGCCAGCCCCCGGGTGGTCGCGAGGGCGCTGCACCAGGCCCCGCCTGCGAGCACCACGTGGTCGGCGTCGACGGCGCCCCGGGTCGTGTCCACCCCCACCACCCGGCCTGCCTCGGTACGCAGCGCCAGGACGCGGGTGTCGAGGTGCACCTCCGCGGCGGACTCCGCGAACCACCCGGCGCACAGCCGCTCCGGGTCCACCACGCCGTCGGTGGTGACGCGGAGCCGCGTTCGCACGGGAGAGCCCGCGAGGAGGCCGACCGGGCCTGGGTCGTCGACCACCACCCCCCGGGCCCGCAGGTGCGCCACGGCGTCGTTCGCTGCGGTCGGGTCGTCGCGGAGGGCCACCACGCCGCCGGTCTGCCGCCACACCCCCGGGGGCAGGTCCATGGCGGCCAGCGCGTCGGCCGAGCGCAGGGCCAGCGTGCGCTCCACCGGGTCCTCGCCGAGCCGGCGGATCATCCCGGAGCTCTGCGCGGTGGCCTCGCCGGAGAGCGCGCCGTGTTGCTCGAGGACGACGACGGTGCAGTGCCCCCGCAGGTGTCGGGCCAGCGACGCCGCTGCGATCCCACCGCCGACGATCACCACCCGCACGGAGCGACTCCGGGTCCCGGGTTGTTCGCGGCGCTCCAACGGCGTAGGTGGAGCGCGCGGGAGGGGGAGATGGAAGAAGAGAACGAGGGCAGCCTGATCCTGGGGATCGTGCTCGGGTTCCTGCTCGGGTGCCTCGGCATCGTGGTGGCGTTCCTGATGAAGGGCTCGAAGACGCTGACGGGCTCGGTGATCGGCCTCGTCCTGCAGGTGATGGCGTCGGCCTGCGGGTTCTCGTGCCTCGCGGGCCTGCAGATCCTCCTCAACCAGTAGTCAGCGGCACTTCGCTGCGCAGAGCGTCTGCTCGCGCGCACACGCGGCGGTCTGCTTCGACGCCACACAGGCGCGCGTGGCCAGATCGCGGCACTCCGTGGCGGTCTGCGAGCGCCCGGCTCCGCACTTGCCCTCCGCTGCGCTGAGGCAAGCGGGGTCTGGGGGCAACGCGCCCACGCCCAGGCGAAGGTGTTCGGCCTCGGTCGCGCAGCGGTCGAAGGCGCCGTCGCACGTCTCGAAACACGCCTCGACCCCAGGGCCTGCGGGCGCCGGGGTGGTGGGCGGCGCAGCGGGCCCAGGCGTGGACACCGCCACCGGCGTGGCGCGGTCGGCCGCGAGGACGTAGTACCGCACGGCGTCGAGGTCGCGGCTGGGCGCCACCCCCGACGCCACCATCCCCTCGGTGTTGGTGAGCAGCGCGCGCATCCGCTGGGCGTGGGCTGCGTCTGCGCCCGGGGCGCCCGCAGCGCGCTGGGCGTCGCGCACCCGCACCGACCAGACGTACACGTCTTCCGCGCTCGTCTGTCCTGCGGCGTGTGACGCCCGGACCTGCTGCAGGACCTTCTCGGCGACGGCCACCTCGTCCTCGGCGGGACCCGCGAAGGCGAGCGCGACCCACCACGCGATCACGACCGACCTCCCCGGAGGCGGTTCGCCAGGGCCCGCAGGCCGCTCGGCTTGGGGACCCGGGGCGGGAGCGCGCGGGGAACGGTGTCCTCGTAGTCGGTGCCCGCCACGCTCACCGGGAGGGGGGCCTCCGCCATCAGCGCGCGGACCTCCTCCTCGGCGCCCGTGTCCACGGGGTGCCCGACATCCACGTCGTCGACCCAGTCGCGCAGCTCCTGCGTGAAACTCTGCCGGGACCTGTGTCCGAACATGAGCGCTCCGGTCCGGGGACGCGGCAACCTACCACGTCCGGATGTCGGCGCGGGCGAAGCCGTTGCCCTCGGGCGGCAGGTGGGCGTACACGACGAGCCGCTGCAGCACCACGGAGCGGCCGGTGAACCAGGTCGACGCGTCCGGACCCCAGGTGTTGGCCGCGACGAGGGCGGTGTCGAGGTCGCGCATCCGCCACGCCCAGTAGTTCCAGGTGTCGGTTCCCGCTTCGTCGCGGACCCAGTTGGTCGGGAACGCGAGGGCGTGGGGACGGTCGTCGCGGACCCACCGGACGAAGCGGTCGTCGTTGAGGTCCATGCAGATCCCGACGCCGAACCTGCCCACGCCGGTGTCGAAGCTCTGGTACCCGCTGTCCCCGGGCGTGGCCCACGGGACGTCGGCCTCGTAGAGCAGGGTCTTGCGGTACACGAAGGCGAGCGCGCCGTCGCGATCGAACACCATCGCGCTGTTGTACAGCCGATCCCCGGCGTCCTCGGCGAAGCCGGCGACGAGCCACGTCCGGTGGCGTCGGGCCACCTCGCTCAGGCGGCGCGCCGTGGGTCCGGCGGGCCGCTCGGCGATCGCCCGGACCGCGGCGGCGTCGGGGAACACGTAGCCGGAGACGGCCATCTCGGGCAGCACGAGCAGATCGGTGCCGGGCGCGGCCCGGTCGGCCAGCGACACGAGCGCCTCGCGGGACGCGTCGATCGCGCCTTTCGTGGCCTTGAACTGGACGACGCCGACCTTCATCCCGGCGCCGTATCCTCAGGAGCCCGTTTCGGGCTCCTCCCCAGCCCGTGCCCGTGCCCGTGCCCCCGAGCAGCTGTGAGTCTTGATCGACGAACTGGCGGAGGAGCCTCCCGAGGGTCGCGGGTATATCCGTCTGCGAGCGGCTCGGGCTGGCCGAAACGCCGCGGATCGACGCGTCGCTCGACCTGCTGCAACGCGTGATCGCGATGTTGGAGCGGGTCGGGGACGGGCAGGGGCACGGGCAGGGGCACGGGCAGGGGAGAGCCCTGGCGCGAGGCCGCTGCGCGGCCTCTCCGCCACGGGCTCCTACCGCCAGGGCTCGAGTGGCCGCCCGTCCGGTCCGTTCACCGGGGCGTGGGTGAGCCCGTAGTGGCCGGGGACCCAGTCGCGCCCCAGCGTCTCCACCTGCCGCAACACGCTCTCGAGCCGCGCGGTGGTGAGCTTGAGGACGAGCCAGTCGGGGATGGCGCCGCCGACCACCGAGGTGGCCTGGTACACGACCAGCGTGTGGTCCGGACCCAGCGACGACAGGAGCCACGCGCCGTGGTTCACCGGCGTGAGGACCGCAGCGTCCACCTGCTCGGGGGCCAGGCCGGGCGCTGCGCCCGCGGCGATGGCCGCCCGCGCGCGGGGCAGGGCGTCGGCCGTGAGCTCCCAGTGGTGCTCCCAACACGCGAGGCTGGCGGCGGCGCGGTTGTCGGCCGAGGTGACCACCCACTGCCGGTCGGCGAGGGGCGCCGGCAGATCGAGGTAGCCGTACCAGAGGGCGCGATCCCCGGGGAGCTCCTCGAGGACGAACTCGGTGAGGCTCGGATCGACGTGGGTGTGGGGGTCCTGCGCGGCCAGCCACAGCGCCTCGATCGAACCCTCCAGCACCACCAGCCCGATCGCCGTGCTCGGCTGGTCCGGATCCCCGTGGCGCACGATCCGCACCACCTCGCCGGACGCGGCGCGGGTGACCTGATCCTCGGTGAGCCGCGGGAGCGGAGCGTGCACGGCGCCGCGACACTGGTCGAGGGTGGCCGCCAGCGCTGCGGGGTCCACGGGCAAGGGCATCGTTCCTCCGTGCACCCTGGTCTAGCTTCGTCCCCCGGCAGACAGAGGTGACTGTCGGTGACGAGCCTCCTCCGGGTATGGTACCCGCCCAACGGAGTACTCGAATGCCGGACGTGCACCTCACCCCCGCACACGTCGTCGTCGCAGTGGACTTTTCGGAGGACTGGGCGAACGCGCTGGCCCACGGCGTGGCGTTCGCGCGGCGCGCGGGCCGGCCCGTGACCGCGCTGCACGTCTCTCCCGCGCCCAACTGGTTGCTCGGGCAGGTCCTCGGCGACCGGGACCTCGACGCCCACCGGCTCGGCACCGAAGAGGACGCGCGCGCGAAGATCGCCGCCCAGCTCGCGGCCCTCGGCGCCACCGACGCCGTGATCGAGGTGCGCACCGGCCGGCCCTCGGCCGACGTGGTGGACGTGCTCGACGGCGGCGGCGCCACCGCGCTGGTGGTGGGCATGGGCGAGCCCGCCGGCTCTGCGCTGTCGCTGTCCGCGAACGGAGATCGGCTGTTCCGCCTGTCCCCGGTCCCGGTCCTCGTGGCGGGTCCACGTCCCCCGACGCCGTGGCGGCGGATCCTCGTCCCCACCGCCCTCGGGCCCGCGGGCAGCACGGCCCTGCGCAACGCGCTGCGCTGGGTGGAGCCCGGCGGCACGGTGCACCCGCTGTACATGGTGGCGCTGCCGTCGTCGCTGCGGGCGGTGGCCGGCGACGTGATGGAGATCCGCCAGCGCATGGAGGAGAAGGCACGCGAGGCGTTCGCCCGCCACGTGGGGGAGCTCGAGGTGCCCTCGGGCGTGACGGTCGAGCCGCTCCTGCGCACCAACCTCGAGCAGGTCCCGGCCGACAAGACCATCCTCCGCGAGGCGCGCGAACGCGACGTGGACCTCGTGACCTTCGCGCTCGGCGGCAAGGAGCTCCCCGCCGGCATGCTCGTGGGCCGGGTGAGCGAGAAGGTCGTGCGGTCGCTGCCCTGCGCGCTGCTGGCGTTGCCCGATCGCTGGGCGGATCGCACCACCCCCGCGCAGGAGTGACGATGTCCGAGAACCCGTTCGCGGCGTCCGAGCTCGGTGCCGGTGTGCCGGAAGGCGGCGGGGACGGCGAGGCCTGGGTGGAGGGCGACGTCCTCGTCACGAAGCCCACGGCGGTGCTCCCGCTCGTCTGCGCGAAGTGCGGCGCCCGCGAAGGCGTCACGCACCTGCGGCTCAAGCAGCAGTGGACGCCGCTGTGGGTGCGGCTCACGGTGCTGCTGTCGCCGCTGATCATGTTGATCCTGTTCCTGATCTTCAAGAAGACGTTCGACCTGCAGGTGGGCCTGTGCCCCGCGCACGCCTCGCGGCGGCGGCTGGGGATGGCGGGCGGGACGGTGGGCGTGGTCCTGGGCTTCCTGGCCATCATGGGCGGCGGCATGGCGGACGACCTGTTCCTGCTGAGCGTGGGGCTGCTGCTCATCGTGGTCGGCATCGTGCCGCTCGCGTTGTTCGCGGTGGTCCTCAAGGTGCGGCTCGTCACCGACGAGCGCGCCGAGTTCACCGGCGCCCACCCCGAGCTGTTGCGCGCCGTCGCAGGCTGAGGGCGGCCAGCAGCGCCACGCTTGCGCTCCCCAGGGAGGGCGCGGTGGAGCACCCGGTGCGCGTGGGTCGATCGGCGCGCCCCAGCCGGTCGGGAGGCGCCGCGGAGGTGCCGGCGATCGCGAGGGAGAACACCTGGTCGGTGACGCCGCCGTCGCCGTCGTCGGCGCGAAGCCGGAACGGCACCGAGGTCCCCGCGGCGTCCGACGCCCCGTAGCGGAGCGTTGTGCCTTCGAGCTCGGCGTCCGCGGGCTCGACCACCACCAGCGTGACCGGGTCGACATCGTCGACGACGACGTCGTAGGTGAAGGTGCCGCCCGGGTCCACCCGCGAGACCGGGGGCGCGGAGACGAAGCGCGGGGCCACGTTCCCGACCGACACCACGAACGGCCACCTGCTCGCGCCGCCGTCGTCGTCGCGCACCTCGACGGAGGCCTCGTACGTGCCTTCGTCGAGCCACCGGGCCGTGGCATCGAGCCCCGCCACGGAACGCCCGTCCCCGAGCGACCACGTGGCCGACAGCACGTCGGCCGTGCCTGCGTCGGTGGCCTGCACCACCAGGGGCGTGTCGCTCCCCTCGAGGACCTGTCCAGGCACCTGCACCACCGAGATCGCCGGCGCCACGTTCGCGAGCTGCACCTCGAGCGTGGAGGTGGTGGTCCCGCCGTCGCCATCGTCTGCCGTCGCCACCACCGTCCACGGTCCGTCGTCGGGGAACACGTGCACCACGTCGTCTCCGGCGGCGCGGCTCCCGTCCCCGAACCGCCAGCGCACCTCCACCACGTCGTCCACGCCGGCGTCTGTGGTGCCTGCGGAGAACCCGATCGCGGCGCCTTCGACGCCCCCGACGGTCGTGAGCGCCGCCACCACGGTGGGCGCCACGTTCTGGACCACCACCTCGTGCTGCACCGTGGTCACTGCGCCGTCCGAGTCGCGGAGCTCGAGCTCGATCGGGACGACGCCGTCGTCGGGGAAGGTGTGGATCGCGGTGCTGCCGAGCGACGTGCGGTCGGGGAGGTGCCACTCGACGGTGACGAAGTCGAGGCCGGGGTCGTCGACCAGCGCGTACAACGTGGCGGGGGACCCTTCGCGGACGTCGTGGGCGGTGACCGACACGAGGTACGGCGCCGCGTTGCCGATCGTGACCCCGAGCTCGGTGGAGACCACGCGGCCGCTGTCGTCGGCGAGGTCGAGGTGGGCCACGTACGAGCCGTCCTGCAGGAACGTGTGCTGGACGGTGGAGCCGTACAACGTGCGGCCGTCGACGGTCCACGTGTAGGTGAGCGGGTCGAGGCCCGGGTCCGACCCCGACGCGGAGAAGGTGATGACCTCCCCCTCGAGCGACACGCCGCTCCACTCCGCGCGGTCGATCGAGGGCACGCCGTTGTCGATCTCGACCCGCAGCCCGGCCGTCGCGGTGCGGCCGAGGTCGTCGGTGGCGGTGAGGGCCACGTCGTAGCTGCCCTCGGTGGCCCACGCGTGGGTCGGCGCTTCGCCGGTGCCCGCGGGGGAGCCGTCTCCCCAGTCCCACCGGAAGTCGGTGACGGGGGCACCGCTCGGCTGGGTGGCGGCCGCGTGGAACGACAACACCTCGCCCTCGATGCCGATCTCGTCACCGCCGAAGTCGGTGAGGGTGGTCACGCCCTTGTGGAGCTCGAAGGTGTCGAGCACGGTGGCTGTGTCGTCGACGAAGGTCCCCCGCAGCTCGAGGCCGTCGAACTCGAGGGACAACGAGCCGAGCTCGGCGAGCGAGACCGCCATCGCGGGGTGGTTGAGCGAGCCGCCGCTGACCTGGCCCGACGACCCGGCGACCACGTAGATCGCGCCGTCGTGGACGCCAGTGCCGACCTGCCACTTGGTGTACGGCGCGTCGACCGCCGGGTCCCCGAGCTGGTGCTGGAGGATGTTGTCGTCGGTGAGGGTGTCCGAGGTGCCGTAGTGGCCGTCGAGCAGCCAGGAGCGCTCGTAGCTGTGGGAGTGCCCGGTGAGGACGAGGTCCACGCCCCAGTCCTCGAGGATCGGGTTGAGGAACTCCCGCATCTCCACCATCTCGTCTTCGCGGTCGGAGTCGTGGCTGCCCTTGCTGTACGGGGGGTGGTGGAAGAAGACGACGTTCCAGTCGGCGGTCGACGCGGCCAGATCGGCTTCGAGCCACGTCGCCATCGCCGCGTTGGGGGCGCGGTCCGAGTGGTACGAGTCGAGGTTCACGAAGTGGGCGTTCCCGTAGTCGAACGACCAGTAGGCCTCGGTCCCGGACGGTGCGCCGCCGAGCTCGCCGGCCGTGGGGTACGTGAACACCTCGAAGTAGGGGCCCGTCTGCGTGTCGGAGAACGCCGTGTACCCGTCGTGGTTGCCGAGCGTGGCCCACAGCGACACCTGCCGCAGCCACTCCGGGTAGAAGTCGAACACCGCGGTCTGGTACTCGCTGTCGCGCCCGGAGGCGTACGCGTTGTCCCCGAGCATCAGCCACACGTCGGTGTCGAGCGGGTCGGGGTGCAGGGTGCGCCAGGCTTCGCGCACGGCCTCGGCGTTCGCGTTGGCGGTGCCGCTGTCGCCCAGCACCCAGGCGCGGAACGGGCTGCGCGAACCCACGACTGGCGCGGTGTGCAGCGTGTGGTCGGCGTCGTCGCCGACGAGGACCCCGGCGGTCGGGTGCCCCACGGCGTAGGTCACGTCGGTGTTCGCGGGGACGCCCGTGATCCGCAGCGCGTGCGAGAACCCGACGGTGGGGTCGACGAGGCTCTGCGTGAGGTTCCCGGGGTTCGGGCCCCACCACAGCTGGCCCGCGCCCGGCCCGTCCGTGTTCCACCGCACGATGGCGCCGTCGGTGGTGGTCTGCTGGAGCCAGGGGCCGCGGGTGACGCTGGTGGGACCGTCCCAGCCGGAGACGCCGAGGTCGACGACGAGGTCCGCGCTCGACGCCGACTGGTTGTGCAGCTCGACAGCGACGACGTTGGTGCCGGGCTGCAGGACGCCCGGGGGCACGAGGAACGGCGTGAACACCTCCTGGTCGAGGCCGTAGATGCCGGTCGTGGCGTAGCTTAGCGCGGTGGCTCCCGGCAGCAGGTTGCTCCGCGCGACCTCGACCCCGTTGACGTACACGGCAGCGCCGTCGTCGCGGCGGAGGTGCAGCGAGATGGCTTCGTACGCGGCAGGGTCGGTGACCTCGAACGTGGTCCGGAACCAGGTGGTGGGGTGGCGACGGAGGGGATCGGGCCCGTAGTCCACGGTGGTGCCGAGGAGCAGGAGGCCGTACCCGAGCGGCGCCGGGCCCTGCTCCCAGGCGCTGTCGTCGAAGGCGGGGTCGGACCAGTTGGCGCCGGGGTCCACGCCGTCGTCGAGGTAGCGCCAGGTGGCCCCGCGGGGGAGCAGGGGCGTCTCGCCGGCGGAGGCGGTGGCGAGGACGAGGGCAGCGAGGGTCACGGGTGCTCGCCGAGCGCGGCGCGGCGCGCTGCCCAGAACGGGGTGTCGGGCATGGCGTCGAGCCTGCCCAACGCGGCCTCGGGGCGACCGAGGACCAGCTCGAGCTGCACGGCGGCGTCCACGAGGGCGGGGACGGACGGACCGGCGTCGACCGCGGCCAGCGCTTCGTCGTAGCGGTGGAGGTCCCGGAGGAGGTGGACGAGGAGGAGGCGGTCGTCGAGCGTCGCGCCTTCCCCGAGCGCCCGCAGGTCGTCGAGGGCGGCCTCCGGCTGGTCGAGGCGCGCCCACAGCCTCGCCCGCAGCGCCCGCGCCCCCGCGTGTTCGGGCCGCGCGGCCAGGACGACGTCGAGCTCGCGGACCGCGGCGGCCGGCTCGGTGGCGGCCAGCACCATCGCCCGGACGAGGGCCAGGTCCACGGTGTCCGCTCCGCTGCTGCGCGCGTGTTGCAGCGCGATCAGCGCCTCGTCGCCGCGGCCCTCGGAAGCGAGCGCGCGCGCCTGGTCGAGCCACAGCTGCGGGTCGGCCGCCCGCTCGTCCGCGAGGTTTGCCGCCAGCCGCTCGTCGGCGCCGGGGTGCGCCATGGCCGCGCTCGCGGTCAGGAGGCACCACATCAATTGAGCTTCGCTCGCGCTTCGCACCAGCGAAGATCAATTTTCGTGTCTGTCGTGTGGGTCAGGGGCTCCGCCCCCGACACCCCCTCGGGGGACCAGTCCCCCGAAT
>JBIKWC010000018.1:0-56536 GCA_044356535.1 Myxococcota bacterium
CGTCGGCCGCGACGAGGAGATCCGGCGCGCGCTCCAGGTGCTGTCGCGGCGCACCAAGAACAACCCGGTGCTCATCGGGGATCCGGGCGTCGGGAAGACCGCGATCGTCGAGGGGATCGCCCTGCGCATCGTCGCCGGCGACATCCCCGAGTCGCTCCAGGGCAAGAAGCTCCTGTCGCTCGACCTGCCGGCCCTGCTGGCGGGCGCCAAGTACCGCGGCGAGTTCGAGGAGCGGCTCAAGTCCGTGCTCACCGAGATCGAGAACTCGAACGGCAACATCATCCTGTTCATCGACGAGCTGCACACGCTCGTCGGCGCCGGGAAGACCGAAGGCTCGATGGACGCCGGCAACATGCTCAAGCCGGCGCTCGCCCGCGGGCAGCTCCGCGCGATCGGCGCCACCACGCTCGACGAGTACCGCAAGCACCTCGAGAAGGACAAGGCCCTCGAGCGCCGCTTCCAGCCGGTGCTCGTCGAGGAGCCCACGGTCGAGGCCACGATCCAGATCCTCCGCGGCATCAAGGAGAAGTACGAGACCCACCACGGCATCCAGATCACGGACGAAGCCTGCGTGGCCGCCGCCACGTTGTCGGACCGCTACATCAGCGACCGCTCCCTGCCGGACAAGGCGATCGACCTCATCGACGAGGCCGCGAGCCGCATCAAGATCGAGATCGAGACGAAGCCGGCCGACATCGACCGCCTCGAGCGCAAGATCACGCAGTACGAGATCGAGCTCGCCAGCATCGCCCGCGACGACGTCGAGAAGGCGAGCCTCGATCGCGCCAAGATCGCGACCGAGAACCTCCGCGTCGCCCGCGCCGAGCTCGACAAGCTGATGGGCCGGTGGATGCGTGAGCGCGAGGCGCTCGACCGGATCACCGCGCTCAAGGAGAAGCTCGAGCACCTGCAGTTCGAGGGCGAGAAGGCCCAGCGCAACGGCCAGTTCGAGGCCGCCGGCCGCATCCAGTACGGCGACCTGCCGAACGCACGCAAGGAGCTCGAGGCGCGCCAGGCGGACCTCGCGGAGATCCAGGCCGACGGCGCCATGCTCTCCGAGAAGGTGACCTCGGACGACGTCGCCAAGGTCGTGGCCCGCTGGACCGGAATCCCGGTGCAGAAGCTCAAGTCCTCCGACATGGAGCGCTTGATGAAGATGGAGGACAACCTCCACAACCGCGTGGTCGGCCAGCACGACGCGGTGGTGTCCGTCTCGCAAGCGGTCCGCCGCGCCCGCGCGGGCCTGCAGGACCCGAACCGCCCGATCGGCAGCTTCCTGTTCCTCGGGCCCACCGGCGTCGGGAAGACGGAGCTCGCCAAGGCGTTGGCCGAGTTCCTGTTCGACGACGAGAACGCCGTCGTGCGCATCGACATGTCCGAGTACATGGAGAAACACTCGGTCGCGCGGCTCATCGGCGCGCCCCCCGGCTACGTCGGCTACGACGAAGGCGGCCAGCTCACCGAGGCCATCCGGCGCCGGCCCTACTCGGTCGTGTTGCTCGACGAGATCGAGAAGGCGCACCCGGACGTGTTCAACATCCTGTTGCAGCTGCTCGACGACGGCCGCCTCACCGACAGCAAGGGTCGCGTGGTCGACTTCAAGAACACGGTCGTCATCATGACCAGCAACATCGGCTCGTTGAAGATCCTCGAGGCGGGTGCGGACCGCGCCAAGGCCGTGGCCGCCGTCGAGGGCGAGCTCCTCAAGGCCCTCAAGCCCGAGTTCCTGAACCGCATCGACAACCGCATCGTGTTCGACGGCCTCAGCCGCGAGAACATGGACCTCATCCTCGACTTTCAGCTCAAGCGCGTGCGCCAGATGCTCGCGGCGCGGGATCTGGAGCTCGAGGTCACCCCCGCGGCGCGGACGCTGGTCTGCGACATCGGGTACGACCCTGCCTTCGGGGCGCGACCCCTCAAGCGGGCCATCACCACCCACATCCTCAACCCGATGTCCACGGTCATCATCGAAGGCGGCTTCGACGCTGGCGACAAGATCCGGATCGACGCGAAGGACGATCGACTCCTGTTTCACCGCATTCCGGCGGTCCCAGCCGAAGAAGACACGAGCCGCATGATCCCGGAGAACCCCCCGCCGTCGTGACGTGCGCCCCGATTCGTGACAAACTTGCGATCGCGGGTCGCCTTGTTCGACGAGCCACTGCCCGCTGAGGTCTGATGTCCGTGGCCTCGCCGGTCGCACTCCCCAAGCTCCCCACCGACGATCTCGTGCTGGTCTCCGTGCTCGGCGAGGGGGGGACCTCCGTGGTGTACCGCGCCTGGATGGTCGAGGCCGGGCAGTGGTGCGCCGTGAAGGTGCTCAAGGGCAAGCGGTCCGGGCGGGTCGAGCGGCGCTTCCTCACGGAGGCGCGCCTGTTGTGCGCGCTGACGCACCGGAACCTCGTCAAGGGGTACGCGGTCGGGGAGGGGGACCCGCCCTGGTTCGTGATGGAGATCGCGGACGGGGGCTCGCTCAAGGACTGGTGTGCGCGCTTCGGGAAGATGCCGCCCCGGCTGGCCGTGGACGTGGCCATCCAGGTGTGCAAAGGCGTGTCGATCGCCCACCAGGCCGGGTACGTGCACCGGGACATCAAGCCCCACAACGTCCTCGTGAACCGGCGCGGGGTGTGCAAGCTCACCGACTTCGGGATCGCGCGGGTGGCGCGGCCGTCCCTGGAGGAGGTCGAGGACCCCTCGGGGGCAGGGGATGCGCTCGGCACCCTCGGGTACATGGCGCCCGAGCAGCAGTCGGACCCGTCGGGCGTGGATGCCCGCAGCGACGTGTACGGGCTCGGCGCCACCCTCGTGCACCTGCTCACCGGCTCGCCCCCGCCCGGCAACCTGTTCATGGCCGCGAAGGAGCATCCGGAGCTGTTCGCCGGCATCCCCGGCGAGCTCGTGACCGTGTTGCAGAAGGCCACCGCGTACCGGCGCGAGGATCGGCACGTGACGGTCATGGAGCTGGCGAAGGAGCTGCACGCGACCTGGGAGTTCCTGGCGGTGGCCGACGGCCCCACGTTGACCACGGGCATCCCCCTCGAGCCGCCCCCGCCTCACGGCATGACGAGCCGCACCCCGGTGTCGATCCCGTCGAACCCGGGGGCCCCCTCGATCCCACCGTCGGATCCGCTCGCACCCTCGCTCCCGGTCGACGTGCAGTCCCTGCTGGAGGCCCTCACCCCGCCGCCGTCGGCGTTGCGCCACCAGTACGATCCCGAACCTCCTCCGCCGGAGCGCACCCGCTGGTGGCTCGTGGCCGTCATCGTCGCGACCCAGGTGTTCGCGTTGTTCTGCCTCGACGTGTACTGGGTCGGCAGACCGCGGCAGGAGTCGCTCGTGTTCCACGACCGGTTCACGCAGGCCGCGCAGCGCAACGTGGCCGTGATCGAGGAGCTCGGGCGGCTCGGGGCCGATCGCGACCTGCTCTCCGCGGGCTACGGGAAGACCCGGGCCGGAACCGTGCTCGAGCGCCGGGACGCCTCGGTCGCGTGGGTGCGCGACCTGCACGCCGCAGCGGAGGCGCACCCTGGTGACGAGCGGGTCGGACAGGTGGTGGCGGCGCGGGTCACCGAGCTCGACGCGGCGCTGGGCCCCTGGACCACCGCGGTCGATCGGTGGCACACGCGGAGCACCCGCTTCCCGGGCACGCTCGTCACGGGGCTCGTGGGGAGACCGGACACGGAAGCGGGGGGTGACCGATGAGCACCGACCACGCTGCGGTCGCCCGGAGCCGCAGCTGCGGGTCGTCGATCGGGGGCGCGATCTCGATCTCGCCCCGGGTGACCGCCACGTTCGCCTGGCCGCCGATGCGCTCCCCGTCGAGGTAGTACGCGAGCGCGCCCTCGCGGTGGTCCCGGACCCAGGTCCACACCCGCTCCGTGGCCGCCGGGTCCAGGTAGCCGAGCGTGCTGGGCACCATCATCGCGTCGAGCCGCACCGAGGCCTCGGTGAGCTCCGCCCCGTCCGCGAGCACCTCGTCGTCTCCGCGGACCTCGAAGTGGCCGGGGCGTGCCAGGTCTACGGGCAACGACGCCTGGACGGCGGGGTCGGACGGCCCGTCGAAGGTGAACGCGAACCCGTCGGGGGCGGCAGCGGCGACGGCGGTGTAGCCCATGTCCTCGAGCCGGACGCGGACGGTCTCGGCGGCGGCCGGGCAGCCCTCGAACGCCACCGTGGTGGGGGTGGTGCCGGCGCGCCCGGTCCACCCGAGGGCGAACATGCCGGTGTACGCGATCACCACCACCACGGTCAGCACGATGGGCAACGCGAGGATCGACAGGCCGACGAGGCCGCGCGTGGAGTGGCGTTCGCTGGGTTCGAGGTCCACGCGGGGGGGTAACGCGGGCAGGGTCGCTGGTGGTCGCGCCCAGGGTCTGTCATCCTCTGGGCGGGGGGCCGATGGCCAGGGAGATCGCCGGACGCGTCGCGCTCGTGACCGGAGGGGCCCGGGGCATCGGGCGCGCCACTGCAGCCGCGCTCGCCGCAGCGGGGGCGCGCGTGGTCGTCGCCGACCGGGACGCGCAGGCGGTGGCGAGCTGCGCCCGCGAGCTGTCGGGCCCGGGCCGGGTGGTGGAGGCCGCCACGCTCGACGTGACCGACGCTGACGCGTTCGCAGCGTGTGTGTCCGGGGTGTCGGGGCGCCTGGGCCCGGTGGACCTCCTGGTGAACAACGCGGGGGTGCTCTCGGTCGGGCCCTTCCTGACGCAGGCTGCGGCGCTCGACGAGCGGCAGATCGCCGTGAACCTGGGCGGCGTGATCGCGGGGCTCCGCGCCGTGTTGCCGGGCATGCTCGCGCGGGGCGCAGGGCACGTCGTGAACGTGGCGTCGGTGGCGGGCCGGGTGGGGACGCCGGACGCAGCGGTGTACAGCGCCACCAAACACGCGGTCGTCGGCCTGTCCGAGTCGGTGCGCCACGAGCTCCGGGGCACGGGCGTGGAGCTGTCCTGGGTCCTCCCGGGCATCGTCCGGACCGAGCTCGTGTCGGGCGTGACCCCGCTCCGGTGGCCGCGCGCCGTGGGCCCCGACGAGGTGGCGGACGCCATCGTGGCGGCGTTCCGCACGGGGAGGGTCGAGACCTGGGTCCCGCGGGAGACCCGGCTCGCAGCGGTGCTGCCCGCCGTGTTTCCGCGGAGGGTGGTCGAGTGGGTGGGTCGGGCGCTCGGCGTCGACCGCGTGTTCACCAAGGTGGACGCGGTCGCGCGCGCGGCCTACGACGCCCGCCTGCGCCGCTGACGGGCTCGGAGGCTCAGTGCCAACCCAAGAGCCACATCCCGGCGAACACGAGCGAGAGCAGGAGCAGGCCGCCCGCGAGGGCGAGGAGCGCCACCACCATCCCTGCCCCCACCTTCACCCACCGAGGGTTCTCACCCGCCAGGGCCTCGGTGACCGGCGGCGGTGGTCGGTCGGTGGTGGACTCGCGCACGGGTGGCGCCAGGAACGTGCCCCTGGGCGGGGGCGGAGGCGCCGCGACGCGCACGGGCCGCGCGAACAGCATCGAGTCGCCCGGGCGGTCCTCGGAGACGGTCTGGCCCACGAGGCCCCCGCTCTGCGGAAGCTCCTCCGGAAAGCGGGTGTCGCGTGCCCAGCGCTTGATGGTCTGTCCAGGCAGCTCCGCCACCACGCGCTCGACCGCCTCCTGGACCGCGCCGATGGTGGGCCGATCCGCGGCCTCGTAGGCCAGGGCAGCGCCCAGCAACGGCGCCAAGGCCACCGTCTCCGCCGGGAGGGCGGCGAGGCGCTGGCGCAGCCACCTCGCGTACCGGTCCGGGGTCCCGGAGAGCGACGCCTGCTCGGTGAGCTTGAGCTCGCCGTAGAACCGCTCGCCCGTGAGGAGGCGATAGAGCGTCGCCCCCCAGGCGAACACGTCGGATGGCGGGTGCTGCAGGAGCGAGACGAACGTCTCGGGCGCGGTGTAGCCCGCGGTGAACGGGACGTTGCCCGTGGTGGTGTGGGCGCTCCGGCCCATCTCCTCCGTGCGCGCGATGCCGAAGTCGAGGAGCTTGGTCTCGCCGTGGCGGGAGATGCGGATGTTCTCTGGCTTCACGTCGCGGTGGATGAGCAGCAGCGGCTTGCCGGTGGCCGGCGAGGTGGTCCACGAGGCGGTGTGCAGCGCCCCTGCCACCTCGCCCATCAGCTCGGCCACCACCCGCGGCGGCAGCAGGTTGCCCGGGGTGGCGTACCGGGCGACGTCGACCCCGTCCACGTACTCGGTCACGAGCGCGATCCGGCCCCGGAGACGTGTGAGCTCCACCACCTGCACGATGGCCGGGTGGTCGAGCATGGCCAACATGCGGCCTTCGTCCTTGAGGCGGGCGATCGCGCTCTCGGGGTTCGACACGTCCTCGCGCAGCACCTTCACGGCGACCTTGCGGTCGATGCCCTCCGCCGAGCGCCGCGAGGCGAGGTAGACCTCACCGAACCCGCCGCGGCCCAGGCACCGCTCGATGTGAAAGCTGGTGGACATCGCCGGCGACTCTACCCCGGATGTCGCGACAGGCGCACCAACAGGTCGTCCGCCACCTCCCGCTCCATCAGCGGCAGGACCAGCGCTCGGCCCGCGATGCGGACGGTGAGCCGGGCGAGGCCTGCGCGCTGGAGCAGGGGACTCGCGAACGTGGCCACGCTCTGGATCTTGGGCCTCGGGACGAGCGAGGTCTGGTGCGACAACCACCCTGTCCGCGTCACCACGAGGTCCTCCGTGACGGCCCACCGCTGGTGTGAAGCCGTCTGCCAGGCGACCCCGGCGGCGAACGGCACACCGAGGAGCGCGACCGCGCCCACGGGGCCGAACAGCCAGGACGCGACGCCGGCAGCGGCCACGGCCAGGACACCCGCGACGGCTGCGGCGCGCGGGCCCGCCGAGGGGTGGGGCCGCGACAGCGACAGGTCCGCGGGATCGGTCCCCGCGGGGAGGACGCGGGCGATCAGCGCGGCGACGTCAGCGTCGGCGACCCACGGGACGCGGGCCGACGACCGCTCGGTCCCGTCCCCCTCCTGGCGCGCGGCGGCCGTCTCGAGGGAGAGGACGCCGAAGCCGAGCCAGCGCCGCACGAGCCCCTGCTCGAAGGTCACGAGCTGCACACGGTCGCGCGGGAGCTCCGTCCGGCGCCGGGTGAACAGGCCCTCCTCGACGGACAGCCGCTCCCCGCGGGCCTCGAGTCGGAACCCGGCGTGCCGCAGGAACGTCGTGGCCACCGACACCCAGAACCCGCTCGCTCCGACGAGAGCCACGATCGCCAGCGACTGCAACAGGCCCGCGCCCCGGGCGACGGCGGTCATGTCCGCGCCGGAAGGCCCGGCCCGCTCTCCGAGGAGCTGCACCGCGAACCCGAGCGCCACCCCCACCGTCGCGAGGCGCAGACCCGTGGCGCCGGTCCACAGCAGGTCGACGACCGAAGGCTGCGCCAACAGCTCCACCGCCGGGGCGGGTGTCTCGGGGACGTCGTCGGAGGCTGGCGGGGAGGAGGGTCGGAGCGCGAGGACGAGCGCCTCGGCCTCGGCGACGGACAGCGCAGAGAGCAGGCCCTCCACCTCGGTCCCGGACGCGGTCTCGACCCGGACCTCCGCCAGGCCCGCCAGCCGGTGGAACACGTTGCGGACCACCTCTACGTTCTGGACCCGGTCGCGCGCGATGGAGCGGTGGGTCCGGCGGAGCAGCCCCGTGTCGATCTCCAGCTGATCGCCGCGCAGGCGGTACCGGAGCGTCGCCCAGTGGACTGCGGTGCCGAAGACGGCGGGCAACAGGAACATCGCCAGGATCGCGAGATCGAACACAGCGGCGCCAGACACGCGCCCGAAGGCCCACGCCAGCAGGAGCGGCCACAGGCTCCGCGCGGTCGCCCACAGGCGCGGCAGCAGGTTCACCAGCACCGACAGGGGGTGGAGGCGGAGCCACCCGTCGTCGTCAGACACCGTCGTGGCCCCGGGCGTCCACGAGGGCCTTTCGGAGCAGGTCGGCGTCCTCCGGGGAGAGCCCGGGGATGGCGCCGTCCGCGCCCAGACCGCTGGCGGTGTGCACCTGGAGGCGGGCGAGCCCGACGAGCTGCTCGAGCGGCCCCTGGCGGACATCGACGTGCTGGATGCGGGAGCGCGGGATGGCGGTGACGGTGCGATACAGCACGCCGCGGCGGACCAGCAGCACGTCGGCCTCGAGGCGGTAGCCCCACTGGCGGAACGCGAGCACGGGCCAGGCGACGGCGCGGACCACCTGGAGCGCGAGCAGCGAGCCACCCAGGGCGAGGCCCACCGGCAGGTCGACCAGCCAGGTGAGGAGCGCGACCAGCCCGAACGACGCGGGCATCCAGAACACCACGAGTCCCCACAGCGCCTGGAGCTGGAAGAGGGTCCGCGCGCCGGGGTCCAGCGACACGAAGTCGGTGGGCAGCGCGGCCGGAGGGGCGCCCGGGTCGGTGGGCATGTCAGAGCTCCGCGATCTTCGCCTCGTAGTCGGACCGCGACAGCTTGCCGCTCGCGAGCTGCTCGTTGAGCTCCCGCAGGTGCACCGAGCGGGTGCGGGTGGTCTCGTCGATGCGCTCCTTCTCCTGGGTCATGACCTGGGCGCCGGCGGCGCGCTGTTGCTGGAACAGGCCCTGGAGCTCGGAGTCGTCGAGGGTCTTGCCGGCCTCGAAGTACCGCTGGGCGACCTTCCCGAGCGCGAAGGTGGACGCGAACGAGGTGCCTCCCGCGAACACCGAGCCCCAGCCGGGGACGAAGCGGGCCAGGTTGTTGACCGCGATCCGCAGGCCGAGGCTCCCCATCGCCGACGCCATGAACGCGCGGATCGCCTTCTGGTCGAGCGAGTGCCCGCAGTACTGGCCGATGTCGTGCACCATCTTCGTCTGGATGGCGATCACGGCGAGGTCGGCGACGAAGCCCACGACCGGGATCGGCATGGCGCCGGCCACGGCCGAGAGCGCCGAGTACTTGATGATGTCCTCGTTGATCTCCATGTCGCGCCGGGCCGGGTCGGGCTCGGGCAGGATGCGGGTGGGGAGCAGCGTGTCGACCGCCTCTCCGAGCACCTGCTGCGAGATCGAGTGCTCACCCTGGTCGGGCAGGATGCGGCGGAGGAGGTTGACCTCGGCCATCCCGGCGTTGCCGTCGGCGTGCGCCAGGGCGAAAGCCGAGTGGTACAGCGACTTGCGCTGGTTCGCCGTGAGCACGGCGAGCTCGGCGTCCACGTCGATCTTCTCGTTGAGCCAGGCGTCGAGCTCGGCGTCGTGGGCCACCAGCGCTTCGCGCAGCGCAGCGAGCTCGCTGGCCTCGACCCGACCGTCGGCCTGGGCGAGGGCGACCAGGACGCGGAACTGGGCGCGGGTAGCGGGATCGATCGGTTCGGCCATGGGGCACCTCGCGGCGCAGTCTAACAACACTGGGCGCGCGCGCAGGCGGCCCTGGGCAGACCAGCGGGGTATGGAGCACCGATGAGCGCGACCCAGCCCTCCGCCGGTTCGTTCGTGACGGGCCTCCTCCGGGACTGGGGGATCGCCCTCGCGATGGTGATCCTGGCGTTCGCGGGGTACAACTTTTTCTTCGCGCCCCGCGCGCCGAGCGTGGGCGACGCGCCGGACTTCACGCTGTCGACCCCGGAGGGCGTGTCGTTCACGTTGTCGGCGGCTCCCGCCGAGACGCTGGTGTTGAACTTCTGGTTCACGACCTGCCCGCCGTGCCGCGCAGAGATCCCGGAGCTGGCGGCGTGGAGCAAGGCCCACCCGGAGATCCCGCTGTACGGCGTGTCGACCGATGTGGGCATGCCGCCGGGTCGGCTCCAGCGCGAGGCGCAGCGCCTGGGCGTGACGTACCCGGTCCTGCACGACGCGCAGGCGCAGGTGGCCGGCCGCTACGGCATCGACGTGTTCCCCACCACGCTGGTGGTGTCGAAGGGCCGGATCGTGGCGTCCCGCATCGGGCGGGTGGACGGCGCAGCGCTGGACGAGATGGTGGAGAAGGCGCGGTAGGAGCCACCCCGGACCGGGGTCGCTCGACAGTCGCGCGCACCCTGCGTTACATCCCTCCGGATGTTGCTTTCCTCCTTCCTGTTGGCCGGGTGTCGCGACCCGTCGGACCCCACCGGGCCGCCCCCGAAGACGCCCCCGGTGACCGAGCCCGATCCTCCGTGTGTGGCCCCTCCCCGGCCCCAGGAGGGCATCGACGGTTCGCTGAACCGGGTCTTCGGGTCGGTCGACCTGCAGGAGCCCACTGCGGGCATCTTGCAGACCTCGGCCCTGCCTGGATGGTGGTACGCGTGGGAGAAGACGGGCAGGGTCGTCCGGTTCGCCGATGACCCCGCAGCCGACACGATGGAGGTGGTGCTCGACCTGACGTCCGTCGTCGACAGTGACGGCGAGGAGCGCGGCCTGCTCGGCATGGCGTTCCACCCGGACTTCGCGACGAACGGCTGGGTGTTCCTGGACTACACCGTGAGCCGTCCGGGCCTCCCGTACGCCACTGTCCTCTCCCGGTTCACCAGCCCGGACGGCGGCGCCACCCTCGACCCCGCGTCGGAGCTGCTCCTGATCTACAACCGGAAGGTGCAGACGGGGCACAACGGGGGGAACCTGGCGTTCGGGCCCGACGGGTACCTGTACTCGGCCTGGGGAGACGGTGGCGTCGTCGGGGACCCCGACAACTACGCCCAGGACCTCGACACCCTGTTCGGCAAGGTCCTCCGCATCGACGTCGACGACGACGAGCTGCCCGTCCGCCCGTACGCGATCCCGCCGGACAACCCGTTCGCCCTCGGTGGCGGGCGGCCCGAGATCTGGGCCTGGGGCTTCCGGAACCCCTGGCGGTGGACGTTCGACAGCGTCACCGGGGACCTGTGGCTCGGCGACGTGGGACACCAGAGCTGGGAGGAGATCGATCTGGTGGTCGGTGGCGGAAACTACGGCTGGCACCTGAAGGAAGGCGCCACCTGCTACACGCCCCTCGTGGACTGCGACCCGCTGGGCGAGACGATCGATCCGGTGCTCGCGCTCCAGCACGTCACCGTCGCGGCGGTCATCGCCGGGGTCGTGTACCGCGGCGCTGCGTTCCCGGAGCTGGACGGCAAGCTCTTGTTCAACGACTACGTCAAGGACGACGTCTTCGTGCTCGAGTACGATCCGCTGACCGGAGCGCCGTTCGCGAAGCTCGGCCTCTCGGGGTCGAACGACCTCGTGCACTGGGCCACCGGCAACGACGGCGAGGCGTACGCCCTCAGCCTCGACGCCAAGATCTACCGGCTCGAGCCCCGCACGGGTGAGGTCCCGCCCCCCTTTCCGCCGACGCTCTCGGAGACGGGCTGCACCGCCGCCGACGACCCGCGTCTGCCCGACCCCGCGCTCGTGCCGTTCAGCCCCGCCCAGCCGTTCTGGTCCGACGGCCTGGACAAAGTCCGGTGGTTGTCGGTGCCGCCGGGGAAACAGCTGGACGTGAACGGGCTCGATCTCGGGTTCCCCGTGGGCACGGTGTTGCTCAAGGAGCTCCGCGACGGGGAGCGCCGCGTCGAGACCCGGCTGTTCGTCCGCCACGACGACGGCTGGGCCGGGTACACGTACCTCTGGCGCGCCGATCAATCCGAGGCCGATCTGCTGGAAGGGACCGTGGAGGTCGACCTGGGCGATCAGGTGTGGACCGTGCCGTCGCGCAACGAGTGCTTCTCGTGCCACACCCAGGCCGCTGGGCGAGCGCTGGGCCTCGAGCTGCCACAGCTCGACCACGACCTCGTGTACCCGGACGGGACGACGGCCAATCAGCTCGACCACCTGG
Source organism: Myxococcota bacterium (assembly GCA_044356535.1). Classification (GTDB taxonomy): domain Bacteria; phylum Myxococcota_A; class UBA796; order UBA796; genus JACKER01. The sequence goes on from JBIKWC010000018.1 coordinate 11,749, forward strand.
TCTCGCTCGGCCTGCTCGACCCGGACGTGGAGCATCCTGGTCCCTTTCCCGCGATCGACGGACCCGAGCCGGTCGACCTCCGCGCTCGGGCGTGGCTGCACGTGAACTGTTCGCCGTGCCACCAGCCGACCGGGGGCACTCCCGTCGACCTGGACCTGCGCTTCACGACCGACCTTCGGGAGACCGGCCTGTGCGGCGAGCCCACCGCCGGGGACCTGGGCCTGGAGGACGCCCTGTTGATCGCGCCGGGAGAGCCGGAGCGCTCGGTCGTGGTGCAGCGCGCCGGGGCCCGCGGCCTCCACCAGATGCCACCGATCGGGACCGACGAAGTGGACGTCGTGGGGCTCGGGGTGCTCACGGAGTGGGTGGCGGGCCTCCCGAGCTGTCCCTGACGACCACCAGCACCTAGCCGCCGGCGTCCACCGTCGGCGGAGCCTCGGCCACCAGCCAGAACGTCCGGCGGGTCGACAACCCCTGCGCGTCGACCGCCGACACGCTCACGCGGTGGGGCCCCGGAGACAGCGTCGCGGACGGCGTCACCCGCAGCGTGCTCCCGGTCCCCGGCGTCCAGCTCACCTTGCGGCCGTCCACCCACACCGTGGCGTAGCGGAGCGCGCCGTCGTCCGAGAGGTCGATCGGGTGCGACCAGGGGCCGGTGGGGACCCGGGTGGCTGCGGCCGGGCGCTCGATCCGCGGCGCCTGCAGCGTGACGGCCGCACCCGACGTGGACAACGTCACCGGCCACTTCACCAGGTCGTCGTCGTCGTCGGTGGCGAGCGTCACCTCCAGCGGCACCTCCCCCAGGGTCGCAGCGACCTCGGTCGCGAGCGAGAACACGTGGGTGGAGCGGGCCGGCACCTCGCTCGTCCGCTGGCCCCAGTCCACCAGCTCGACGCCCTCCGTCTCCGGCCACCCGAGGTGCACCTCCACCCCGGTGAGCGGGGTCCGGTCGAGGTTCTGGACCTCCACCTCCACCACCCGGACCGGCCCTCCGCCCGGTCCCGCGACGTCCGGCGTGGCCGGGAGCAGGCGCGCGACCAGCCGCACCGTGGGCTCCTCCGGGCCCGACGACGGCAGCGCGCGGTCCGTCTCCGCTCCGACCTCCCGCCCCGCGCTGCGCACCCGCACCACCACCGGGTCCACCCGGGGCCACACGTTGCGCTCCACCTCCACCTCCAGCGCGCGCTCCACGGTGCCGCCGGCGGGCACCCGACCGATCGGCACCCGCAGGCCGTCCCACCAGCGGGCGGACGCCGACGACAGCTCCACCATCACCTGGTGGAGGTCGACGTCGCCGTCGTCGCGGACCTGCACCACCAGCCGCCAGCGGTCGCCGTCGGCGGGCTCTGCGCGGAGGTCGACGTGCACGGCTGCGGGGCCCGTGGGGGGCGCCGGCGGTGGGGTCCAGTCGACGCCCAGCTTCGTGAGCGTGGCCACCAGCGCCTGCTCCTCCTCGGCGCGCACCGCGGCGGCCTCGCGGGTGAGCGCCGCGAGGGTCGACGCGCGGTCGGGGGCCGGGTCGGAGAGCAGCGTGCGCCGGGCGAGCTCCAGCGGCAGGTCCACGCCGGAGCGCACCTGCCACACCACGTCGCCTGCTGCCACGCCGAGCTCCGACGCGTCGGGGAGGAACGTGTCGAGGTGGGTGCCGTAGTCGTACAGGCGGCCCACCGTCACGTCGGGGACGAGCCCGCCGTTCGTGAGCACCCGCCCGTGGGCCAGCACGTACCGGGCGACGGTGAGCTTGAACCGCACCTCGGGCGCCAGGTCGTAGATCTTCTGCACCGTGCCCTTGCCGTACGTTCGGCGTCCCACGAGGACCGCGCGATCGAGCTCGAGCAGCGCGCCCGCCAGGATCTCCGCGCCCGAGGCCGTGCGCTCGTCCACCAGGAGCACCAGGGGGATCGGGGGCTCGGTGCCGTCGTCGCGCGCTACCATCCGCGCCTGCAGGTTCTCGACCGGCGCGCCGCCCCGGCCCTCCGTCCGCAAGAGCTCGCCGCTCTCCACGAACAGGTCCGCGAGCCGGGCCGACTCCTTCATCGAGCCGCCGGTGTTCCCGCGCAGGTCGATCACCAGGCCGTGCGCGAGGGCGTCTTCGGCGGCGAGGGCAGCGAGCTCGGCGGTGAGGTTCTCGACCGTCTTCTGGCTCACGTGGTCGATGGCGACGTACCCCACGCCGCCGTCGAGGACCCGGCGGGTCACGTTCGGCACCACGACCTCGGCGCGGGTGGGCACCACGTCGAGCTCCTGGCCGTCGCGCGAGATCCGCAGCGTCACCGGCGTGCCTGCGTCGCCGCGGACCCGACGGCTCACCTCCGACAGCGGCATCCCCCGCGTCGACCGCCCGTCGACCCGCACCAGCTCGTCACCCGGGCGCAGGCCGGCGCGGGCAGCGGGGCCGTCGGCGCCCACGGTGGAGACCACCACGCGCTCGCTCCGGTGGTCGAACGTGGCCCCGATCCCCACGAGCGTGCCGGACAGCCGCACGTTGAACCGGTCCAGGCGCTCGTCGGTCAACACCCGCGAGTGGGCGTCGAGGGCCTCGGCCATGCCGGCGAGCGCGGCCATGCCCGGATCCACGTCGCCGCAGTCCCACCCCGAGGTCTCCACCTGCAGCGAGAGGTCACCCAGCGCGTCGGCCAGGGTCGCCGTGGTGGGCCAGGGGGCGACGGCGAACGGGGCCTCCGCGCCGTGGCGAAGCGCGAGGCCTCCGGGCGTCTCGTCCACGAGGAGCCAGGGGATGCGGTCCTCGAGCTCGCGCCCGGCCGCCAGGAACAGCGCGCGCGAGGTGACCCCGTCCGGGTACAGGTACAGCGCCTCGACCAGGTCCAGGGCGGCACCGTAGGGCTCCGCCGCGGTGGGGGACTGCGCGGAGGCGTTCGCCAGGAGCAGGAGCATGGTGAGCAGGTGGTAACCCCTTCTCCGGCCAGTCCCTGTCGGTTCAGCCCTGCTCTTCGACGGAGAGGCGCTGCGTGACCACCCGGGCGCCTCCCGGCGGCAACAGGAGCGGCGTGGGCGCGACGGCAGCGGTCTCGAGGCACACGAACGCGCGCCAGCCGTCGTCGGGGAGGTCCCCCAACGCCTTGTGGGGCCCGGGGTTCCAGGCGACGACGTGCGCTGCGCCGTCGCGGTCGAGGTGGAGCCTGCGCCCGAGGCCCGGGTCCACCAGCGTCACGCGCCGCGAGGCCGGGGTGAACACCGCGTCCACCTCCGCACCGAAGCCGAGGGGTCCGGCGCCCTGCACCCCGGAGCGGCCGTCCACCTTGTCGAGGACCGCGGCGCCGTCGAGCCCTTCCACGTAGGCCGCCGCCGCGTCGCGCACGCCGAGGTACCCGTGCAGCGCGAGCTCGCAGGGGAGGGCCTGGCCGCCGGCGTTCTCGACGCGCACCACGTGGTGGAGCTCCCGCCCCGCATACACCGTCACCTCCACGCGGAACGGGTGGGGCCACCACCCCGTCGTGTCGGCGTCGGGCTCGAGGACCCAGCGGAACCGGACCCCCTCGCCGTCCGCCTCCGGCTCTTCGGCCAGCCAGCGCACGAGCCGCGCGAAGCCGTGGGACGGGGCTCCCTCCCGGAGGCCGAACCAGGGGAAACAGAGGGGGACGCCCCCGCGGATGGGCCGCCCGCGCTCGTAGGTGGCGCGCGGCGAGATCCACACCGCGTCCGGTCCTCCGGTGGGCCGCCAGCGCAGCACCTGGGCCCCGTGGTCGGTCACGTCCACCTCGCAGCCCGCCGTGCGCACCCGGGTCACCGTGACGGCGCCCCGCTCCTCCCGCCCGAGCTCCATTCCGCCCCCCGCACCAGCCTACCGCGTCGCGGGCGGAGTGATCGCCACCTCCAGCCCGCCGGCCCAGGACTTCTCGTCGTCGTCGTAGTAGGGCCAGGCGCTGCTGGCGGGCCCGGTGAACGTGCCGGGCACGGCCGCGAGGAGGTCGAGGTTCACCTCGTGGACCTCGTCGCCGTGTTGCCCGTCCCAGTACAACGTGACCTCTCGGGGGCGCGTCTCGTAGAACGCCACCACCCCGCGCTCCTGCAGCTCCTTCAGCTGCCAGAGCTGCGGCTCGAGGCCCGCAGGCAGCCCGATGCGCGCGATCGGGCTCGGCACCACCTTCCCGGTCCGGTTCTCGAGCCGAGCGGTGAGGCGCACCGTCTCGCCCATCGGGGCCGTGGCGCGGTCGAGCGCCGTGGTCAGGCGGAGCTCGGCGCCCGGTGCCGAGGTGGGGTTCACGGCGGTCCACTGCACGTCGATCGTGTAGGGGAGAGGCTCTCCGTCGTCCTGGCGCAGGACCACGCGGTTCTGGCCCGGCTGGAGGAGGTCGGCGAGCCCGGCCAGGACCAGGGGCTCCTGGTGGTCGGCCTCGTACCGGAGCTCACCCGCCGGCTTGCCGTTGACCTCCACGCGGAGGTGCCCGCCGGTCTGCGGCCGCGTCGCGAGCTCGGCGTGCGCCGTGAGGGCCTCGAGCGCGAGCGCGGTGGCCTGGGTGGCGCCCCAGGTCCCGGTGCCCTGGCGGTTCGCGATCAGCCAGTCCACGGCCTTGTCTGCCGCCGCGGTCCGGTGGCCCTCGAGGAGCGCCGTGGTGGCCAGCGCGGTGCTCTCGACCACGAGGTTCGCCTCGTACGACCGCGTGATGCTGCTCTCGGCGCCGGGGAAGCTGCCGTCGGCCGCCTGCATGCCCGCCAGCTTCGCGACCGCGTCGGTGGCGCCGGGGTGGCCGGTGCGGACGAGGCTGCGCGCGGCCAGGGCCATGACGTACGGATCCTTCGTCGTCTGCGCGGTCCGGGCCTGCTGCTCGAGCTCGCGGGACAGCTGGTCGGCGTGGCCGGTGGCGACGAGGGCCCAGGTGATGAACCCGTCGAGGACGGGCTTGGGCGCCGAGCCGTAGCCGTGCGCCGACTCGCCGGTGTTGGTGAACCCGCCGCTGCCGTCCTTCGCCGACAACAGGTAGGTCGCGTTGCGGTCGAGGACGGCGTCCTTCACGGGGAAGACGCGCTTCATGTCGGCGAACTCGAGGAGGCCGAAGGCGGAGAGCGCCTCCTTGCCGGGCCCGTCGCCCCAGGTCTCGAACCCGCCCTGGTCCACCTGGTACCCAGTGAGGATCTGGTACCCGGCCTCGAGGGCCGCGCCGCTCTGGGCGCGCAGGCGGGGGTCGCCGTCGTGGGCCTCGAGGTACTTGAGGATGGAGACGTTGGGCCAGTTGGTGGAGCTCGTCTGCTCGAAGCACCCGCCGGGGGTGTGGATCAGCCCCTCCAGGCCGGAGACCAGCGTGGACACGGGGCTCGGGTGCCACTGGACGGTGGCCACGAGGCTGTGGGGCACCACCTCGTCGAGCACGAACGCGTGGGTGGCGGAGCCGTCGAGCTCGCCAGCCGCGGACCAGGACCGGGGGAAACCGGCCGGGACCACGTCGAGCGAGCGGACCAGCGTGTCCACGGCGCCGCCGCCTTCGGCGGTGAGCCGCAGCTCTACGCGCTCGCGGCCGGACCCCACGGTGACGGGGACGAACCGCGTGGCGCCCGACCGCCCGTCGATCCGCAGGTGCTGGGCGCCGCCGGGGGTGGTGAGCACGTTGCTGCCGAGCGTGGTGGACAGCGCCACGTCGAGCGGCCCGGGGCGGGTGTTGGTGACGGTGACCGGCAGGAGGAGCTGGTCTCCGACGGACACCGCGGGGGGCAGCCGCGTGGCGAGCGAGACGGGCAACACGGTGGCCAGGGTCGCCTCGCTGTGTGCCGCCAGCCCGCCGCCCAGGCCTTCGGCGGTGACGCGGAAGGTGGTGACGGCGTCGGAGAGCAGGAACGAGACGCTCGCGAGGCCGTCCTCGCCGGTGCGGACCGTCGGCTCCCAGTGGACGGTGTCGCGGAAGTCGGTGCGCACGCCCGTGAAGCCGGGGCCGTGTTCGGGGCGCGGGAACACGCGGACGGGCGACCAGCCGGGCTGCTGACGCACGAGGTCCTCGCCACCCCACTCCCCGAGCTCGACGTACCCCAGGCCCATCAGCTGCTTCGCGTTGTCGTCCTTGGCCCGCTCGCGCTTCTGGGGCACCTTCTGGGGCATGAAGGCTACCTGGCGCTCCGCGCGGAGCACCTCGACGGGCGCTGCCTCCTCCTCCATCACCGCGTCGAGCTCGACCATCGGGGCGTCCATGGGCGGGGCGCCCCACGCTGCGTCGGGCATCGCGCCCGCCGGCATCGCCATCGGCGCCATGGGCACCGGGGGGCCGCCGAACGCCCGCCACCAGTTCGGCCCGGACGAGGTCGACACCACCTCCACCACCGGCGGCGCCCACACCTGCGCCCACTCGAAGCGGCGCCAGCCGCGGGTGCCGAGCACCAGATCGAGGCCGCGCGCCGCCAGCGGCTCCTCCGGGTCGAAGTACCAGGCCGGGTCGTCGGGGCTCTCCCCCAGCTCCGGCTCCAGGTACATGCGGGTCAACAGGTTGCCCTCCTCGTCGTCGGCGAGGCCCAACACGGCGTCGTCCACCACCGACAGCGCCAGCTCCGCCGCCACCGGCGTGCCGTCGGGCCGGGTGGTCTTCACCTTCACCTGGACCTCGTCGCGGGGGCCGTAGGTCTGCTGGTCGGGCACGAGCTCCACGTGCAGGTTGCGTCCGGCGTTGCGGTACACGAGGCGCTCCGCGCGGGGCCGCAGCTCGCGGTCGAACGCCGTCACCCGCACCGCGCCCTGCTCCTGCAGGCGCTCGGCCGGCGCGCCCAGGTACACCACCGTCTCCGCGCCCGGCCGCACCTGGATCCGCGCGGCGTCGAGGGGGTCTTCGCGCAGGGTCGACACGACCGTCAGGGTCTCGGGGGTGGTGCAGCGCAGGCCCACGCGGATCTTCGAGGTCTCGCTGCGGACGTCGTCGTACGTGCGGAGCACGCACCCGGACGAGAGCGCCTCGGGCAGCGCGACCGGCTGGTCGAGGCCCACCGGGGTGGTGACGCGGGCCCGGTACGTGCGCCCGTGGGCGGGGGTGAACGCGAACCGGCCGAGGCCGTCGTGGATGCTGTCGGCCTGGGCGACCACGGTCCCGCGGTCGTCCTCGACCACGAACGAGACGTCGGCGGGCTCGCCGTGGCGGTCCCGGCCCTCGAAGTAGACGCGCGCGGGCAGGCCCTCCACCAGGTCGCCGCCCTCCGGGAAGAACGAGAGCTGCAGGTCGGCGAGGACGATGGGGACGGAGCGGCTGATGGACTCGGTCACGCCCCCTTCGTCGACGAGCACGGTCAGCAGGCCGTCCCCGCTCTGGAGGGTGGCGGGGAGGTCGCCGCTCACCAACACGGCGCCGGTCTCGTCGGTGGTGAAGGGCGCCTCGAGAACGGTCTGGCCGTCGACCTGCAGCAGGGCCCGCACCGCGTGGTTCGCGAGGGGCGCGCCGTCGGGGCCGGTGAGCTCGATCAGGGCCTCGACGCGGTCTCCGGGGCCGTACGCCTCGCGGACGAAGTCGAGCGTCTTGTGGACCCGCGGCGCTTCGTAGCTGGACACGACGAACGGCCGCTCGTCGACCTCTCCGGTGGACGACGTGGCCCGCAGCGTCCACTGGCCGCCCGGCGCGGCCGGCGGGAGGACGAAGTCGTTGGTGGAGGTGCCGCCGGACTCCTGCACGCGCTTCGACTCCACCACGCTGCCCCGGGGGTCGACGAGCTCGTAGGTGACGCCGCCGTTGGCGGTGGCTGCGAGGCCGCGGGTGGCGACGTTCCAGGTCTTGATCCACACCGACTCCCCGGGCCGGTACAGCGGGCGGTCGAGCTGGACGTGGAGGCGGCGGGTGCCGTACCCGGCGAACCATTGGTCGATGCGGTCGGCGAGCGCGGTGGCCTCGGTGGCAGCGGCGTCGCGGCGCGCTGCGGGCGGCGCGAGCTCGAGGTCGGGGAGCGGGTCCTGGGCGGGGGTGGCGAGGGTGTCGTGCGCGGCGGGCCCCAACAGGGCGCAGCTGGCGAGGACGGACGGGAGCAGCAGGGACCACGACACGGGCGCCTCCGGAGTGGATGTCGAACCCACAACGAAAGGCGGCGAGAGATCCTTACAGGGGTCGGGCGAGGAGGGACGGACGCCAGGCGGAGGCAGCGGGACGGATTCGGCGGCCTGTCGAGGGGTTCATCAGGGGATTCCTTGACAAGGTCGGCGTTCGCCGTTGGGTTGGCACGGCAAGACGCGGTCATCGGGCTCGGTAGGTTCGGCACCGCCATGGCGTGCCACATCGCGCTGATCCCGTTCGGCATCTCCCAGCTCCACCGGAACCGCGCTGCAGGCGAGTCCCTCGGACCTCCGCTCCGGAACGTCCAGGTCCCGAAGGTGGAGGTGCACCTCACTCCGTGGGTATCGGCGTCCCGGCCCGGCGCGACCCTCGCCGGGCGCTGGTGAGCTGATCCAGGACTCCCTGGCGCTGGCGTGGCATGCCTCCGGCCGGAGGGCAGATGCCGGGATGATGGACCGTGACCTGACTGACGAGCCACGTGTCGTATGCGCCCGAGCTCGAGCCCGGACCCGACCATGGTGGCTGTGGCTGCGCCTCCGGAGGGTCGGCGGGTGCCGGGTGGATCGCGCTGGTGGTGCTGTACCTCCGCCGACGGCGCGTCCCGCTCGGGTGAGGGCGCTCACTCCGGCGGCGCGGGCGCGAGGACGCCGTCCGCTGCGGTCCACCCGGTCTGCTGCCGCGCGGAGGCCCCCAACACACCCGCCGGGAGCTCGAGCGCCGGGACCCACCAGCGGTCCACGCCGCCGCTCCACCGCCCCATCAGCAGCCAATCGTCCACCACCGCCAGGGCCGCGATCCGCGCCGGGAACGGCCCGATGTGGGCCAGCTCCTCCCCGGTCGAGATCCGCAGGATCCGGACGGTCTGCGACATCGAGACCGCCACCGCGTCGGGCCCCACGGTGCAGGCGCCCCGGATCCGGTCGTCCTGCGGCAGGGTGGGTGTCGGCACCACCGCCTGCCCGACCCGCTGGAGGGTCACGCCGCGGGCCCACCACCCGCCACACGCCTCGAACCCCACCAGGCTGGCCCCTTCGAACGGGGCGGCGGAGGTGGCCGCGATCCCTTCGGGGCTCACGCGCCAGAACACCCCGCGGAGGTCGGTCGCCAACACCTCGTCCCCGTCTCTCGAGAGGTCCTTCAGGTGCTCGGGGACGGCCACCCGGAGCTCGGCGCCGTCGCCCGCCACGAACGAGACGTAGCCGTGCCCGAGGGCCGCGTACCCGGACTGCCAGGGGACGAGGCCCCACACCCCGGCCCCGCCGTCCCCGCGCCACGTCCGCCCGTCCCCCTCCACCACACCCTTCCCGGTCGCGGCGATCCAGCGCCCCGGTCCCTTCCACACCAACGACGGCGCGTTGATCGTGCCGGGCACGAGCGCGGAGTCCACGACGGAGCCGTCGTTCACGTCGAGCACCTGCGCCGCGCCGCCGCTGGTCGTGATCAGCACCCGACCCTCCCCCAGCGGCCGGAGGTCGCGGACGCCTCCCACCTGCGGGTACTGGGTGGGGGTGGCGGTCACCGCGAGGGTCTGCAGGTGTGTCCCGGCGACGAGCCGCAGGGTGTCGTCCGAGCCCAGGAGGAGGTCGGTCGAGCCGCCGCTCGGGAACACCGCAGTGGGCGTCGCGCGCTGCGGGTCCACCAGCCAGAACCCCAGGTCGCTGCTCACGAAGGCCCGGTCCGCACCAGGCGCGATGCCCACCCCGGTGACGAGCCCGTCGAGCTCCTCCACCGGCCGCAACGTGGCGGCGCTGGTCGACAGGAGGGAGGCTCCCTGGTCGGGGTGGCTGCCGATCGCCAGATCTCCCGACGAGAACAACACCGCCGACAGCGCCCGCCGGGGCTGCACCGCCGTGGACCCCCGCAGGGTGAGGTCGCGGTCGAACCGGTACAAGACACCGGACGCGGTCCACGCCACGACCTCGTCCGCGGTGGACTTCATCCCCACGACCTGAGACGCCAGGTCCTGGCCAGCCAGGCGCTCCCCGCCGAGCGACCATCGCTCCACGCGGGTCAGGAACGCGCGGTACAGGTCGTCACCGACGAGGGTCGCGAAGCGCGTCTCGGGCAGGTGGGTGCGGGTGGTGCCGGTGGCGGTGTCCACGACCAGCGCCCCCTTGCTGTCGGGGAGCACTGCGACGGCGTCGTTGCGTGCCAGGGCCCAGCCCGTCAGCTCGGGGCGGTGCCAGCGGACCTCCCCGTCCCACGACCACGTCCCCGCTGGGCCGCTGCACAAAAGGTCGCCCCTCGACCCGGGGAGCAGGCGGTGGCACGGACCCGGGACCTCGCCGTGATCCACTGCGACCGTCACCGGCAGCGACCCCAGCCAGCGGCCGATGATCCCGCGAGCGACAGGGTCGGAGGGGTCCCGTTCGAGGGCGGCGGCGGCCCACGTGAGCGCCTCGGTGCCGCGCAGCTCGCGGTCTGCGTCCCGGGCGCTCTGGAGCAGCGACCGGGTCAGGGCCTGGCCGAGGTGGCCGTGGGCCTGGGAGAGGTCCACGTTGGCCTGGCGCTCGGCGGCCTCGGCGCGGCGGGCGGCGCGGTACTGCGAGGTGACCACGCCGAGCGCGACGGTTCCGGCCAGGACGCCTGCGGCCGCAGCGCGCACGGGCCACCAGAACCGCCGATCGAACCGCCGCCACTCCTCGCGCGCGGAGTACGTGTGGGCCGAGACGCGGCGGCCGGCCCGGAAGGCCAGCAGGTCCTCCACGAACGCGCCGGCGTGGGCATAGCGGTCGCCCGGCGCCGGGGCCGTGGCGCGGCGTACTACCGCCGCCAGCTCGGGCGGCACCTCCGGTGGCAGGACCGGCACCCGACCCTCGCGGACCGCGGCCATCACGAGCTCGGGGGCGGTGGTGCGCTCCCAGGGGCGCTCGCCGGTGAGCACCTCGCGGAGCACCATCCCGAGCGCCCACACGTCGGCGCGCGCGTCCGCGGGGAGGCCCGACGCCTGCTCGGGAGACATGTACGCCGGGGTCCCGACCACGCGGCCGGCCTCGGGATCCTCGGCGAGGGCCCGCAACCCCGGGTCGGCCTCCTGGAGCACGCGCGCGAGGCCCCAGTCCACGACCTGAACCTCGCCCCACGGCCCGAGCATCACGTTCTCGGGCTTGAGGTCGCGGTGCACCACCCCGAGCTCGTGGGCGTACGCCAGGGCGCGCGCGACGTCGATCACGGCGTCGAGCAGGCCCAGGCGGGCGGCGGGGGCTGTGCGCCCGACGGCCTCTCCGAGGTGGGTCCCGGGGACGAGGCGCATGACGTAGAAGGCCTCGCCGTGCTCCGTGACCCCCGCATCGTGGACGGGGACGATGGCGGGGTGCTCGAGGCGCGCGGCGATCCGGGCCTCGCGGAGGAAGACCTCGCGCCCGCGCCCCGCGACCAGCAGCTTCACCGCGACCTCGCGCTGCAACACGAGGTCCCACGCGAGCACCACGCGGCCCATCCCCCCGCGTCCGAGCTCGCGCCGCAGCTCGTAGCGGTCGCTGGGAGGCCGGTCGTTGGCGGGGCGCGGGGTGGCCAGGTCGTCGGTCCACGTCTGCGCGAGGTCGGGCTTGTCGGCGGGCACGTGGGAGTCTACTCCGGTTCAGCGGCGGTCCCGGACCCACATCGCCCCGAACAGCGTGTCCGAGTCCACCTGGGGCGCGCCGAACAGCTCCGCCCGCACGAGGGTGAAGCCAGGGCCGGGCGAGAGCGCCTCGTCTTCGTCGACGAACACCGAACACGTGCCGTACACGAGGCGCCCACCGGGGGCGACCTGCGCTGCCGCCATCGCCAGCAGCGACCGCTGGAGGGTGGGGAACTCCGACACCCGCGCCGGATCGGTGCGGAGGCGGGCGTCCGGGTTGCGGCGCCAGGTGCCCGACGCGCTGCAGGGGGCGTCCACCAGCACGACGTCGAAGCCGCCTCGCCCCTCGCGGCCGAAGTCCGGCGGGGTCGACCCGTCCCAGTCGCGCACCCGGATCACGTCGGCCAGGCCTGCGCGGCGGGCGCGCACCTTGAGCTCCGCGAGCTTGCGGCCGTCGATGTCGGTCGCGACCACCACGCCGCGGCCCCCCAGGGCGTCCCCGAGCTGTACGGTCTTGCCCCCGCGGCCGGCGCACACGTCCCAGGCCCGCTGGCCCCGGCGCAGGTCGGCCAGGGCGCCCACCTGCTGCGAGCCCCAGTCCTGGATCTCGAACCCGCCCTCGCGCAGCAGCACCCGCGGGTCGGCGCGCCCTTCGAGCGCGTACGCCGGGCCCTCGCCGCGCAACACGAAGCCCTGGGCGCGCAGCAGCTCCACCACCTCGGGGGTCCGCACCCGGATCCACAAAGGCGGCCGGACGTCCTGCCGGGCGAGCCAGGCGAGCGTGGTGTCCTCCCCCCACTTCGCCGCCCGCGCAGCCAGGTGGGGCGCGAAGCCGGGCGGGATGCCCCAGGCCACGCAGCGCTCGGCCCAGGTCTTCGCCTGGGTGCGTGCGCGGGCCAGCTCTGGCGGGAGCGCCTCGGCCATCGCGCGCCCCAGCGCGGCGTCGGACAACGCCCGGAGCTGGCTCACCAGGGCCTCCCCGCCGGGCGCAGGACGCTCCACCAGGGACACGGACCGCCGCACCAGGCGGTCGAGGGCGTGCACCACGGTCTCCGAGGGCTTGCGGACCGCCAGGAACCGGTCGAGCGGCGGCGGCCGGGTCCCCGGGGCGCCGAGCCACGCGCGGAACAAGGTGATCGGGGTCGGGTCGGAGGTGGTTCTGGTCACGAGGGCTCCCGCACGGCGCCGCAAGTAACCGCCCGGGATCCCCGCGCGCGGCTGGACGGCGGATGAGGAGAATCACGCTCAAGGCCCTCGCGGCGCGGCCCGAGGAGTCACGCCCTGACCACCTCACCGGAGCACCGCCATCACCTGGTCGGGGGTGACGACGTCGGCGGCAGCGTCGACCCCTTTCGCCCACAGCGCGCAGACCACCCGACGCCCCCGGACGAACGGTGCTGCCTCGGCCCGCGCCGCCAGCTCGGCCCGCCACCGGGCGAGATCCGGACGGGTGGCCCACTTCACCTCGCCGATCAGCACGCTCGCTCCGTCCAGGGACTCGGCGACCAGATCGAACTCGACCGGGCCCTGGCGTCCGGCGCCCCACCACCGCGAGGCAGGGCCCCACGCCACACCCCCGACGGGCAACCACGGGACGGAGTCGCGGGCCAGGACCTCCCAGGCCTCGGCAACGTGCTGTGGGAACGCGGTCGCCAGGCGGGCCTGCACCGGTTCGAGCAGGTCCCGCTGGAGCAGCGTGCGGGCCGGCTCCACGAACCGGAACCAGAACGCCACGAACGGGTCGTCGATCCGGTACAGCGTCCGCTTGCTGTTCCGCGCGTCCTCCCCGAACGGCACCTCCTTCCGGAGGTAGCCGAGCTCCAGGAGGTTCGAGAGCGGGCGGGTGAGCGCTCCGGCCGGCTTCCCCATGCGCGCCGCGATCTCCGACAGGCGGCTCGCGCCCGCCCCCACCAGCGCGAGCAACGTGGTGGCCTGGGTCGCGCTCCGCAGCTCGTCCAACAACAGGCCGCGGGGCTCGTCGTGGAGGACACCGTGGCGGTGGAGCACGAGGTCCGCGACGGCCTCGGACAGCGACGGGTAGCGGCTCGCCAGCTCCCAGTACCGGGGGACGCCACCCCACACCGACCACGCCGCCACCGCCTCGGCGCCCCGGAGGCCCAGCGCATCGCTGATCCAGCCCGGCCGGAGGGGGGACAGCCGGAGGATCTCCTGGGCGCGTCCGTACAGCGGCGCGGACCGATCGAGGGCCAGCCCCTGCATCATCCGCTGCGACGAGCCACACAACACGAACCGCAGCCGCCCGGCGCCGGGGCGATCGAGGTGGCGCTGCAGGATGCTCGGCAGCGCGGGGCTCTCGGACACGAGGTACGGGAACTCGTCGAGCACCAGGTTGAGGCGGTCGACCCGGCCCTCGAGCGCAGTGAGCAGCGCCTCCCACGACGGATACTGGGGGAGATCGAACCCCGGAACGACGCGGGCGACTTCGGTTGCGAGGGCCCGGAGCTGCGACGACGACTCCCGCTCGTCGGCGAGGGCGTAGACGTCCCCAGGCCCACACGTCCGCTGGAGCAGGGCGGACTTCCCACACCGACGGCGGCCATAGAGGACCGCGAGGCGGGCGTCGTCCCCGGACAGGAACCGGCGGAGGCGCCGCTGCTCGTCGCCGCGATCCAGGAACGGCAGGCGCATGGAGTCATGTATCTCCAACATGATGTTTGTCGAGCGTGCTTCTCGTGGGCGCGTGCTACTCGAGGGCGAAGCGCCCCTGGGCCCACGCGTGCAGCTTCGCCACCAGCGCGTCGTCCGCAGCCTCCGGCAACACCACCACCGCGCCCACCATGCCGGCGAACCGCGTGTTCGGCCCGTAGTAGGGGTCGTCGAGCGCACCCCCGAGCCGCGCCCACGACCGGGGTGTCGCGTACGAGGCCACCGCGCCGGCGCCGACCTCTGCGCCGTCCACGAAGGTGCGCAGCGTTCCGTCCACCGCGTGGGTGATGCCCGCGAGGTGCACCTCGCCCGGTCCCTCCTGCAGGGCCTCCCCCGCGGCGAAGCGCCCGAAGATGGGCTCGCCGTAGACCCCCACGCGGTCCTCGTGGTTCACCACCACCACCTGGCCCCCGCTGAGCCCCACCGACGTGGACGGGAACCACCCCTCGCCCACCAGCGTCCCGAGCGGCGCGTAGTCCTCCACCCACCCCGGAGGCTGCGGCAGGTACGGCGCGCGGGCCACCCAGAACACCGAGCGGCCAGCGTCCTGCACGTCGGGGGACGCGAGGTCCAGCCCCGACGTCGAGCCGTCGAACCACAGGCCCGGGATGCCCGCGCCGAGCCCGTCGGGGACGAAGGTGGGGCGGGCCCCGTCGGAGGGCGCCTGCGCGGTGAGGGCGCCGGCGCCGCGGTCCGTCCAGGCCGAGGCCGCCTCGCCACGCACCGGGACCAGCCGCCACGCCGACTTGTCGCCGAGGAACGAGTAGTTGCCCCCCGCCAGCAACAGGAAGTCGTCGGTGACCGCCACCCCCTGGGCGTGGGAGCCCGGCACGGGGGCGTCCACCGGCAGCGACTGCCACGTCTCGCCGTCTTCGGAGAACCAGGCCTCGTTCGCGTTGCCCGCCGTCCACCCGTTCGCCGGGTCGCCGTAGGTGAAGCCGAACAGGATCCACAGCTTGTCGTCCCACACCACCACGTTGTGCCAGATCTTGCCGGCCCAGGGCGGGTCGGCGTGCCGGCGCCACACCGCGCCGTCCGTGGTGGACCACACCTCGGCGAACATCGTGTGACCGACCGCGTCCTCGCGGATCCGGGCGCAGCCCACGAGCCAGAGCTCGCCGCGGAACTCCACCAGCCCGTCGGACACGCCGCACCCGGCCCACCGGGTGTCGCTGGCGGGCGCGTCGGGGACCACCTGGGTCCAGTTCACGCCGTCTTCCGTGTTCCACACGTCGTTGTGGTGCACCTGGTCGCTCGGGTACCCGATCAGGTCCTGGCCCCCCACCGTCCACAACTTGCCGTCGTACACGCCGGAGACCTGGGCCGCGCGCTCCGACCACGGCGGCTCCGTCGTCCCCGGGCCGAGCTCCACCGTCCAGTTCACGCCGTCGGGGCTCGACACCACGTCGTGGTTGTAGAAGCCCTGGTGGTGGTCGCCGCCGATCATCCACAGCCGGTCGTTCCAGACCATGGTGTTCTGCGAGTGGCGGCGCTCGAACGCGCCGTTGCCGTGCGGCAGCTCCAACGTCCACGTCACGCCGTCCGGGCTCGACCAGACCTCGTCGGTGGTGTTCTCGGGCGGGTACACCGTGTCCGGCGGCACGGTGCTGAACCCGTCCGGCGCCTGGTACCCGTTCCACCCGGCCACCATCCAGAACCGCCCCGTCGCGGGCAACCAGCTCAACGTGTTGCCGTCGCGCCACCGCCAGTCGGCGCCCATGTCCCCCGTGAGCCGCTGCCACTCGTAGCCGGTGTGGGCCTCCTCCCGGGCCACACCCGACGCCGCGTCGAACAGGCGCGCGCCGGGCACTTCGGCCGGGCTCCACCCCTCGAGCGCGCCGGAGAGCGTGTCGGTGCCCCGGTCTCCCGTCACCACGAGGTCGAGGAGGCCGCCCGCCACCGGGCCCGTGACCAGGCGCAGCTCCGTGGCGGACACCACCTCCACCGACGCCGGGACCCCGCCCACCGTGGCCTCCGCCCCCGTCGAGAACCCCTCGCCGCGGACGAGCAGGTGCGAGCCGCCCAGTGGATCGGTGATCCCCGGCCACACGGAGGCCAGCGAGAGCGGCGGCCGCCCCGTCTCCGTGGTGGGGACCGCGGAGTGGACTTCGGTCTCGACGGGGGGCGTCGGCGGCGACTTCGGCGGTTCGCCGCAGCCCCAGAGCGAGAGCCACATGTACACCTCGGGTTGCCGAGCCTACCAC
The DNA here is from genome assembly GCA_044356535.1 of Myxococcota bacterium. Lineage (GTDB taxonomy): Bacteria > Myxococcota_A > UBA796 > UBA796 > JACKER01. Next base: position 28,152 of record JBIKWC010000018.1, read on the forward strand.
CCGTCGCGGTACCCTTCGGCCCGGACGTGACCGTGCACCTGCTGTTCGCCGCCGCCCAGGCCGCTGCCCCCGACTGCGAGGCCCTCCTCCGCGTCCAACCTGGGTCGCAGGTCGCCGTGACCTGCCTGTCCGACCGCGCGCGCGCCACCGGCGACTACGCAGCGGCCCTCACCACCGCCGAGGCGCTCTCCGTCGCGCACCCCGACTGGGCCTGGGTCGACTTCACCCTCGCCGACCTCCGCAGCGACCAGGGCCAGGTGGACGAGGCGATGGCGTCGTACCGCCGCGCCCTCACGCGGTTCGACGCCGACGGCGAGCTGCAGGGACAGGTGCTCGGCCGGCTCAACCTCGTGACGTACCTGGCCGGTGACCGGCAGTTCCCCGAAGCCCGGGCCCTCCTCGACGAGGCCTTCACCCTCGCGGGCGCCGACGGGGCGCTTCATGCGCGGGCGCGGGCTCAGCGCGCGCGCGTCGCGTGGGTGGAGGGGCGGGACCTGGAGCAGGCGCAGGAGGACCTCCGCGCGCTCCTCGAGGAGCTGGGAACGACCGACGAACACCAGACGAAGCTGGTCGCGCTGCACACTTTGTTCGGCATCGCAGACCACACGGGCCAGATCGATCTCGCCGGGTGGTGGCTCGACCAGCTGCAGGCCCACGCCGATGCCCGGGGAGACCGCTATGTCCTCGCCACCGTGGCCGCGGAGCGCCTGCGCCTCACCATGGAGCTCCCGATCACCGACGAAGGCCGGGTGCGGGACCTCGCGCTCGACGCAGTGCGCCTCGGGGAGGCCGGCAGCAACCCGTTCGCGGCGATGGAGGGCCGCTGCGCCTTCGCGTGGGGGGAGCCCTGGCCCGCCAGCGCGCCCGCCTGGGACCGGTGCCTGCGGGACCTCGACGCCGACGGGGCCCCGGAGCGCGCAGCAGCGTGGCGCATCTGGAAGTTCGACCGCACCCTCGGCGCCGATCCTGCCGTCGCGGAGGCTGCGCTCGTGGAGGCGGAGGCCCTGGTGGCGGACCGGGCCCTCGCGCAGCATCGCCCTCTGGTCGTGTCCCGCCGGGTCCAGCTCGCCGTCGCCAGTGGCCGTTCCGCCGAGGCCTGGAGGACCACCGAGGTGCTGCTCGACCTCGTGCGCGACCTGGCCACCACCTCGGACCCGGCGTCCCGTGGGGCGCTGCCGGAGCAGCAGGTGGACCTGTTGTACGAGCCGGCGGCGTATCAGGCCCAGCTGCCGGACGGCGTCGACCGCTCCCTGCGGGTCACCGAGACCCTCCGCGGCGCGCTGCTGGGCCAGCCGCTCGTCCACCAGCCGATCCCCACGCTCGCCGAGGTGCAGGCGCTGCTCCGCCCGGACGAGGCCGTGTGGTCGTTCCAGCTCCCGAGGGCCCGTGGACCCGCCGAGCAGCTGCCACCGGGGTGGACCTGGGTGATCACGCGCGACGCCGCCACGCGGGTGGCTGCGCCGCCCCGGTGGGAGCTGGAGCCGCGCGTGTCGGCGCTCGTCGAGGCGATCCGCGCCCGGGACGGCAGCGAGCGCGGCCCCGATGCTGCCCTGGCCAGCGACCTCGTGGCCGAGGCCCTCGCCGCGCTTCCCGCCTCCGTGACCCACGTCTTCGTGGTGCCCGACGGCCCGGTCCACCAGGTCCCGCTCGAAGCGTTGCCCCTCCCCGACGGCCGGCGGCTCGGCGCCCGGCTCACGACGTCGGTGGTGCCCTCCCTCCGGGCCCTCGCCGCCTTGCGCGCGCTGTCGGCTGCGCCACCGGGGCGGGTCCGCGTGGGCGTGTTCGGCGACCTCGACGTGGTGCAGCTCGGCGCGGAGGCCACCGAAGCCGCGCTGGTGGTGGCGCTCACGGATCCCAGCGCCGGGCTCGTCCACGTGGCGGCCCCCCTGGACCGCCACCTCACCGCCGCCGAGCTCGGCCAGCTGCGGGTCCCCGGCACCGTGGTGGTGTTGTCGGCCTGCGAGACGGCAGCGGGCCAGGAGCTCGCAGGGGAAGGGCCGCTGGGCCTCGCGCGGGCGCTGGTGCAGGCGGGGGCCCGCGCGGTCGTCGCCACCCGGTGGCCCCTCCGGGACGAGGACGGTGTCCGGTTCTTCGAGGCCTTCTACGACGCGCTCGGGGACGGGCTCGACCTCGGCGGCGCGGTGGCGCGGGCCCGAAGCGAGCGCGAGGCGGCGGGGGCGCCGGCCGAGGCCTGGGCCGGGGTGGTCGTCGTCGGCGATCCGCGGTGGGTCCCGGTGCCCGGCGGGCGGCCCGTCCGCTGGCCGTGGGCGCTGGCGCTGGGTTCGGCGGCGATCGGCGTCGGGCTGAACGTGTGGCGTCGGCGGACCTCCGGCTGAGCTCAACAGCCCGGGTTCGCGGCCCCGGGCGTGCCCAGGTCCCCGGTGCCGAACACGCCGACGCCGTCGCACCAGTTCGCGGGGTCGTCGTTGCTGGTGGCGTCGGTCGAGGCTGCGCCGAGCGACATCGACACCCCGGACACGTCCGGCCAGCTGCCGTTCCACGCCACGCGGTCGAGGGTTCCGCCCGCGGCGCGGAGCACGAGCTCGTCGTCTCCGTTGGCGAGCGACCCGGTGAAGGTCACGTCCACCGCGACGCCGCCGTTCGACCCCGTGTTCGCGTCGCGCGCCAGCACCGCGTAGCCCCCGGCGGGCACCACCACGCTGGCGGTCACGGTGTAGGTGTCGGTGCCGTCGTCCGCCACCTCGAGCCCCAGCAGGTCCACGTCCGTCGCCGTGGCGTTGTGCACCTCGAACCACTCGCCGAACTCGTCGGCCACCGCGTCCGAGTCGCGCAGGATCTCGGTGATCACGAGGTCTCCGGCCGAGAGCTGGTCTACCGACACCACGCCGCCGGGGGTGCCGGTGTGGACGGGCTCGGTGTCGGTGTCGGTGTCGGTATCCGTGTCGGTGTCGGTGTCGGTGTCCGTGTCGGTATCCGTGTCGGTGTCGGTATCCGTGTCGGTGTCTGCGTCGGTGTCCGTCACGCCGGTGTGGGTGGACCCTCCGTCGTCCGTGACGGGGATGAGCTTCACGCCACCACAGGCAGCCAGCAGGGTGAATCCGAGCACGGGACCTCCAGGTGCCGCGCTCGTAACCGCTCTCCTGCGGGTCCGGCGCTCAACGTCGGTGGGTCGCCTCGGAGACCAGCGTCACCAGCAGGTCCAGGTCCGCCAGGGCCTGGCGCCGTTCGGTGCACGCTGCGTCCGCCGCCAGCTGCACCGCGTCCGGGTCCAGCGGGTCCACGTCGTCGGGGAGGGTGACGCCGTCACACAGGTCCGACAGGTGCTGCGCGCGGCCGATCATCGCGGCGCCCAGGCCCAGCTCCGCCACCTCCCCGCGCCGTCCACGCACCGGGGCGCCGTCCTGCAGCATCGGGAAGCTCCACGCCGTGAACGTGCCGCCGCCCTCCGGATCCGTGTACGACACCGTCGCCGTGCCCTCCGGGGGCGTCACCGCGTCCGACGAGCCCTCCACGTAGATCCGCGCCCGGTCGAGGAAGCTGCGGTCGTAGCCGTGCTCCAGCAACGTGGTGCCGAACAGCGCCGCGTCGAACCGCACCAGCCAGTAGGTCGCGGGCTGGACCAGCGTCGCGTCCGCAGGGGGCCACGCGCGGTCCGGCCGCAGCGGGTCGGGGTACACGAGGTCGCCGTCCGCCGTCATCGCCGGGGCCAGCAGGTCCACCCGGTCCGCCGCCAGCGCGGAGAGCCAGCGGTGCAGCGGGTCGCGGTACAGATCCTGGAACCCGAGCGCGTACCGGCGCGGGTCGATGGCGGTGTCGTACCCCATGAACCCCGTGGAGGCCGTGTTCGTGAGGGCCAGGAGCGCCAACATCCGATCGTAGTAGGTGCCGATCCGCTCCTGGCGTTCGTACCAGTGGTAGCCCCCGTCCTGATCCCACTCGGACTCGAACCAGGCGCCCGCGGGCAGGGCCACGTCCGAGGCGCCACCCCCCAGCGAAGGCGCCAACACCGTCGTTCCGTCCGGGCGGACCAGCGACGCGTGGGCGCCGGGCTCCGGGCGGGTCACCACCTGCATCAGGAACCGCAGCGAGTGATCGGTGGCCGCCGTCCAGCCGCCGAAGCCCTTGTCGTCGCGCAGGAACGCGGCGTACCCGGGGTCGTGGTCCGCGTCGAAGATGCCGTGGAACAGCGTGTAGTAGCGCATCCAGTCGTGCAACGGCTCGAACGTCCGGTCGTGCAGGCGCGACACGTAGATCGAGGCGTCCCCGAAGCCGTAGCGCTGCCGGGCGAAGTTCGTGAACACGTAGTCGTTCCAGTACCGCTCGGTGAGGAACGTGATCTGCTCGTAGGGATCGGCGCCTTCGTCGAATCGCGCGCAGTTGATGCCCACCGCGAACTCGTCGCTGCAGAACCGGTACGGCACCGCCGGCAGCCCACCGTCGAGCCCGGGACCGGACACGGTCTCGAGCCCATCCGTAAGGTCCCCGGCGCCACCCAGCGTCCCGGAGAGGTGCGCGTACGGCACGTCCTCGCGCGCCTGGAGGTCCCCCGCGATGGCGGGCCAGTCGGTGTAGTGCAGCGCAGGCATCGTCCCGTCGGTGCGGAACAGGAGCGGGCTCGGGATCACGTTGCTGCTGGCGTACGCCGCCTGGTACGCGATGGCCGTGTCGTTCGGGAGCGACGGGATCACCTCGCTGTCCGGCACCGCGGTCAACACCTCCACCAGGCGCCCGTAGCCGAACTTGATCGCCGCGTGGTCGTAGTGGCCGAGCCCCGCCCAGCCCACGTTGCGGGCGCCCGGGTAGTCCATCACCGTCGAGTACTGCAGCTCGCGGATCCGGCCGTTCACCTCGGTCTCCGTCTCGGGGTCCACGTGCCGGGGGCCCATGTCCCCGTCGTCGCGGAGGTCCCAGTACTCGGCGCGGAAGTTGAAGGCGTCGGTCGAGCCCGCGAAGTTGTGGCGCAGGCCCAACGTGTGGCCGATCTCGTGCGCGAGCACCTCGCGGAACGTGTTCTGGCGCACGTCCGCCACGATCTGCGCCCGGGTGAAGCCGCGGCGGGCGTAGTCGCGCGCCAGGCCCACCAGCGTGCTGTCGGTGAACGCGCCGTCGTCGAGGTCGAGCGCGTGTTGGCCCGCGCGGATGCGGCCCGCCTCGCGCTCCCCGGCGAGCGAGTCCGCCAGCAGGTCGAACGGGGACCGGGCCGACAGGTCCGCCGGGTCGGTGCGCGGATCGAACCCCGCGGCGGCCACGGCGTCCGGAGACCACGCCAGCTGCGCCACGTCCGATTCGACCATCCCGTCCCATGCCACCTCGAGCTGGGCCGAGCCGGCGCCCATCACGCCCGACTGGTCCACCGCCGCCTGCGCGGCCTCCAGGAACGCGAACGTCTCCGCCGGGGTGGTGGGTCGGGCCAGGTTCGCCGTCCGCGGGCGCAGCACCGCGCCGAAGCCGTTCGAGATCCGGTCGGCGCGCTGGGCCACCTGCTCGGCGTCCCAGTCCCCCAGGCCGTCGGTGGTCCCCACCAGGCGGTCGGTGTCGCCTTTGCGGAGCGCCTCCAGCCACGCTGTCACGTCGGCGCCCTCGGCGAACGTGTCGGGCGCGATGTCTCCGTTGAGCAGGTCCACGAGGTCCGCGACCTGCGTAGCCACGCGGTCGAGCACGTACTCGTAGACGAACGCGTTGGCGGCCAGGATCTCGCCGCCGCCGAGCTCCAGCGTGGTGCCGTCGGCCAGGGCGACGCGGGTGCCCACCGGGTCGGCGGCGGACGGTCCGTACCCGAACGGGGACGACAACGCCGGGTCGGGCACCACCTCGATCAGGTGGTAGCGCAGGTCGCCGACGCGGATCGGGTCGGGGACACCGTCGGGGCGGCCAGCGGGCCCGGTGTGGTCCGTCGAGCACACGACCGGATCGGAGTCCAGCGACGGGTTGTGGGGGCAGAACACGAACACCTGGAGGTCGGGGTCGGCCAGGGCCTCACACTCCGCGCGCTTCCCGCCGTCGTCGAGGCACTCCCACACGCGCAGCTCGTTCACGGTGGTCCGGAGGGGCTCGTTCCACTCCGCAGCGGCGGCGGCGGTCACCTCCAGCAGGTCCTGGGGGAGGTGCGGGCCCGCGTGGTACACGATCGGGCGCACCTCGCGCTCGGCGTACGGCAGCTTCACGGGCTTCGGGCGGTCCGCGGCGGTGAAGGTGTCACACGCCGCCTCGCTGTCCCCCGAGCGGCAGAGGAGCGCGCCTTCCGCGGTGGTCCGGAACGAGGACTTCCACAGCGGGTGCCGGTTGGTCCACCGCGTCCGGTTGGGTTCGAGCAGGCCGTAGTCGGGGTCGTAGGCCAGGCGGTCGCTGGTGAAGAAGCCGAACGTGCTCATCAGGGCGTCGTCCTGCACCAGGCCGTCGTACGGCGCGCGGTCCCCGACGCGGACGAAGCTGTGCATCACGCCGAGCTCGGCGGGCTCGCAGTCGTGTTCGGCCTCGCCGTACAGGAAGCAGGTGGGCACGTCGCCCCAGCCGGGGATCGTGACCAGGTCGGGCTGGGCCACCGCCCGCTGCGTGAGGAGCAGCGAGTCGATGGTGCCGTCGCTGTCGCTGTCGTCGAGCTGCGGCGCGCCCGGGGAGCGGTCGTCCCCCGTCACCCACGACAACAGGTGCAGCGGGGTCCCCGCCATGTCGAACGCCGAGCCCGACAGGTCCGTGGAGAAGTCGACCCGCACGTAGTCCCGGTCGTACCAGGGCGCCTCGCGGTTCTCCTCCACCACGTTCGACTCCTCGCCGGTGGTGGGGTCGTAGCGGCGCCGAATGTCGAACTGGTCGGTCACGGGGAACACCAGCAGCGGGGCCCCGGGATCGGCGCCGCTCGCGTCCACGACGGGCGTGGCGCGGCGGACCACGAGCAGGTCCTCCTCGAGGTCGAAGCGCACGCGCTCGAGCTGGTCCTGGCCGCCCACGAAGGCGATGGAGGTGCCGTACGGGACCTCCTCGACGGTGCGGCGCCAGTACCACTCGCCCGTGAACACGGTCTTGGGGATGGCGTTGGGCTGGACGGTGACCACGGCGCCGGGCGAGCAGCCGAGCGCGAGGAGGGGGAGCAGGCGGGGGATCATCGGACCTCCAACGACGGGAACGAGGACGAGAAGGACAGGCCGAGCTGGGTGCCGGCGGGTTGGGCGCGCAAGGTGCCGCCGGGGTCTGCGAGCAGCGCGGGGAGCTGGTTCGCCGCGGACAGCGACAGCGACGACTGCCTCGTGAACATCCACCCGGCGGAGACGGACCACGGGAACTGCACGGACACGGGCTCGTTGGCGGCAGCGACGGTGGCCTCGCCGGCCAGGGTGTCGACCTGGACGGCCGGGGCGGCAGCGTCGCGGACGGCGAACAGGCCCACGGAGACCACGCTGGTGACCCGGGGGTCCACGCCGCCCACCAGGTCCTCGAGCTCGAGGCCCGTCAGGCTGGCGTTCGCGGTGAGGGACGGGTTCGCGGCGCCCCAGCGCTGGCCGGCCCACGACGACGCGGAGACCGCGCCCGCCAGCGTGTCGACGGACGGGACCGGGCCGCTGGTGCACCCACCGACGGGGGCAGCGCCGGTGGCGTAGATGGGTCGCCGCGCCGCCACCCCGACCGCGAGCTGGCTCTCCTTCACCGGCAACCGGAACGAGGCCGCTGCGCCGGGCGCTGCGTACATGACGTTGCACGCCAGGGCGTCGCGGGAGGCCGGCAGGGTGAGGAGCGCGGTGGCCCACAGCTCGCCGCTCTCGCCGAGCGAGAACCGGTGGGTGCCGGCGAGGTCGAGGTCGGTGGAGCCGAGGGTGTCGGGCCCCACGCCGACGGGCCCCTGGCCTGCGTCGCAGGTGTCGCAGAAGCGCTGGTCGCGCCACACGCCCCACCGCGCCGAGACCCGGTCGCGCGGACCGAAGGTGAGGCCCACGTTCGCCGAGAGCCCGAACCGGAGCGCGGGGTTCCAGGTGCCGTCGAACGCCACGTCCGGGCCGAGCGTGGGCACGACCACCGCGGGGGTCGGGGCGTCGGGGGTGAGGGCCGCGCTGCTGGTGACGGTCACGTCTGGAGTGGCCCCCCAGGCAAGCGACGGGCACGACAGGGCCAGGGCCACGAGGGGCACAGGACGCACGGTGAACCTCCGGTGGCACCGTGGACTGCAGCGTCTCGGGGTCGTTCGGCCCCAGCGCCCGCGTCGGACGGTTCACTCCAGAGGTGACCGGACAGGCGGGATCGTAAACCCGAGCCTCAGCGGGTGCGTGGGACGCCTGCATGGACCCCTGACGCGAGCCTCCGAGCGTGGGCGGTCAGCGTTACGGAGGGGGGATGGCGTTCCGCATCGGCGTGGCGTTGATGGTCGGCTCCCTGCTGCCCTGGCTGACCATGCCGGCCGTCCCGTTCCTCCCGCTCACCGTCGCCGAGCAGGGTGTGGTGGTGGGCGCGCTGGTGGGGCTCGCGGAGCTGATCTTCTGGCCGGGCGTGGCGCTCGCGGGGAAGGGCGCCTGGGAGGCCGCGAAGGCGCAGGGCTGGCGGCGGATGCCCGTCGTGATGTGGCAGATGCTGCTCACGGGGCGTGTGCCGGTGGAGGGCCCTCCGCCAGCGGCGTAGCGGGTGGCGATGACCCTGCTGCCCACGGCGTGCGTATGCCGCCGCGCTGCGCGCCCGGCTCGGTGAATCCGTTCAGGAGGGCTTGATCAGCTTCTCGAGCTCGCCGGACTCCCACATCTCCATCATGATGTCCGAGCCGCCCACGAGCTCCTGGTTGACGTAGAGCTGCGGGAACGTGGGCCAGTTCGAGAGGTCCTTCACGCCCTGGCGGATCTCGGGGTCGGTCAGGATGTCGAACGTGCCGTAGTCGGTGCCCACCGCCTTCAGGATGCTGATGGCGCGCATCGAGAAGCCACACTGCGGGAAGTCCGGGGTGCCCTTCATGAACAGGAACACCGGCTTGGAGGAGATCAGGGTCTTGATGCGCTCGGGCGTGGACACGGTTCACCTCGGGAGGTCGGAGTCAGGGGTCCAATGTTCGGGGGGCGGAGCGGGCCGCCCCTACCTGTGCGGCCAGGTCTCGGGCGTCCAGGTCTTCAGCTGGAGCGCGTGGATGTCGGACTTCATGTGGTGGCCGAGGGCCGCGTACACGAGCTGGTGCTGCTGGACGCGGTTCTTGCCCACGAACGCCGGGGTGCACACGTCCGCCTGGAAGTGCTGCCCGTCGTCGCCTTCGACGATGGCCTTGCACTCCGGCAGGTTCTTCAGCAGCAGCTCGCGGATCCGCTCGGCCTGGAACATCCCGCCTCCGGGCGTGGCGGTATCGTCGCCCCGCACCGACGGCCACCTGCGGGTCTCAGGGCGCCGGAGCGGGCGCCGGGGGCGGCTTGGGCAGCTTCGCGCCCACGTCCACGAGGTACATCCGGCGGTCGCCCTCGCGCATGACGGCGAGGCGCCCGGGCTGCATCGCCTCGAACGGGATCCACTCGACCGCGCGGGTCTCCTGGCGCTTCACGATGGCCTTCGACAGGTCGACGCCCGGCTCCACCTTCTCGATGGTCTTGTCGTCGACGAACCGCGCGGACAGGTACATCCACGGCGCCATGTTGATGGTGAGCGTGTTGCCCGCGGGGGGGCCCTTGCCGCCGTCGAACTTGCGGGCGCCCGACGGCACCACCGCCTGGAACGTCATCTCGTCGACCACGCTCTTGCCCACGAGCACCAGGTGCTGCCCGGCGACCAGCACGGGCACGTGCTCCTCGATGATCTCGGCCGGGTACTTCACGCGGGTGTCCGAGTCGAACAGCTTCTCGGACTTGAGGTCGCCGGCCGTCTTGAGCTCCTCGAACGCGCCGTCGGCCGCGCGGATGTACAGGCCCGCCCCCTTCGGGACCTTGAACGCCGCGAGCTTCGTGGGACCCGGGAACCCGCCGTCCGGGACCTCCGACCCGTCCGCCAGCCACCAGGAGTCGTCGTCGAGGTCGAGCTCGTACTTCGTGCCGCCGCACAGGCCCGACACCGAGAAGGTGCCGTCGGCGCCCACGTCCCCGCTCAGGAACTGGCACCCCATGGTCGCGTCGGGCGACACGGCCTTGGCGGTGATCACCTTCGGGCCCGGCACCGGGGCGCCGCTGATGCCGTCCACCAGCGTTCCCTCGACGGACACCGACGAACACGCGACGAACGCGAACAACCAGGTCGTCATCGGTCAATCCCCCCGGAAACCCGGTTAGCTCGCGGGCCCCCGTTCGGGAAGGAGCGCGCGCGCAGCCGCTACGAACGCCAGCGCCCGTGCCCGCACGCCGTCGACGAATCCCTCCCCTTCCACGCCCTGCTTCGGGTACAGGACCTCGCGCGAGGAGGTGACGAGGGCGCCGGTGCCGTCGGCGTGGAAGTGGGGTCGGACGTCGTCGACCCCGGCCCCCTGGGCGCCGAACCCGGGCACCAGGAACGGCGTATTCGGCATCCGCGCGCGCCACGCAGCCACCTCGGCGCGGGGCAACGTGGCGCCCACGACGGCGCCCACCGAGCCCGGCGCCGGGTCGGCTGTGTTCCGGGCAGCGATCCAGTCGGCCACGAGGCCCGCGGCGCCGGAGGCGTGTTGCCAGGTGTGCGCGTCGGGGTTGCTCGTGCGCACCAGCACGTAGACGCCTTTCCCGGGGCGCGACAGGTACGGAGCGAGCGACTCGGGCCCGAGCCACGGCGACAACGTGATCGCGTCGGCGCCGCAGGGGCCGTCGTCGTCGAGGAACGCGCGGGCGTAGGCCTCGGCGGTGGAGCCGATGTCGCCGCGCTTGGCGTCGGCGATGACCAGCAGGCCGCGCGCCCGGGCCGCGCGCACGACCTCGTGGAACACGGCCACCCCCGGGGCCCCCAGCGCCTCGAAGAACGCGGACTGCGGCTTGACCGCCGGCACGAGCCCGGTCACTGCGTCCAATGCGCCCAGGCAGAACCGGCGGACGTGGTGGGCCGCCTCCTCGGCCGGGGCCTCGCGCCGCCAGCCCGGCACCCGGTCGGGGAACGGGTCCAGGCCCACACACACCGGAGCGCGGGTCCGGGCCGTCGCTTCCGCCAATCGCTCACCGAACGTCAAGCAACCTCCAGTCTCCGCTTCAGTCCAGCCATTCCTGCCCGACGTCCTGCGGGTACAGGGTGGGGATCACCGTCGACCGATCGACCTGGTAGCCCCGCGCGACCTCCGCTGCGTCGGACGTGAGCCGGAGGTCCCAGTGTTTGGTGCCCGCCGCCAGGTCGACCTCGAGCAGCCGCACGCTCCGGGTGCCGAGCCCGACGTCCGCGTTGACGACCCCGCCCTCTTCGTACAAGTACGAGAACGTGCCGTACACGTGGCCGGTGGTGGGCAACAGGTCGGCGTTGCCGAGCGTGTCGGCGTAGAGCGGGGGGACGCCCTCGATCCAGGCGCCCACCTGGCGGATGGTCCGGGCGTCGTCGTCCACCTGGTACTCCACGAGCCGCGTGTAGCTCAGCGGGACCGGAGCGTTGCTGTAGGGCGTGGTGCGCTGCGCGTTCCCGTTGTCGAACAACACCACCCGGCCGTCGGTCGTGGGGAACGGGGCGTGTTGGTGGTACTGCCACTCGAACGGCGTCCCTACGGGCTGCAGGAGGAAGGGCTGCAGCGCGGGCGGCCACCCGTCGTGGTTGGCGAGGATCCACTTCAGCTCGCCGGTGGTGGCGTCGAGCTTGACCACGGCGTCCTGGTGGCGCATCGAGACCAGGATCGCGTCCTCGCCCGGCACCGGCGCGATGCCGTTGGCGTGGGCCCAGTCGTAGTGGTCGACCTGGTTCTCCGTCAGGGAGTCGGCGGTGATCCGGGTGGGGTCGAGGCGCTCCGCGAGGCTCCAGTCCACGAGCACCGCGCCGTCGGGGGCCACGCGGATCACGTGGTCGTCGTCGATGGTGGTGGGCGCGCGCACCGAGAGGTCGGCGAGGTCCACGGGGTAGTCCGGTACGAGCCGCTCCTCCTTGCGGAACGTCCAGAACGAGCCGTCGTCGTTGAACACGGCGTCGTGGTGCATCGAGTTCGCGGCGACGGGGGTGTCTCCCTCCTCGAAGTCGCGGTCGCCGGCCCAGGCGTCGAGCTCGGACCCGAGCACGGACATGCGCTTGACGGTGCCGAACAGGAGCAGGCTCCACCACGCCTCGTCCGGGTGGAACACGGCGGCCTTCGTGTCCTCGTTCGTCTTCAGGACGTAGACGGGTCGGGCGTCCGCGTCGACCACGAGCACCAGGTACGGCACCGCGGGGTCCCCGATGGGGATGACCCGGAGGCCGGGCTCCGCGCCGTCGTTCACGAGGAGCTCGAGCTGCGGGAGCAGCAGGTCGACGGCCTCGGTCGAGAACGTCAGGGTCCGATCGGCGGCGCGGCCGTCTTCGGCCTCGAGGTGGAGCTCGAGCGTGTAGTCGGTCTCGGCGTGCAGCTCGAGCACGGGGAGCTGGTGGTCCAGGAGCAGGCTCGGGAAGGACAGGCGCCGCCGCCGGACGCCGTCGTCTACGACCAGCGTGGCGCGCGTGGGTACCGACGTCGAGACCTCCAGCACCTGCGCCAACCGAACCCGCGCTGTGGGCGGCGCCAGCGCGGGGACGCGGGTGATCAGCCCGGTCGGCGTGGGCTCGCCGGTGTGCAGTTCTCCGCTCGCCGTGTGGGTCTCCACTGGCGGGGGACCGTCGGCGGAGTCGTCCCCGGTGCATGCCACGAGCGGCCACATCCACATCGGGGCACGATATCCCGCCGCCCCGGGCCACGTTAGCCCGCGGTGATGCGCTCAGACGAAGCCCCCGCCGAGGTCACCGACGACGTGCTGCTGCGGGTCCGGCAGGCCGTGCGCTCCGCGTCCCAGGGTCTCGTGGAGCGCGAGGCGCTGTGCGAGCTCGTGTTGCTGGCGGCCGTGGCCCGCGAGCACCTGCTGGTGGTGGGACCGCCCGGGACCGCGAAGTCGGAGGCGTCCCGCCGGATCTCCCGCGCGCTGGGCGGCCGCTACTTCGAGTACCTGCTGGGGAAGTTCACGGAGCCGTCGGAGCTCTTCGGGCCCGTCGATCTCCGCAAGCTGCGCGAAGGCCAGGTGGTCACCGACACCACCGGGATGTTGCCCGAGGCCGAGATCGCCTTCCTGGACGAGGTGTTCCTGGCGTCGACCGCCATCCTCAACACGCTCCTGGGGATCCTCAACGAGCGCACCTTCCGGCGGGGCCACACGGACCTCCGGTGCCCGCTGCGGGTGTGTGTGGGCGCGTCGAATGCGCTGCCCGACGACCCTGCGCTGGGCGCCTTCGCCGACCGCTTCCTGCTGCGCGTGTTCGTGGACTCGCTCCCCGACACCCGGCTGGAGGAGCTGCTGGAGGGCGGCTGGTCTCCGGCGCCGTCCGGCCCGCCAGAGGCCACGGTCGCAGACCTCGACGCCCTGGCGGAGCGCTCCCGCGCGGTCGACCTTACGGGCGTGCGTCCGCTCCTCGCCGACGCGATCCGGGCGCTCCGGAAGCGGGGCATCGAGCTGTCGGACCGCCGGGTGGTGAAGGTCCAGAAGCTGGTGGCGGCGGCCGCGGCGCTGGGCGGTCGGACGGTGGCGACGGCGGCGGACCTGTGGCCCCTCGTCTCCGCGTTGCCCACGGCGGCGGCACAGGCCGAAGGCCGCGAGGTGCTGCAGGAGCGCCTGCGCTACACCGACAACCAGGCCCTGCCGGCGGCGGCGGTGGCGGTGAGCCGCGGACCGTCGGCCCGGGCGCGGCTGCTGGAGGAGTCCGGCGCGGCGCTGCTGGCGGGCGCGGACGGCACCGAAGCCTGGCGCCTGCGGGTGGAGGGCACGCTCCGCGACGTGGACGCGACCTTCGCGAAGGACCAGCTCCCGCCAGCGCTCGCCGGGCTGCGTTCCCAGCTGATCGAGGCGCTGGCGGGGCCGTCCTGACCGCGCTGCGCTGGACCCCGCGCGAACCACCGCTGGTGATCGGGGGTTGCGCGGGTCGGGGCGCTCCGGCCCGGGCGCTGGTGGAGCGGCTGCTGCGCTGCGACGCTGCTTCGCTGGCGCGGCTGGAGGGCGCCGGGGGCGAAGACCTGGTGGTGGTGTTCGGCCCGCCCGACGCGTTGCCGTGGGTCGACGGCCTGCTCTGGCTCGGCCAGGTGCCGGAGGCTCCGGCGCTTTGGCTGCCGACGACCCTGGCCCCGGACGCGCCGGTGGACCTGCTGCAGGCGGCGGTGCTGCGGCGAACGGGGGGCGCAGCGCCCGTCGTCCTGGCCCCAGACCTGCTGGCGCCGGCGTCTGCGTTGCCGCTGGGCCGCGCGCACCTGGAGCGGTGGCGCGGCCGGTAGGGTTCCTCTCGCAGCTCAGGGCTGGACGTGCATCGGGTCGACCACCCGGGTCACGCCAGGAGTGGATGTTCCCGGTGAGCGGGCCGCGTTCGCGGTAACGGAACTCTACGGCTTCGCGCCGCAGGGGAGGCACCGACCTAGATCGGGAACACCGGCCCGCCGGTACCAACCCAGGAGACGACATGTTCGCTGCATTCCTCGCCGTGCCCGCCTTCGCCGCCGACCTCGACCACAACGGAGTCGACGACACCCGTGAGGTCATCGGAGGTCCCGCGTTGGTGACGCTCGCGCCGGCGGTGCTCGAGGTGGTGATGTGCGACTGGGACCTGACCGGCCCCGTCGACCTGTCCAACCCCTGGTGCTACCCGCTCACGATCGAGCTGTACCAGGACTTCACCACCGACTACACCGCCAGCTACGGCTGGGTGTGGGCCGAAGACGTCGATGCCCAGGGCTCCCGCACCTTCGAGTTCGAGGTCATCTCGCAGCGGATGCGCGGCGTCCAGGTGCCGCCCGGCGCGAACCAGGCCTGCTACGAGGGGTACGTGGACGCCCTGGGCGGCGTCACCTACACCAACGGCCAGCACACCAACTACTGGTACCCCACGGGTCGGTGGGCAGGCTGCCTCTGAGCGCGCGCCCGATCGCGGTCAACCAGGCCGGACCGCGCGCTCCGCGTCGAGCACCTCGCGCACTCTCCGCGCGAGCGTGCCTGGCGTGAACGGCTTCTGGAGGAACGCGTCGGGCGGTGACCCGGTCCCGCCGCGGAACACGGCGTCGTCGGTGTACCCGCTCATGTACAGGACGCGCACCCCGGGTCGGACCGCGCGCACGAGGTCCACCAGCGCACGTCCACCGAAGTCCGGCATGACCACGTCGGTGAGGAGCAGGTCGATCGTGCCTGCGTGCTCCGCCGCGAGTCGCGCGGCCTGGGTGCCGTTCTCGGCGACGAGCACCACGTAGCCCTGGGCCCGGAGGATCGCGCTGGCGACGTTGCGCACGCCGCTCTCGTCCTCCGCGAGCAGCACCGTCTCGGCCCCCCCCGGCGTGCGCAGCGCCTCCGACGGCGGGGGCGGGCTCGGGAGCGCTTGGACGGCAGGGAACCACAGGGAGAACCTGGTGCCCACTCCGAGCTGGCTGTCGACGGTGATCACCCCGCCCGCCTGCCGCACCACGCCATACACGCTGGCCAGCCCGAGCCCCGTGCCTTTGCCGGGCCCCTTGGTCGTGAAGAACGGCTCGAAGATCCGCGCTTGCACCTCCCGCGGCATCCCCGTCCCGGTGTCGGTGACCGTGACCATGACGTACGGCCCAGGGGCGAGGTCGCCCTCGAGCAGCAGGCCCGCCGGGAGTGCGGCCACCGCGTCGGTCGCGATCGTCAGGCGGCCGCCGTCGGGCATGGCGTCGCGAGCGTTGACCACCAGGTTCAGGAAGACCTGATCGAGCTGACCGGGGTCGATCCGGACCAGCGGCACGCTCGAGAGCCGCGTCTCGAGCCGTACCGTCTCGCCGATGAGCCGGCGCAACAGCCGCGCGGACGCACCGATCACCTGGTTGATGTCCAGCACCTTGGGCTCGACGAGCGCCTTTCGGCCGAACGCCAGCAACTGCGACGTGAGCTCCCCCGCCCGGTGACCTGCCTCGAGGATCTGGGTCAGCGAGTCGCGCTGCGGATCCCCCAGCCCCGTCCCGTCGAGCAGCAGCTCGGTGTAGCCGTTGATGACGGTGAGGAGGTTGTTGAAGTCGTGCGCCACCCCGCTGGCCAGTTGCCCGACGGCCTCCATCTTCTGCGACTGCCGGAACTGCTCGGAGAGCCGCTTCTCCTCGGTGACGTCCCGGATGATGCCGTAGATGACCCCGCTCTCGCGCACCGGGATCGCGTTCCAGGAGAACCAGCGATAGGAGCCGTCACGGCACCGGTACCGGTTCTCGAAGCCGCGGACCAGCTCGCCCGCCACGAGCCGCTGCACGACGGCGGTCAGGCCGGCCTGGTCGTCCGGGTGGACGAAGCTCGCGTACGGCGCCCGGAGGAGCTCCTCGTCGGTCCAGCCGAGGAGCCGGGACCACGCCGGGTTCACCTGGCGGAGGTACCCGTCGAAGCCGGCGACGCAGAGGGGGTCGGGGGCCTGCAACCACAGCCGCTCGAACTCGCGCTGGGCGCTGACGAGCTCCGTGATGTCGCGCAGCAACCCACAGATGGCGTAGGGCGCGCCGCTGGTGTGCCGCAACAGCAGATGGGTGGCCAGCACCGTGCCCTCGCGACCGTTCGGGAGCTTGCTCGTGAGCCGATCCTCTACCGGCAGAGGCGCCGCCAGCGCGGCCCGATCCCGCTGCTCGAGCAGCTCGGCGAGCGATTCGGGCAATACCTCCCGAGACCGCCGCCCGATCCAGTCCTCCCGGGGGACCCCGAACATTCTTGCTGCAGCGGCGTTCACGAACAGGTGACGCCCATCCACGTCCTTGATGTAGATCGCAGATGGAGACGAGTCGAACACGGATCGAAACCGCTCCTCACTGGCGCGGACGGCCTGGCCGGCCTGGTCGCGTTCGATGGCCACGCGGGCCAGGTGGGCAGCCTCGATGACCCGGGCGGACTCCCCCTCGGACGCGAGCTCAGGCCCGAGCTCCGGCTGGACGGCGGACCGCGCGTTCCGCTCCGCTGCCGACAGGATCGCGTACGTCAGCCGGTCGAACCCCCCGACGGTCCGGTTGTACAACGCGAACGTGCCGATCACGGAGCCCCGCGGGTGGCCCGGGACGTTGCCGCTGGCGAAGATCGGGACCGACACACACGAGCGGAGACCGTGGAGCCCAGCGAGCTCCCGGTAGTCCTCCCACAGCGGATCGGTCGCGATGTCGGTGACGGTGACCGTCTCCTTGCGGAACGCTGCCGTGCCGCAAGAGCCTGCCTTCGGACCGATCGAGATGCCGTCGACCGCGTGGTTGTACGCCGCGGGGAGGGAGCCGCCGGCGCCGGACCGCAGCCGGCCCGTCGAGGGCTCGGCGACGAGGACGCTGCAGAGCGACCCGGGGAGCTGCTCCTCCACCAGGCGCACGACGCCCTCCAGGATCGTGGCCAGCGGGGCCCCGGCGGCGATCCGCTCGAGGGTGCGGTTGTAGGCTGCGAGGGCCCACTCGGACCGCTTGCGCGCCGTGATGTCCTGCACGGTGCCCACCACCGCGACGACCTCGCCCGTGGGACCGCGCTCCACCTGGGCGACGTTGCCCAACCAGGCGACCTCCCCGGTGGGGCGGACGATCCGGAACTCCCCGGTGAACGGGGTCTGCCGCTCGAGGGCGTCGTCGAATCGCGCGACCATCTCCGGCAGGTCGTCCGGATGGACCAGGCCCCGCCAGGACGCCAACGTGCCGTCGAACGCGTGGACCCCCACGATGTCGAACACCTCGGGGGACCAGTGGATCTGTCCGCTGGTCACGTCCATCCGCCAGACCCCCATGCGGGCGGCGCGCAACGCCAGGGTCGCCCGCTGGCTCTGCGAGGCGGCGGACTGCTCGGCCTTCCTCCTCGTCGTGATGTCGTGGTGCGCGACGACCACGCCACCGTCCTCGTCCACCAGGGGGGTGACGTGCATCGCGAACCAGCGGGCCTCGGTCGGTGAATCGCAGTGATACTCGAGGACGAACGACGGCCGCCGCCCCCCGAGCACGTCCTCGATCCCCGCTGCGGCGACGGCCGCCTCGCCGGCCTCCGGCCCCTGGCAACTGCGGCACAACCCGACGTAGTCCACACCGACCGAGGAAGACGGCGGGACCTTCCCGCCCGGCGTGTTCTCGACGCCGAACCTCGACCACGCCAGGTTCACGTGCCGGATTCGCCCATCGCGACCGAGCACCGCGACCTGCGCGGACAGCGAGTCGAGGATCGCCTCCCCGTATCGACGGGGTCCAGCGGCGCGGTCGGGACCAAACCCCCGGACCACCTCGAGCACGCCGGTCACCGCGCCCGACTCGTCCCGCAGGGGCTCGACGCGGGCCTCCACCCAGAGCGGGTGGCCGTCCTTGTGGAAGTCCCGGACGGGGCCGACCCAGCCGATCCCCGACCCCAACCGCCGCCGATCCTCGTCCACCCGCTCGCGCT
Organism: Myxococcota bacterium; assembly: GCA_044356535.1. GTDB lineage: Bacteria > Myxococcota_A > UBA796 > UBA796 > JACKER01. The sequence continues at coordinate 46,517 of JBIKWC010000018.1, forward strand.
CGCCCGCAGGGAACCGCTCGACGAGCGGGCGGCCGAGCATCTCGCCCGGGCTCCACCCGAAGAGTCTCGTGGCTGCCTGGTTCCATCCCTGGACCACGCCGTCGGGGGTGGTGAGGATGGCAGCGTCGGGAAGGGCCTGGAGCAGCGCGGAGTGGGGCATGTCGACATCGCAGAGGGAGTTCGGGTGCCACCGTCCGCCATCGGGCAGTTCGGTGCTTCCCTCCCGTGATGCTACCACGAGCGTCGCGGTGGAGCGTAGAGAACCTGGGTTCGCCCTGCTGGGCTCGCCTACAACAGCGACCGCCCGGTGGCCCACTGCATCGCCCACAACACGTGGACCGCCGCTCGGTGCCCGGGACGTCGCGTCCCCTCGGTCGCACCCCCCTCGTCGGGGTGCCCGTGTCCCCCGGCGGACACCTCCTGATCCTCACCGGTCGCGGACGCGAGGTGCACCTCGTCGTGGACCTGGCGCGCGGGGAGGAGTGGGACCCCGTCCGCCCCGGAAGCGTCGGCCCGGAGGCCCTCGTCGTCCCCGAGGCGGTCGAGGGCGCACGATGGATCCCACCCGGCTGGTTCCCCGCTGGTGGAGATGCCCACGCCCCGGACAGCCTCACCGCGCGCCGGGTCTGGGTCGACGGGGTCCACGTCGCCACCCACCGGGTCACCGTCGGCGAGTACGTCGCGTTCCTCAACGACCTGCCGGAGGCCGTGGCGCTCCTGCACGAGCCTCGGGAGGACGCGGGGTACGGCGCAGCGCCGAGGCCGGTCCTGCGCCGGGAGGGCGGGCGCTGGGTGGCGTCCGCGGCGGCGTTCGAAGGCGGGAGCTGGGGCCCGGACTGGCCCGTGGTGCTCGTGGACGCCCACGACGCGGAGGCGTACGCCGCGTGGTGGTCGGCGAGGACGGGGCGCCGGTGGACGTTGCCCCACGACCTCGAGTGGGAGAAGGCCGCGCGCGGCGTGGACGGGCGCGCCTACCCGTTCGGCCCGTTCCTGGACCCGGCGTTCGCGAACATGGTGCGCTCGTCCGCTGCCGAGCCCGGTCGCGTCGCTGTCCACGCGTTCCCCACCGACACCAACCCGCACGGGATCCGGGGCCTGGCCGGGAACGTTCGCGATCTGTGCGCGAACACCTGGCTCCGCGACGGCGACACCCCCGACGGCGCGGTCGTCGACCCGGAGGCGGCGCCGGCGCCCGGGCCCTACCGCGTGGTCCGCGGCGGTTCCTGGATGAGCACCGAGCCGTGGTGCCGCTCTGCGGCCCGCTTCGCGAACCGCCCCACCGCCCGCAGCACCTCGTTCGGGTTCCGCCTCGTGACCCGGGACGGGCGGCCGGGGCCCACGCCGTCGTGAGACCGGGCGCCCGTCCGCGGCGGTTCGGCGCTTCGGGTCACGGACGGAGGCGGAGCACCTCGTCCGCGTCGGCGTCCACCACCCACAATTCGCTCGTGCTGGTGGCGACGATGCCCGCCAGCGCGCCCCCGTCCCGCCCGGTCTCCGCCCAGTCGAGCTCGGTCCCATCGAGGTCGAACGCGTGGAGCCGCCCGGTGCCGGCGTCGGTGACGAACAGGGTCCCGTCGACGAGGGCGAGCCCGGCCGGAGCCGACATCCCCAGCGCGTCCCCGTCCACGAGCGTGGTCAGCGCGCCGTCCTTCCACGCGTGGTGGTCGGTGCCGGGCTCCGTGGCCACCAGATCCTCGCCGCGGCGTCCCGAGTTGGTGTCGAGCACCGCGATCCGGTTGTTGCCCGTGTCGGCGATGTACAGGAGCCCCGACGCGCGGTCGAGCTCGAGGTGCGACACGACCCCGCCCACGCGGCGCACCTCGCCCTCGACCCAGCGCCCGATGATGCCGTCCGAGTGGTCGTCCCACCCCACGCCGTGGTCCTCCTGGAAGTCGTACCGGACGATGGCGCCGGAGGAGCCGTCGAACACCCAGTAGACGTTGTCGCGCTCCCACGCGATGCCCATGCAGTTCGGGCTCTCGTGGAGCATGTCCAGGTGCGAGCCGAGGTCCACCGGCGACCCGAACTGCTCGCTCAGCGCCTCCACGGCTTCCGGGTTGGAGGTGGCGAACACGTCGAGGTCCCGCGACCACAACGTGGGCCCCATGAACGTGTTGCGCGCGCCGGACCCGTTGTAGGTGTTCTGGCTGTCCTGGCAGGTCCCGAACCGCATGGGCGCCCCCATCGCGATGGACGACACCGCGTCCATGAAGTGGAGCGCGTAGGGGTCCACGAGGTGCTCCGACACCTGGTCCGGCGTCCCCGCGTCGTGGAACAACACCACGGAGTCGTCCCGGCGGTTCACGACCCACAGCCGGCCCTCGTGGTCGGGGTCGAACGCGAGATCCTGCGGCGCAGACAGGCCGTCCCTGCGCGTCCCGTGCACCTCGAGGGCGGAGGAGACGTCGTGTGCGCCTGCTCCGAGCACCGGGAGCCCCACGGCGAGGTCGTCTGCCTGTTGCTCGGGCCGACAGCCCATCACCAGCGCGACGAGGACCATGTTCACCTCCACCGGAGGACGATATCCAGATCCTGGTGCGCGGAGGTGGGGGTGGTGATGTTCCTGACCGTCGCCGCGGCACATGTCGGACAGCCGATCGGCGGCATCGACCTCGCGGGCGGGGCCGACGGGCTCGAGATCGAGGCCACCTGGGGCCTCCTCGTCCCCGACGACGCAGGCTGGCGGTGGGTCTGTCACGAGGCCGTGACGGTCCCGGGCGCGCAGCGGAGCCCGCGCTACACCCGAGGGGGGAGCGACCGGTTGGCCTGGCTGCCCGACCCGGCGCAGGGGCGCGACGGCTTCACGTTGTTCCACAGCCCGGACGGCTGCGTGTGGGATCCGGTGGCGGGAAGCGACGCCGCCATCGTGCGCGACGCCGCCTTCGATCCCTCCGACCCGTCTCGGGCATGGGTGGCGGCCGGGAGCGAGGTGTGGCGCTCGTCCGATGGTGGCGCGACGTTCACGGTGGCGTTCACTGCGCCGGGGCGAACGTTCCGCAGCGTTCGCGCAGCGCCGGGCGGCGCGGTGGCGGGCGCGACCGACCTGACGGGCGCGGAGGCGTTCCTCCTCCAGCTCGTCGACGGCGCGGTCACCGAAGTGGCGTTGCCGGGTGGTCCGGGGCCCATCGACGTGCGCCTCGGAGGGACCGTCGGCGACGACGTCCTGGTCGTGGTGGACCCGTTCGGTCCAGATCGGGTGGTCCAGGTCGGCCCGAGCGGCGTGACCACGCGGTTCGAGTCCCGGAGCCAGGTCACCGACGTGGCGGCGGACGGCGGCACGCTCTGGGTCCTCGAAGACGGCATGCGTCTCTCCGCGCTGCGCGCCGGCCGGGTCGACCCCGTGGAGGCCTGGCCACTCGGCGCTGGGCTGTACGTCGCGGACGGCGTGGTGTGGGGCGCGCCACAGTCGTGGGTGGTGGGCGCCCTGGTGACCCGCTCCACCGACGACGGCGCCACCTTCTCGCCCGCGGGGTTCCCCGACGACGTGGTGGAGCCGCTCGCGTGCGCGGCGGGGACGCCGGTGGCGACCACCTGCGCCCCGCTCTGGGCCACCCTGTTGCCCCAGGTCCGCGGCTTCGACTCCCCCCCGGTCGACTCCGCCGCGCCGCCGGTCCTCGCCGACCCCGACCGGCCGGACACGGTGGTCGCGCCGGCGGAGCCTCGGGGCTGTTCGTCCACGGGGGTCCCGGCCCTGGGCTGGGGTGCCGCGGTGGTGGCGGCCGCGCTGCGCAGGCGCAGTCGCTAGCGCGCGGAGGTGCACCACTCCCGGTAGGCCGTGAGGGTGGTCTCCAGGAGCGCCGCGTCGATGCCCAGCGCCTCGAGCGGGTGGTCCACCAGGTACTGCCCCGCGTGGCCGGGCCGGTGCGCCAGGCGGACCTCCGGCGGTGGACCGTCCGCGTCGAGGCAGGTGCGGTAGATGCGGCGGAGCGCGGACGGCAGGTCTCCCACGAACTCGTCGAACCGCACCACGCAGCGCCGCACGCCGTCCTCTCGCGAGAACCACGCCTGCTCGGCCGTGTTGTACTCGATCTCGCCCACCGTCGTCGCCGCGATCCACGGCCAAGCCATCGGTCCGAGGCCGAAGAAGTCCGGGCTCAGCCGAAGGTAGTTGAGCGTGCTGCGGAACCGGGCCGCGGGGGGCCGGATCACGGTGACGAACGCAGCGTCCGGCCACCGGGCGGCGAGGGCCGGCGCGGCTGCGAGGAAGTGGCCCTTGAGGAAGAACCGTCGGGGGCGACCGTCGGGGGCGGGGCCCCGGAAGGCGAGGGTTCGGCGGCCGAGGCCGTCGAGCATGGCCACGAAGTCCTCCTCCCACATCTGTCGGGTGGACGGGGTGACCGCGCGGTGGGCGAACTCCTGCAGGGTGGCTTCGGGGCCGAGCATCATCGCGTAGGGCACGAGCTGGTGGCGGAAGAACAACACGTCGTAGGTGTCCGTGCGCCACGGATCGATCTCGTGGCGCTCGGCGAACGCGGGCGGGACGGACGCCCGCACCCAGCGGGTCACGGCTTCGGGGTCGACCCGGCTGCCCAACAGCGCGCGGGCGAGCCGCCACAGCCACAGGTAGGGCACCACGAGCTGCGCCATCGCGGGGGCGGCGAGGGCCGGGTCGTCGTGCAGCAGGTGCGACAGCCGCGTGCTCCCGCTCCGCCACGCGCTGATCTCGTACAGCGGCGCGGTGACGGGGTGCGCTGCGAGCTCGCGGCCGTACAGGACCTCGTCGAGCATCCACGCGAGGCCCTGCGCGGGCGCGAGCGCGGCGGTGAGCCCCAGGTCCAGCAGGAGCCGCCAGCGGTCGAGCGGGGCGAGGCCCGGCGGGGGCACGGTGGTGGTCAGGATCAGCCGCGCGATGTGCGCGAAGCGCGCCGGCGGAGCGAGGAGGGGCGGGCGCGGGAGGAACACCCGGAGCAGCAGGTACAGCGGCCAGAGAGCGAGCCCGAACGGCGCGAGCAGCCCGGCGACGAGGTGCTGCACGATCACGGCGCGGAGCCGGCGGAGCCCCCGGGGGACCTCGGGCGCCGGGTCTTCGGCCAGCACGTGGGGGGCGAGGGGCAGGGACGGGAACGCGGGGGGCCTGGTTTCCACGGCGGTTCGGTCCTCGCGCTCGCTCAGTGGGCGTCGAACGCGTGGGCTTCGTCGACCTCTACCGCCCCGAGCCCGTCGAGCAACACCGCGAGGGCGTGCATCTGCCCGACCGCCCGGCGCTGCGCCAGCCGGTGCACGCCGTACACGGCGAGGAGGCCCAGCAGCGCTGCCAGCGTGCCTCCGAGGCACCGGGGCGGCTCCCGCATCGTCCACTGCACCAGGGACCACGTCGCGGACAGGCACGCCAGGAAGGTCAGGCCGATGCCCGCGAACACCGACGCCGTCATCAGGCGCGGGTGCGCGGTGTAGCGCCCCGTGAGCCGCGTCCCCGACCCGTCGGGCTCGAGGTTGAGGTCGAGGCAGGGGGACCACCAGCAGCGCAGGGGCTTCGCCATCCACACCAGCACCGCGCGTTGGCGGACGCGGCCCTCGAGGGACGGGGTCTCCGCGAGCCGGCCGTCCAGGAGCTGGCACAGCGCGTCGGGGGGGTGGGGCACCCGGACGGAGACCCGCGGACGGAGGTGGGGACGGTCCATGGTCACCTCGAGCGGCGATCCTACCGCGCGGCGGAGGCCGACGATCGTCAGGGGAACGGCAAGGTGACGTGAGACGCCGCGTCGACGGTGTACTCGAGGGTCACTGTGCGCACGTCGCCCGGGAACAGCTCGAGCGTCCAGCGCACGAAGCCGTCGCGGTCCACCGGACCGTCCAGCGCCGGCTCTGCCTTGGGCGGCGACACGGTGACCTCCTTCAGCTCGCTGACCGGGATCCGTTCGTCCACCCGCAGGCGGCACGGCGCATCCCCGAGGTGCGCGACCCGGATCTCCACCGAGAACGTCCGCAGCTGCCGACCGGAGAGCATCGTGGTGTCGAGCTTGTGGTCCACGCGGCGGGTCAGGCGCAGGCCGTCGAGGGAGCCGAGGCCCACCACCACGGGCTCACCGGCGCCCACCAGATCGATCCGACCACGGCCCACCCAGGTGCCGTCGCGGGTGAGGTCGACGGGACCTGCGAGCAGGGGCCGCGGCGAGACGTTCCGGGCGACACAGCGTCGGACGGCCACCCCCCCGAGCTCGGGGCACGCGACCCAGGACAACGCAGCGTCGGCCGTGAACCGATCCACCGGCAGCACCACCGGAGATCCCGTCGACGGGAGATCGACCTTTCCGTCCGCCCGGTACGACCTGGGCTCCCCGCCGTCGTCCACGCCCGGGAGCTCGGCCGTCCGCCGCGCCCCCGCCGCGCGGGCCACGAACACCTCCTCGTCCCGGGCCTCGACCACGATCTCGGTGGCGCGGCGCCGGCTGCGGACGACGTCGTCCGCCAGCGGGGGCGGGCTACCGAGGTCTCCGGGGCGCGCCGTCGAGCAAGCGAGCGTGACCCCGCTCCAGTCCTCACCGGTGCTGTTCCAGCACACGGCGCGCAGCTCCCAGGAGATGCGGTTCGTCGCGGTGTCGACGGCCGCTGCATGGGCGGGCCTCCACACGGCGCACGGGACCACGTACCGCACCTCGGCGCGGACCCCGGTGGCCACCACCTGCAGCACCAGCCACGCGCGAGACACGGGGCGTCCCGAACGCAACACGTCGAGGTCGTCGCGCCGCCGGGCGACCTCCTCGTCGGCGCGCGCCTCCAGGCGCTCCGCCTCCGCCGTGGCCACCCGCGCCGCGGTCGCCCGCGAGGCCAGCGCCGCGACCCCCGAAACCCACCGGCCGGGCTCGGCCTCCTCCACGAACGCGCGCGGGGTGGCCTGCAGCGCAGCTTCACAGGCGACGTGGGTCCGGTGCTGGCGCTCCCGTGCGCGCCCCGTCGCCTGACGGGCGACCACCGCCGCTGCTTCGGCCAGCTCGACCGCGTGGACGAGCGCGGTCCAGGCCGCCGGATCGGCCGCCCGGCGAGACACCTGCTCCCGGACCACGCGGGCGTCCTCGACCAGCAGGTTCCCGGACGGGAACGACAACCGGCGCTCCGACACCAGCGGCGAGAGCGGGCCCAGCACGATCCGCTGCCGGCCTTCGCGGACCTCGAAGGACCGGGTCACGCTCGCCCGATCCTCGTACAGGGTCACGTCGGTGACGGTGCTGGGCACCGCCTCGGCGGAGAGAGACGCCACCACCGATGCAGGTTCAGCCACGGCGATCTCCACCGACGAGCTCGTCCTTCGCACCGAGGGTCACGGCGTAGCCCAACACGGCCCGCGCCTCGCCCCCCGGCGGCACGTCGAGGCGCTGGACGCGCGCTCCCTTCAGCACGGGTCCGTCCACCTCGCCTCTCCACACCTCGGCGACCGGCGACGCCTCGGTGAGCTCGACCGTGAGGGTCTCCTTGTCGGCCGGCACCGGGATCCGCTCCACGACCTCGAGTCGCACGGGGACCGGCAGGCCGGAGGCCACCTGGACCTCCACGTGGGTGAGCAGCCGGCGGCTTCCGCCGAAGATGCCGGCGGACTCCTCCTTGTACCGGACGTTGCGCACCACGCGCAGGCGGTCCTCCGCGCCCAGGCCGATCCGGAGCTGGCCCCGCCCCGCAGAGCCCGTCCATGGGGTGGAGAGCTCGAGCCGGCCACCCACCAGCACGTCGACGGGACCCGGGAGCAGCGAGCCCTGCGCGCCCTCGAGCCGCACCTCGACGAGGCGGAAGGAGCGGGGGTCGTGCCGGGGAACGGCCCGGTACGAGACCGAGAGCGCAGCGGGCCACGCGCTCACCGCGACGCTGTGCAGGTGCCCGTCGGCAGGGAGGTCCACGCGGCCGTCGACGGGGAACACGCGATCGTTGCCCTGGATCGGGCCCGCCAACACGTGGTGTGGGGGCCACGCCACCGCCGCGACGTGTGCGCTACCCGCCTCCAGCGCGCGGGCGCGCGCCACGAACCGTTCGGTGGAGGAGGGAGCCAGCGCCCGGACGCGCTCGACCTCGGTCTCCCGCAGCAGCCGCCCCCGCCGCTGGGCCGGCGCGTCCCCGCCAGCGAGCCGGAACTGGCCGTAGTCGAGCTCGTCGACGACGAGGCCGACGTCCCTCGGCTCCGCCGCCGTGGCAGCCTGCTGGCGCGCTGGCCCGGCCTCCTCCATCGCGCCGCCGAACACCGCGCCGAGGGCGCCACCCACCGCGCCCACGAGGCTCGCGGACGACTTGGACCGGGCCGCTGCCGAGGGGCGCATCATCGGCTGCGGGGGCGCGGGTGGGGCCGCCGCTCGCGAACGAACCTGGGGTGCCGCCGCCGGGGCTGCATCGAGCTCGGCCTCCAAGGGCGCGTCGTCCAGCAGCTCCGACGCCAGGTCCAGGGGCGCAGGCTCGGGGACCTCGGCGGGAGCGAGGGCCGGCGGGAACAGGGCATCGAGGCCCGCGGGGAGGTCGCGGAACGCCGGTGGTGGCTTCTCCTGGCGGCTCGACAGCCGGAGGGAGCGCAGGACGGGGAGGTCCACCCGGCGGCCCACGGGCGCGGTCGAGAGGGCCAACGCCACCTCCGACCAGTCCTCCCCGGTGGCCTGCACGACGAGCGCGCGCAGCGCGAAGGTCCCCCGGGTCAGGGCCGGATCGGCATCGAGGACGTAGGCGGGCGACCAGGCCGCGCCCGGCACGACGTACGACACGGACACGTGGGTCGTACCGTCGGTCGCGACGCGCGCCCGGACCCGTCGGGTGGGGCGGAAGTGGCGCCACGCACCCTCCCCGCTCTCCTCCGCCACGCGGGAGGCGAGGGCCGCGTGTGCCTCCGTCGCGTCCCGGAGCGCGCGCGTTCGCTCCGCCAGGTGGGCGTCGAGCGCGGCCACGTGTTCGTCCACCACGTCGTCTGCGCGCCCCCAGCCGGCGAGGGTGGTCGCCGTGGGGCGCGCCCGATCCGGGTCGTCGGTGAACCCGGGGACGAGGCGGACCAGGAACGCGCGCTCGGTCCGGAGCCCGTCGAGCTCCGCCTGCAGGCGGCGGAGGGCGTCCGCGGCCTCCTCGAGCGAAGCCAGCAGCGCGGGGCGCTCCGGAGGGGTGAGAGACGCGGGATCGAGGTCGACCTCCACCTCGCCCACGCCCACGGCCTCCACCCGCACCGACGTCGGATCGAGCAGGTACGGCAGCGCCTCGATCGACACCCGACCACCGACGGCCTCCAGGAACCCCTCGCGGTGCACCACCGCACCATCGGGGTGGACGACGACCTTGCGGATGGGGGGCGGCGTCATTGCGGCTCCTGGCACAACACGAACGGAGCCGTGGGGAAGAACGTGGCTCCGACCCACGCCAGGAACGGCGCCTTGTCTTCCCGGGGATACTTCGCCTTGAAGCTGTCGCCGATGGTGACGTGGCGGCTGACGCGCCGGAGCACGTCGACCATGTCGCCGAACACGAGCGCGGGCAGGCCGACCTCGTTGGAGCGCAGCGGCGGGAAGTCGGGGTGCTGGTGGGCGGGGATCCGCCGGTAGTCCACCCAGACCTCGCCGGACCCGTCGGGCGCTTCGTAGGACACGTAGTGACCCGGACCCGTCACGAACGAGGCCAGGACGCCGAAGTCGTTGTGGTTGAACCCGCCCACCGTGCCGTCGGGGAGCCGAACGAACCGCTTCTCGAAGCGGTTGTACAACGGCAGGCCATTCCTGCCGTAATGGCGAACAACGCGCCCGGGTTCGGACACCAGCTGCCCGAGCCCGACCGGACGCCCGGCGCACAACGCGAACAACGCGTATTGCTCGGACCGGCCGAGCGAGTGGACCCAGGCCACCCGCGCGTCGTGGCTCGCGGCGTCGAGCGCGCCAGCCAGGTCGTCGACGGTCTGCAGCTGGCTCGGCAGTGGAAACGACACGGGACCTCCGGAGGCTTCGTTCACCCGGTGGCGACCCCGCCGCCACACCGGGGTCACTCCGCGGCGTTGATGGCGGACAGGAGCGCCTCGCGGTGCTTCCGCTTCTGGGTGGTGCCCTTCACGAGCATCCCGGTGCCGAGCAGGAA